>NZ_AP022674.1 GCF_013374115.1 Sphingomonas sp. HMP9 | reverse complement strand
GCTACCCTCCTACTGGTATAATCTTATACTTGTATACTGATGCAGTATACTAAAGGAAAGGGGGAGCATCACTGCTCTGAATCGTCGTCACCATCAGCGGATCATGCCGCATGCGCCATGGCCCAAGATTGGGCATAGCGGCGCGCCGGCTGTCTCAAGCCATTTGTGCGCGGTCCCGACGGTGTAGCCCCGCGTCGCGCGAGCGATCGTTGCCCGTCAGGGACGAGACGCCGCTAGGCGGCTCGGTCGGAGCTTCAGCGGAGATAGAGCGCGGCCCGCATGGGCGCGCCTGGCCCTTATTGATCTGGCAAGCAATCCCGCTTATATTCCACGTATGGAATATGCACGCCAATGAACTGGGAGGTTGAGAATACCGACGAGTTTGGCGGCTGGTTTGTAGACCTGAGCGAAGCCGACCAGGATGCGATCGACTTCACGGTCGATCTGCTGCTCGGGCAGGGGCCAAGCCTGCGCTTCCCGCACTCGTCGGGGATCAACAATTCGCGGCATTCGCACATGCGCGAGCTGCGGATTCAAAGCGAAGGACGGCCGTTGCGTATTTTCTACGCCTTCGATCCGCGGCGATCGGCGATCCTGCTGATCGGGGGCGACAAGACCGGGGACGACCGTTTCTACGAGCGGATGATCCCGGTCGCGGACGACCTCTACGACGTGCATTTGAAGGAACTGCGGCAGGAAGGATTGTTGAAATGAGCGGACATCGCCCGTTTGCCGATCTCACGAAGGACTGGAGCCCCGAACGCCGCGCGCGTAACGAGGCGCGCAAAACGCAACTGACGGCTGAAATGGTCAGCCTCGAACAGCTGCGCGAGGGGCTGGGTATCAGTCAGGAGGAGCTGGCAAACGTGATGGAGGTGCAGCAGCCCGCCATATCGAAGCTCGTCCGCCGCCCCGACATGAAGGTCAGCACCTTGCGCGACCTGATCGCGGCGATGGGCGGCGAGCTGCACATCACCGCGACCTTCCCCGATCGGTCGGTCGAGATTGGCAACTTCACGGCCGCGGCCTGAACCGCACCGATTGGCGCGTCACGCGGTCTCGAACAAGAGCAGGTGAACGACCAAAGGACTATCGTGATGGCTCTCACCCGCAACTTCGATGATACGGTGCGCGCCCGAGTCGAGGCGGACCCAGCATTCCGAGCAGCGCTCCTGACCGAAATCGAGGATTATCCGCCCCCGCCGCCGATCTTCTCTCCGGCGGACATAAGACGGCTCCGCGAGGACAACGACGCCGGGCCAAGAGCGTTCGCACACCTCCTCAACGTCAGCCCCGGCACGGTTCGACGGTGGGAAGCTGGAGCCATGAAGCCTAACGGCGTCGCGCGTCGATTGCTGGCCGTCGTCCAGAAACACGGGTTGGACGTACTTATCTAATACACACTCGACAAGCCTGTATACGGGTATACTCGTATATCAGATCAGCACGCGCTCAACCTCGTCGAGCGTCACGTCATCGGGTCGGCGGTCGTAAAGTTGGGTGGTGCGGGTGGAGGCGTGGTTCGCCATTGTTGCGGCCCGCTCCAGCGTCCCGCCATTTTTCAGATAGGCGGTGATCCCAGTTGCGCGGAACGAGTGGTTGCCGATCGCCGTTTCGATCTTGGCCGCGCTGGCACGGCGACGAACCATCTGGAACGCGCTGGCCTGGGGCAGGGGGCTATTGCTTAATCGCTTGGTGCCGCGCCCGATCGTGCGGAACAGCGGTCCTTTTCGATCCTCGCGCAGCGCGCACCCATCGATATAGGCTATCAGATACTCCTCCAGATTGTGATGGCATGGCATCTCGTGGCGCTTGCCGCCTTTCTCATGCAGCCGAACCCACAAACGACGGTTCTGTACGAACACGTCCTCGATGCGCATCGCCA
This sequence comes from Sphingomonas sp. HMP9, assembly GCF_013374115.1. Classification (NCBI taxonomy): domain Bacteria; kingdom Pseudomonadati; phylum Pseudomonadota; class Alphaproteobacteria; order Sphingomonadales; family Sphingomonadaceae; genus Sphingomonas; species Sphingomonas sp. HMP9. Next base: position 41,078 of record NZ_AP022674.1, on the reverse strand, counting down.
GCGCCGCGCCGACCCGCGCGAACGAATAGACCATCAACCCTATCAGCGCCCGATCGCGAAGCCCTCCCGGCGTGGCAACATCGATCGCGTCGAGCAACCGCCGCGCCTCGTCGGGTGCCAGCACCGGTGTCTTGCCGCGCCGGACGCTGTGCGCTGGTCCACGCACGGATGCGGCCGGATTCGTCGGTATGACCTGACCCGTTACCAGCCAGTCGAACAGGTGACGGACGCCGGCGAGCCGCTGCTTCACGGTCGGCGCGCTCACCTCGCGCCCGAGCTGCTCGATCCACGCTGCAACGTGAAGCGGTTGTACCTCAGCCATCGACGCCACGCCGCGCACCTCGCACCATGCCAGAAACTCGACCGCAGCCCGCGCGTAGGCGCGTCGGGTATGCGGGTTGCGGATGGTGACGGCGAAGAACTCGACGAATCGGAGCTGCGCACGATCGCCGGCTGCGGCGACCAATGTCGGCAGCACGAACGCAGGCGAGGGCAGGGCGACGAGCTGGTTCATGACGCCTGCTCCGGCCACAAGTCTTTGTAAAAGAAAACCTCGGCTTCTCCGAGAGGAAGAAGGCCTACAATCTCACCTGCCGGCACCCAGCTGGTGGCATCCAGCAATCCGACAGCTGCGATGTTGTTGGCGGGCGTAGAAATAAACACCCTGCCGACCAAAACCGTATTGAGTGCCGCAATCAGTTGCTTGGCCAAGCCCTTGCCCCGGCAGGCCTCGCTGACGACCAGCTTGTTGACATAGTCCTTACCAATGCAGCCGTTCTTTTGCCATGAGGTGTAGCCCTGCGCCCGGCCGTCGATATCGATGACGAGCATGCGGCGCTCGACGATCTCGATGATGCGATCACCCGGAAAGGCATCGAACGCTGCGATTGCAGCCAAGTCGGTGGGTTCGGCAAGGCGGATGTTCAACACAGCGGCACGCCTCGAACGGTCGCATCGCCAACAATGATCTTCGCGACCCCCGGCCCGACGATCGTGTTCACCCGGCCTTGCATCGTCTCGATCGCGTCGCCGGGGAATGTAATCTCGACGACGTGCGAGTTGGCGACGGGCAGGCCGGCTGCATCGATGACGATCGGCCGTGGAGTGAGCTGGACGCGGTAAGGCGAAGCGCTCATTCTTCGGGCTCAACCGGCTGTGGCGGATCGAGCGTGTCGATAGCGTGTTGAAGCCGGGAGGCGGCAAGCGTCGCTCCCGCCTCATCAAGCAGGACAAGCGCGCCGCGCATCAATGCCAGCGCACGGGCCTCTTGGATGACCGGGAGGGGTTTGGGATCCTCGGAGCTATTCATGACCGCTCTTTACCTCATTTCTACATCCGATAAAGGACATTATCATAGATAGTGGAGCGTGTGAATCCTGCCTCGATGCAGGAGACGGTTTTGAGATGCTGCTCGGGATTGGGGCGAGCTGGCTGCGACTGCCCTGTCGACGCTTCCCGCGAACGACCGTTTCTGCGAGGTCAAAAGGGCTGGTGTCACACCGTTCAGTTTGACACCGTCATAGGATTGCCACTTATATTACGAGCCAGACTGGCTCAATCCACCGATGCGGATCGATATCTCAAATCTGCCCCGTTAGGACGCTTTATGGGGTCGGTTCCGGCAGGGGGCGGAATGACACGCTAAGCCGGTTTGCAATGTCCCAGTTGAACCTATCCCGTGTTTCAGTCGAGAAATGGCGGATTTTAGCGGCCAAGATCTGTCCTAAACAGACATGTGTTCGACTGGGACGGTCCTCGTAAACCGCTGATCAACCGAACTTATATCGTTAGGGTGCTTTTCCGCCCTCTCCCGGAACCGACCCCTTTATTATCTGGACCCTGTTGGCTGAGTGCGGCCCGGCCGCTCTACGCAATCCTCAAAAGTCGTTGCTATCGAGCCGCCTCTAGTTTGTCGGTGGTTTCGTCGAACACTTCCAGCCCAGATGGGCGGGGCAGCGACTCGTCGCCACGAAGATGAGCCAGGAGGTACGTGACGGCCTCGACCATATCGTCTGCGCTATAGGGCTTGGGCATCGATCCGACAGCTACAGTCTTGGCAGATTGCGCACGGCTAACCTGCCCGCTGATCAGCAGCACGGGTATTTTTAGGGCTTTTAAATGCTTGGCCAGGCCGATTCCATCGTCCCGGCCACGCAGCTGAATGTTCACGAGCGCAAGGTCAGGGGCGCTTTCGCGGGCAACGGCGACCGCCTGTTCGTGGCGGTCAGTCAAGTCGAGAACATGAAAGCCCGCGGCTTCGAACTCATCGCGCAGCGTCATTGCGACAAGGACCTCGTCCTCCACAATCATCAGCGTTTTTCCGCGATCAGCGGAGTGTGGCGCATCCATTGGCGATCGACCTTTCTGATGCATTGCGCTCCCCACTCGAAAGCCCCTCGGCAGGGGAGATCGCGGGAGCACGTTCGGGCTCATGGTCACTTACCAGCGCGACCTGGACGTGCTCGATGCAAACTGTGGTGCCTGGTACCGCAGGAACCGTCTCGACTGTTGCCTCAAGCTGTCTGGCAAGGGCTTGAACGATGCTGGTGCCAAGCCCGCTTCGGGTCAGGGGCAATTCCTTTGGCATTCCTACCCCGTCATCTCTGACAGACAGCGTCCAATTCGGCCCATGAGCCTGGTAGCCGATCTCGATCCTACCGACACGACCGTTGGGGAAGGCATGTTTCAGTGCGTTGATTACCAGTTCGGTAACGATGAGGCCCAAACTGACCGACACTCTCGACGGGACATGTCCACCACCTTTTACGACCAGCGCAATATGGTCATTGTCGCTTATCAGGGATGCGGCGATGCTTTTGCAAAGATCTGTGAAATACGTGCGTAGTTCGACGCTCTCGCCACCGTTCGGAGATTCCGAGAGTTTCCGTTCGAGCGTTGCAACAGCCATTACGCGATTATGCGCATCCTTCAGGTGGTCCCGCGTTTCAGCCGACATCGTCCGCCGCGCGTTTTGCAGCAGCACGGCCGAGATGATCTGGAGACTGTTGGCGACGCGATGCCGAACCTCGTTCAGAAGCACGCCGAGGTGCTCGATAGCCGCGTCCTTAGCCTTTGTATTGGTGCGCGCATCCGTCACATCGGCGACCGCAAACAGAACCCGCGGCTGGGCAATATCCTCATACGCAAGGAGTCGTGCGGTGATGATCAAGCATCGTGCTTCAATTTCGGGGCGCTCGAGTTCCATCTCCAATGCGACGACCTGCGGTGTGCCGGCGGTTATCGCGCTCAATAAGGCACGCAGCTGACTGACGTCCCATTCCCCGGCGCCCAAGCCGAACAGTGCGCATCCCGTTACCGTAGCCCGATCGATTCCGAATGCCTCGCAGAACGAGTCGCTCGCGCCCACGACGGCAAGATTTTCATCGAGCAGCAATAACGGGGACGGGGATGCAATAATGACTGCCAGCGTCAGGCTTACAGCCGCGTCTTCAAGATCGTTTGGGGGCCGGGTAGCCATTGCTTACCCTTCGTAAGACCGGAGGCTCGCGAAGCGAAAGCCAGGTGACCGGGGAGATGCGTACCGTCAATTTGCGCGGATATCTGCGACAGATAACACATGCGGACCAAGCGCACGACTCTATAACGCCGTTTGGCGCGACGCCGGCAAATTGCGTGCATCTCGCGAAAGCGGCGGGTCCTGGACTCGTGGTTTGACGTTTCAGTGTTGCCGCACGGGGTACCGCGACGCCGCACTACTTAATCGAAGGTCCTGACTCCGCCCGTCGGCTCCGAAAAGCTGCCTAGGCGTTTTCCACCGATTGCAGCCAATCGCCCAGTGTCAAAACCAAGGGAGACTGTTGAAAAAGGCTTGCGTGGTGACGGCGTAGCGGATGGCTGGCGACGCCGGGCACCGCAAGATGCGCTCGTATCAGGCCGGCGCCACCTGCCGGGCGAGCAGCTGGAGGTTATAGGCCGCAGCCGCCATGGTGAACTCCTCAGTAGCTCCTGACAGGCCACGCAGCTTAAGTGTTCGTAGCTTCAGGTTGCGTTTCAGGTGGCCAAACACGCGCTCGATCCGCTGTCTTCGACGCCGCGCGTGCACATAGGCGTCGGTGCCGGCAAGGGCGCGCACGGTGTCGCGGGCATCCTCGCTGACGAGGCGGCTGATGCTGCGCTTTCGACCGGTGGTGCATTGGGATTTCAGTTCGCAACCAGCACAATCGGCAACATGGCTTCGGTAGACGCGGACCTGACTGGCGCGCCTGGTGCCGCAGTAGCTGAGCTGCTTGCCCGCCGGACAGCGATAGGCGTCGGCCTCGCGATCGTAGTGGAAAGCATCGCGGGTTAAAAAGGCGTCGCGCTGGCGGCTGCGGTCGATGACCGGGATGTACGGCGTGATGTTCCGCTTGAGTAGCCAGCCGAGCAGTGGGCCACTGCCATACGCCTTGTCGGCCGCGAGACTTTCGGGCGCGATGCCCAGCCTGGTGCCGGCACGTGAAACCAGCGTGCGGGTCGCTGCGACCTCCGACGAGAAGCGTGCGGGCGTGGCCTCCACATCAAGGATGCAGTCGGTGTCGAGGTCCAGCAGCGGGTTGATGGCGTATGCGTAGCGCGCCGGCCCGTGCTTGCAGGTAAGGGCCGCCTGCGGGTCCGTTGGTGAGATGCTGGCTGGATCGACAGGCGCCGGTTCATCGGGATCTGGCGGCAACGCGGTATCGAGCGCCGCCAGATATTCGGCGACGGGCCGTGATACGCTTTCCATGGCACGAAGCTCGTCCGCGGCATCGGCCCCCTTCAGCTTCTTCTCGCGGCTCGCATCGGCCATGATCGTGCTGCCGTCTACCGCCACATTGCGGCCCGCCACCAGCCCGGCCGCAGCGCACCGTGCGACCACCTGCTCGAACAGCAGGCGATGCAGGTCGCAGGCACGGAAGCGACCATGCCTATTCTTGGAGAATGTGGAGTGGTCGGGCACCCGGTCGGCCAGATCAAGCCGGCAGAACCAACGATAGGCGAGGTTTAAATGCACCTCCTCGCACAGACGCCGTTCCGAGCGGATGCCGAACAAGTAGCCGACCAGCAGCATCCGCAGCATCAGCTCCGGGTCGATCGAGGGTCGCCCGTTCGCGCTATAACTCGTCGCCAGCGCCTCGCGAACGAAGCTGAAGTCGAGCAGCCCGTCGATGCGACGTAGGAGGTGGTCGGCTGGCACATGATCGTCGAGCCGGAACCCGTAAAACAGCGCGCCCTGCGCCACCTGCCGACCCATCATACTCGCGCTCCTCGCCACTCTCCCGCAGTGAATCACGCCCTCACCGCTATCGCAAGCGCGGGTTTTTCAACAGTCTCGACCGGTTGTGACACCATTGCCCAATCCAGTCCGCATGTAGGCGACACGTCAGCTAGGTGTACCTATGACTTCGCGATGCTCGAAAGCATTAAGCGTTGGGCGCGACGCCTGAAACGCGACGTGATCGCGTTGTGGCTGGCCGCGCGCGATCCGCGGACCCCTCCGTCGCCGGCGCTGTCGCCGCTCACGCGCTGTCGCCCATCGACCTCATTCCCGATTTCATTCCTGTTGTCGGGTATCTCGATGATCTGATCCTCGTGCCGATCGGGATTGCTCTCGCGGTCCGCCTGATTCCCCCGCCGCTACTGAGCGAGTTCCGCGCGGCTGCGGCGTTGCGGCGCGACCGACCCTCCAGCAAGGTCGCCATCGTCATCATCGTTGCGGCGTGGGGCCTGGGCCTCACCGTGGCGACATGGTGGGCATGGCCGCATATTTCGCGTGCGGTTAAGTGGTTCGCTCGACTATAGATATTTCGATATCGTCCGGAACTCCTCGATCGCCTTGCCGGCCCCAACCCCGGCGGCAGTGTCGGTGAGGCATTGGTCAATGTGATCGTTGATGAGCGCGCGTTTGGCGCTGGCGATTGCGCGCTCGACCGCGTGAAGCTGCTGGGCGATATCGACGCAAGGCCGCCCGGCCTCGATCATCTCCACAATGCTGCGCAAGTGACCATCGGCGCGGTTGAGCCGTTTGACGATGGCGGGGTGGCTCGAATGGACATGATTGTCGCTCATACCCTTCCTTCACACCGGGTCGGCACCATGTCCACCATGCGTTGACATATCCCCCCTAGGGGATAGGGGAGGCGACTTCCGACAGGATTTTCCATGCTCGCCGTTCTCGCCAACCGCACCTATCGCCATCTGTTTCTGGCACAAGTGATCGCGCTCGTCGGGACGGGTCTGGCGACTGTCGCGTTGGGCCTGCTTGCCTATGACATTGCCGGCGGCAGTGCGGGCGCGGTGCTTGGGACCGCGCTCGCGATCAAGATGATCGCCTATATTGGCGTCGCGCCGATCGTTGGCGCATTCGCTGATCGGCTTCCCCGGCGCGCGTTCCTCGTCAGCATGGACATCATTCGCGCGGCCGTCGCGATCTGCCTCCCGTTCGTCGATCAGGTCTGGCAGGTCTATGTGCTGATCTTCGTTCTACAGTCTGCTTCGGCCGCTTTCACCCCAACCTTTCAGGCGACCATCCCCGACGTGCTGCCGGAAGAACGCGACTATACGCGCGCCTTGTCGCTTTCCCGGCTCGCCTACGACATGGAAAGTCTCACCAGCCCGATCCTGGCTGCGGCCCTGCTTACGGTCATCAACTTTCATTGGCTGTTCTCAGGGACAGCCATCGGCTTCCTCTGCTCGGCGCTGCTGGTGGTGACGAGCGTGCTGCCGCGTGCCGCCAAATCGGAACAACGCGCGGGGGGCATTTACGCCAAGACAACACGCGGCACGCGCATCTACCTTAAAACACCTCGCCTGCGCGGCCTGCTGGCGGTCACGCTCGCCTCTGCTGCGGCCAGCTCGATGGTGATCGTCAACACCGTCGTCATCGTGCGCGGGAACCTCGGGCTTACCCAACGCGACGTGGCATTTACGCTGGCGGCATTCGGCGGCGGCTCGATCCTCGCGGCGCTAACCTTGCCCCGTATCCTCGATCGTATCTCCGATCGGACGATCATGATCGGGGCGGCGGCAGCCATGACGGTTGGGCTTGCCGTGCTTGCGGCCCTCACCGCCAGCTTTGAGCGTGCGCCCGCCTACTGGCATATCCTGCTCGTCGGGTGGTTCACACTCGGAATCGCCTATTCTATGAGCGTCACGCCCGGCGGGCGGCTGCTGCGCCGGTCTGCCAATCCCGACGATCGCCCGGCGCTTTTCGCCGCTCAATTCGCACTCAGTCATGGTGCCTGGTTGATTTGCTACCCGCTGGTCGGACAGCTCGGTGCCAATGTCGGGCAGTCAGCGGCCTTCGCCACGATGGCGGCACTTGCCGCGCTCGGGACTATCGCGGCACTCTCGCTCTGGCCCAGCGCCGATCCCGACTCCCTTGAGCACGATCATCGCGACCTCGCGCCCGACCATCCCCATCTGCGGGAGCTTCATGGCAATGAAGCGCGAGCGCACGCCTTCGTGATCGACGATCTCCATCAACGCTGGCCACGACGGTGAACGCTTGCTCGTTCTTGTCGCACCGGGTTTCGAGAGATAGACCGGCATTCGTGCGAACTGCCGCCCATCATCCTTTGCGGGCCAATGCTACTGAAGCGCGGCGTCGGATCGCGACGCTGCTGGCCGTGCTGGCGCTGTTGATGATGTCCGGCCTGACGACGTGGCACGATGCCAAGCCCCATGTTCACGACGCCGACCATGCCTTGGTACTGGACCATGACGACGGCGATCATCATCAGCCTGCCCCGGAAGATACGATCCACCTGAGTGCTCATGCGGTGCTGGGAGGGATAGATATCCCACCTCCGATTGCCCTCACGGTCGCGATGCCCGCAATCCGAACAATCTGGTCGATAGTGCCCATGACTCTCGGACGATCGCTCGATCCCACCTCCCTGCTGCGACCCCCGCGAAGCTGATTCCGCGCCCCTTCGGCGCATCGAACGACGGCCTTCAAAGGGAATATATCATGACTGCCTTTATCGGCCGGCTGCCGCGCTTCGCGGTCGCCGGCTTGCTGGCTGCGACTTCGATCGTAGCGTTGGTAAGCCCAGCAGGTGCTCAAACGGCACCACCATTCGCCGCTCTCCTGCGACAGAGCACCACGGCCCCGCGTCTTGCCGAAAGCGAAGCCGAAATCGAGCGCGCGCAAGGTGTCGCCGAACAGGCTCGTGCTCGTCCTAATCCAACGATCGGTGTATTAACGGAGAATGTGGCGGGTTCCTCGCCCTATCGCGGCTTCAATGGTGCCGAGACGACATTCCAATATAGCCAGCCGTTTGAAATCGGCGGCAAGCGGTCGGCGCGGATCGCGGCCGGAGAAGCTGGTATCGTTGCGGCGCGTGCGCGCGACCTCGATGCGCGTGTCACTTACGCCTATGATCTGGCGCGCGCCTACGCGGCGGCAGAAATCTCGGATCGCCGCATTGGCCTCGCGGAAGACGAGGTAGAGGAAGCCACGGCCGATCTACGAGCCGCGCGCGCCTTAGTAGGGGCGGGCAAGGAAGCCCGGCTGCGCTCGCTACAGGCGGAAACTGCGATCGATGCGCTTGCGGCTGAACTCGATCTCGCCAAGGCGAACCGCATCATGGCCTATGCCCGGCTTGCGGCGCTCGCCGGAGTCGAACAGCCTTATACCGGCTTGTCGGAATCGCTGCTCGATCAGGATGGGAGCGCTTCGATCGCGGTGGCCATCGACCCGCTACAGGCCCCAACCTATCTCTCGGCGCGGGCCGAAAGGGACGCAGCCGAACGCCGGGTAACGGCTGAACGCAAGCGCACCAACGCCGATGTCACCGCCGTTGTCGGCGTCCGTCGTCTCGAATTTGACAACGCCACGGCGGCCGTCGCCGGCGTCTCGATCCCGCTGCGAATTTTCGACCGCAACCGCGGCAACATCGCCGCCTCCCAAGCCGAACTCCGCGCCGCCGATGCACGACTAGCGATGGCGCGCTACGATGCCCAAGCGGCGGCACAGGCTGGAGTGGCACAATTGACAGCCGCATACGCGCGCGTGGCCGCGGCCGACACTGCCATGAAAACGGCCTACGAAACATATCGGCTCGCGCGGATCGCCTACCAGGCCGGAAAGTCACCGCTGGTCGAATTGCTTGCCGCTAGACACGGCCTGGGGGCAGCGCGGGGCGTCGTCCTCGATGCGCGCATTGCCCGTCTCGAAGCCCGCGCGAGCCTTGCTCGCTTGGCAGGCCGCACCTTCGCCGGAGAACCGATTCAATGACCGACAATAATAACAGGCTTTATGCCGGTGCTGCGATCGGGCTGGTTCTTGCGGCGGGCACGGGCTTCGGGATTGCCCGTCTGACCGCCCCGTCCGCACCTGCCGTCGAAACAGCAGAAGCAAAGCCCGCTGCTGCTCCTGACGTCATCGTTATTACGGCTGACGGTATTCGCACCTCGGAAATCACGGTCGCGCCCGCCACAGGCGGCGGAATCGACGCAGCGATACCGGCCTCCGCCACGGTCAAGGCAGCCCCCGATGCGGAAGCGGTTCTGACAGCCCGTGCTGCTGGCACCGTCACCCGCATATTCAAACGGATTGGTGATCCGGTGCGCGCTGGCGAAACGATCGCGCTCGTCGAAAGCCGCGATGCTTCCGGAATCGTCGCCGATCGCAGCGCGGCTGCGGCACGGGTGACGCTGGCCTCCCGCCAGCTCGCGCGCGAACGAACGCTACTGGATCAAGGCGTATCCCCCGCGCGGACTATGAGACGGCACAAGCCAATCTCGCCGTCGCTCAGGCCGATGCAAGGCGCGCAAGCGCTGCCGCAGGGGCGGCACGGGTCGCGAGCGACGGACGTTCCGTGGCGGTGGTAAGCCCGATATCGGGCCGGATCACGTCCGCGCCGGGGAACCTCGGTGCATTCGTCCAGGCTGAAACCGAGCTATTCCGGGTGGCCGATCCGCGCCGCCTGCAAATCGAGGCGAGCTTGCCTCCGGCTGATGCTGGTCGAGTGCGGGAAGGCGATCGGGTCGAGCTTACGACGAACGATGGGCAGACGATCGAAGGTCGGGTCCGCTCGGCAACCGGGGTGGTCAATCCCGAGACGCGGCAGGCAACGGTGGTGGTGACGCCAACCGGCGGTGGCAGCACCCTCGTGCCGGGGCAAATCGCCCGCGCCCGCATATTCGCCAGCGGGGGAGAAACGCGCGGCGGCGTCACCGTTCCCCAGGATGCGGTCCAGACCCTCGGCAATCGGACGGTGGTGTTCGTGCGGACGCCGCAAGGTTTCAAGGCGCAGACGGTGCGCGTCGGGACGCGCAGCGGCGGCATGGTCGAGGTCGTCGCCGGCCTCGCCGTCAACACGCCGATCGCCACCACCAATGCGTTCTTGCTCAAGGCCGAACTCGGCAAGGAGTCGGCAGAATGATCAGGCGCATCCTCGGCCTCTCGGTCAGGGCACGTTGGTTCGTCGCCTTTGCAACCTTCCTCCTCGTGCTGTTCGGCGCTTGGCAAATCACCCTGCTGCCGATCGACGCGGTGCCCGACGTTACCAACCGGCAAGTCCAGATCAACAGCTTCGTGCCAACGCTCGGGCCGGTCGATATGGAAAAGCAGGTCACGTTCCCGGTGGAGACGGCGCTGGCTGGCATTCCCGGTCTCGAAATGACGAGATCGTTGACCCGCAACGGATTCAGCCAAGTCACGGCCGTCTTCAAGGACAGCACCAACATCTATTTCGCGCGCCAACAGGTGACGGAGCGGCTCGCGCAAGCGGCCGATGCGCTGCCTGCCGGCGTCCAGCCTCAGCTGGCCCCCCTCACCACGGGCCTTGGTGAAATCTTCATGTTCAGCGTCGCCTTCGCTCATCCTGACGGGAAGGGCGTAGCGACACAGGCGGGCAAGCCCGGCTGGCAACCCGATGGAGCGTATCTCACGCCGGAAGGGGAGACGCTTACCACGTCGCTCGCCAAAGCGGCCTATCTGCGCACGGTGCAGGATTGGATCATCCGCCCGCAAATGCGGACGGTGCAGGGTGTCGCCGGGGTCGATTCCAACGGCGGCTATGTGAAGCAATATGTCGTCGAGCCGAACCTGTCCTCGCTCGCCGCTTACGGGGTCTCCGTGACGGAACTGGCCGATGCGTTGGAGCGGTCGAACCTCTCGGCCGGCTCCAACTATGTGCGTCGCGCAGGCGAATCCTTTCTCGTCCGCGCTGATGCAAGGTTGCGCTCGATCTCGGATATCGAGGATGCGGTGATTACCACGCGTGCCGGGGTTCCTGTGCGCGTGCGCGATGTCGGACAGGTTGTGATCGGGGGCGCGGTTCGCACAGGATCGGGCAGCAAGTCGGGTTCGGAAGCGGTCATTTCGACCATTCTGATGCTCACCGGAGAAAACAGTCGGATTGTTGCCAACCGCGTCGCTGACAAGCTGGTCGAGATTAATAAGGCCCTGCCGCCCGATGTGGTCGCTGAACCTGCCTACAACCGCTCCAAGCTCGTCAATGCCACGATCGCGACGGTCGAGAAGAACCTTGTCGAAGGTGCTCTCCTCGTCATCGTCGTGCTGTTCCTGCTGCTCGGAAACATCCGGGCAGCGCTTATCACGGCTGCGGTAATCCCGATCACGATGCTGATGACGGCAGCGGGCATGAACGAACTGGGCGTGTCGGGTAATCTGATGAGCCTGGGCGCGCTCGATTTTGGGCTGATCGTCGATGGCGCGGTCATCATCGTCGAGAACGCGCTACGCTGCCTCGCCGAACGCCAGGAACACGAAGGCCGACTGCTCACCCGCCACGAACGCCTGGAAGAAACCACGCTTGCAGCTCAGGAAATGGTGCGCCCCACAGTTTACGGGCAAGCCATCATCTTTCTCGTGTTCGTGCCGCTGCTGACCTTCCAAGGTGTCGAGGGCAAGACGTTCGCGCCGATGGCAGTTACGCTGATGGTGGCGCTTGCTTCGGCATTCGTGCTTTCAATCACTTTTATTCCGGCGATGATCGCGCTCGTCATCACGGGCAAGGTCAGCGAAACCGAAGTGAAGCCAATCCGATGGTTCAAGGGCAAATACGCGCCTGCGCTCGCCAAGGCCATCGCTCGACCGCTGCCGTTCGTGGTCGGCGGCGTGGGGGTGTTCGCGCTCGCGGTGCTGTTGTTTGGCACACTGGGCGAAGAGTTCATGCCGCAGCTCGACGAGAAGGATATCACCGTCACTAACTTTCGTATCCCGTCGGCTTCAATCGACCAATCGACGCAGATGCAGCTCAAAATCGAGGATGCGTTGAAATCGCTTCCTGAGGTGGCGCTGGTATTCTCGAAGAACGGCAACGCCGATCTCGGTACCGATCCCATGCCGCCCAACGCATCGGACACCTACGTCATCCCCAAACCTGAGAGCGAATGGCCTGATGGGGTCAACACCAAAGCAGATATCCTCGCCCGTATCGAAGCGAAGATGAAACCGCTGATCGGCAACCGAACCGAAATCCAGCAACCGATCCAGATGCGCTTCAACGAGCTGATCGCCGGCGTCCGTTCGGACGTGGCGGTCAAGCTCTACGGCGATGATCTCGACGCTATGAGCGAGGCGGCGAGGCGTATCGCCGGCGTGTTGCGCACGATTCCGGGAGCGGCCGATGTGCAAGCCGAACAGACCTCGGGCGCCCCACATTCGATATCAAGGTCGATCGTCAGGCTGCGGGACGCTACGGCCTGTCCGTCGAGGAAGTCGCCAACACCGTCGCGGCGGCCCTTGGCGGGCGTCAAGCCGGGTTGCTTTTTGAGGGCGATCGACGATTTGATGTGGTCGTTCGGCTCCCCGACGCGCAACGCGACGATATCGAGACGCTGGGGTCGATCCCCGTTATGCTACCCAATGCCGGGGCGGGCAACGCGCGTTCGATCCCGCTACGCGAAGTCGCGCGGTTCACCTATACAGAAGGCCTGAATCAAATCAGCCGTGAAAATGGCAAGCGGATGGTGGTTGTACAGACCAATGTTCGGGGACGCGACCTTGGTGGGTTCGTCACGGACGCGCAGGCAAAGATTGCGAACGTGTCTTTGCCTGCCGGGACGTTCACCGCCTGGGGCGGGCAATTCGAGAGCCTGCAATCCGCACGAGAACGGCTCACGATCGTGGTGCCGATCTGCTTCGTTCTGATCTTTGGTCTGCTCTACATGGCGCTTGGCGGCTTCGGCCCTGCTATCGTTGTGTTCACGGCGGTGCCGATGGCGCTAGCTGGTGGCGTCTTTGCCTTAGTGCTCCGAGGCATCCCGTTTTCGATTACCGCGTCGGTCGGATTCATTGCGCTGTCCGGTGTCGCGGTTCTCAACGGCCTGGTAATGATGAGCGCCATCGGCAAGCGCCTAGATGGTGGCGAAGCGATCGACGGTGCTATCTCCGGCGGCGCAATGGAACGGGTGCGTCCGGTGCTAATGACGGCACTCGTTGCCAGCCTGGGCTTCGTGCCGATGGCGCTCGCGACTGGCACCGGCGCGGAAGTCCAGCGACCGTTGGCGACGGTCGTAATTGGGGGCCTCATTACATCGACGGCACTGACGTTACTGGTGTTGCCCGCGATCTCGGCAATGATGTTCCGATACATCGAGAGACGAAATGAAGGAAAAGGAATGGACTCGCTGCAAGCAACTACTGTTTGAGCTGGGCAGTGGATTATGGCGCGCTCACGTTCATCGTGCAGCGCGCCACCTTGCGCGCCTTCGTCGCAGCTTTCCTGCATCTCTCGATCGTCTCGCGGTTCGCGTTGATGATCCTGTCGTCCACGACAATCGCCTCGAACTGCGCCGCCACGATCCGATCGGCGATATTGGCGGGCGTCATCGACTGCACCGCATTTTTTGGTCAGCGCATCGAGCCGCTGCGCGGTCGCGGTGAGATTGTTCGATATCAGCCCCAGCGTCTCGGAATAATCCGGCTGCTCGGGCAGCTCGGCGCGCTCGGCTAATCGACCGCACCCGCCAGCGCGACGAGTTCTTCGCCTTCCGGTACGATCCTGACACCAACGCTTACCGCTGCCCTGGCGACAAGCTGCTGACTTATCGCGGCACGGTCCGTGCGAGCCAGGTCCGTGCCTATCGCAGCCGTCCGCGGACTGCGCCGCGTGCGCGCTTAAACCGCAGTGCACAACGGCGAGGCAGCGCGCCGTCACCCGCCTTGTTACCGAGGACGCCCGCGACCAGGTACGCGCACTTGCGAACACCGAGGCCTACGCACGGTCGCGACAGCAACGAAAGCGCATCGAGCGCGTGTTCGGGCACCTCAAACGCAACCTGAACCTCAGAGCTCGACCGAAAATTGAGTTGAGCGATTTCAGTGGCTTGTGATTCACCGGGGTTTGCGAAGACCACGAGGATCACATGGGCTGGACCAAAACCGCTCGGCGCGAGCATGACAGAAGCGGGCTGCGCTATGCAAGCGACTGCACCGATGAAGAATGGGCTGTCATCCGGCCGTTATTGAGGCGGACCTCCAAGGTGGGACGGCCGCGCAAGCACAAGGCGCGGACCTTGTGGGATGCGATCCAGTATATCGCTTCGACGGGGTGCCAATGGGCGCAGCTGCCCAAGGACTTCCCGCCGTTTACGACGGTGCAGTATCATTTCTACCGGATGCGCGACAACGGCCTGCTCGATGCCGTCAACGCGGTGCTGGTAGCATGGGTAAGGGTCGCGGAAGGCCGCAGGTCCGAACCGAGCGCAGGCATCATCGACAGCCAGTCGGTGAAGACCACCGAGGCCGGTGGGCCGCGCGGCTACGACGCCGGCAAGAAGATCAAAGGGCGCAAACGCCACATCGTGACCGACACGCTCGGCAACATGCTGGAAGGCACGGTGCATGGTGCCGATGTTCAGGACCGCGACGGGGCTCCGGGCCTGATCGAGCGGTCCTGCGACGCGTATCCCACCCTTACCAGGCTGTTCGCCGATGGCGGTTATGCCGGGCAGAAACTCGAAGCGGCAGTCGCGCACATTGATCGGCTGACGATCGAAATCATCAGACGGTCCGACCTGGCGGGCTTTGTCATTCTCCCCCGCCGCTGGGTCGTCGAACGCACCCTGGCGTGGCTCAACCGGTGTCGACGCCTTGCCAAGGACTGGGAAGTCTCCATCGCATCGTCCGAAGCGTGGATGGTCATCTCATCCATCAGGCGAATGACGCGCCGTATAACAAAGCTCGAATTATGAGTCGGGCTCTCAGATCGTTGAAGCTCAGAGGCTTCAAGGGCGCCGCCGAAGAGTTCACAATGGCGGCAGCAGCCTACAACCTCCAGTTGCTAGCCAATCGGGTAGCGCCAGCGTGATCAAGCCGGCCGGCTGCTAATTCTTTGTCGCCTTGGCCTACTGTGGCAACGTCCATCCTGCCACTGACTTCTTCAACAGTCTCGAACGGTTGTGATACCCCAAAAAAAGGCCGCGTTAGCCCTCCATCTGCGTAAAAGCGGTCCGAGACCCGTCCACCAATCCTCGCCGTTCGCCTTTCGTTCGCGCCTAGCGTACGTAAAGCTCACTTTCGTGCAGTGAGCCCTAGCTGCCGTGACGGGCATAGACGCGCTGGCCGCTCGGGCCGAACGCGATCACGTCATAGGCTTGGGGCTTCACGCCTGCGACCTCCATGCCGGGGGAACCCATCGGCATTCCGGCGACGGCCAAGCCGCGCACCCCCTGCGGATGCTGCGCCAGCACGCGCTTCATGTCAGCGATCGGGACGTGTCCCTCGAACGCCATGCCGTCGATGATCGCAGTGTGGCAGGACGCAAGCTGCGTCGGCACGCCGAAGCGGCGGTGGAAGGCGACGCGGTTCGCATCGTCGATGATCTGCACCGTGCGCCCGAACTGTTGGCGGACCTGAGCCGCCCATTTCTCGCAACAGCCGCAACCAGGATCGCGGTGCATGGCAATATCGACCGCGGCCATTGCCGTTGCCGGAAGCACCATCAAGATCGCGGCTATCGCGGCGCGAAAGGGTCGGGTCATCGTCGGCTCCTGAAAGCCTGCCCGCCCCAGCAAGAGGCGGGCAGGACGTACGTTCGGTTATTGGGCGGGCTTACCGTGTTTGCGAAGCCAAGCCTGTAGCTCCGCAATGTCCTTCTCCTGCTTCGTGATCGTCATCTGCGCCATGCGGCGCGTCTTGGCGTCCTTGGCGTCGCGCACCGCGACGCGCGACATGGCGATAGCGCCGCGGTGATGCTCGATCATCTTGCGGGTCCACATTTCGGCCGCGTCGCCCTGCTTCGCGGCCATCATCTTCTGGTGCATATCCATTTCGGCCTGGCCGTAAGGATTGCCGGCCATCATCTTCTGATGGTCCATGCCGGTCATGCTGCCGTGATCCATGCCCTGCATCTGCTGTGCAAAGGCGGGCGCGGCGATCAGCGCGAGGCCCGCAAATATTGCTGTAATTCGCATTACGTTCTCCTTGGTTGCTCCAGCCTTTTACGCGAGCCGGGAAATTACCCCTCACTCCACTCGCGCGACCGAAGGCGCACCGCTCAGTTGATCGGCTGTAGCGTATTGACGCCGGCACTCTCGTCAGTCTCGGGCGGTGGTGGGGGAACCTGCTTGTCGCGATAGGAAGGGAGGTCCGGTGCGGTGTCCGGCGTCGGGTGGGCTTCAAGGCGAGCGATCAACCGTTTCATTTCGGTGATCTCGCGAACCTGAGCGTCGATGATCCCGTCCGCCAGCTTGCGAACCTCGGGGTCTTTGATGTGCGCCCGGTCACTTGTCATTATCGCAATCGAGTGATGCGGAATCATGGCCTTCATGTAGCTCACGTCATCAACCGTCTCTTGGCTGCGAACCAGCCACAGCGCGAGCGCGAACGCGATGACGCTGCCGGCCAGGATCGCCAGATTGACGCTCCGGTTCTTATACATCGACCACATGAAGCCGAGCATGATGACAGCCATTGTCGCCCCCATGACGACGGCCATCCACATGCGGGTCTGGCTATATTCGATATGGCTCCACGCGTAGGTGTTCAGGTACATCAGGCCGAACATCACCACGGTCGAGGTGGCTATCATCGCGGCGAAGCGGCCGTAGCCCATCCCCATCATCTTGCCTTTGTGATCTTCCATCATGCTCTTCCCTGCTGCTGGGGTCGCCCCGACTGCTCAAAACCAAACACGAATGCCTGCGACGATGCTTCGGGCTGTCGCATCCTCGCCTGACGCGCGGGCGAAACGTGCGGTGTCGCCAACTTTCCGATCCCATGACACGCCGACATAGGGAGCGAACTCGCGCCGAATTTCGTAGCGGAGCCGTAATCCCAGCTCGGCATTGGAAAGGCCCGATCCGATGCGGTTCTCCGGCACGTCCTGGGCGGCGAAATTAAGCTCGGCACGCGGCTGTAGGATCAACCGCTGCGTGACGCGCTGGTCGTAATAGCCCTCAAGTCGGCCTAGCAGGTCGCCCTTGTTGGACAGGAACGCCGCACCGGAAAACTCGAACTGGCCCGGTGCCAGCCCCTCGAAGCCGACTGTTGCATAAGTACGCTTGGGAGACGGCCCCAAGTCCTGACGGACGCCGACCTGTAGATTGAAATAGGGGCCGATCGCGCGGCTGTAGAGTGCCTGCACCTCGGCGCTATCGACGCCCTTGCCGAGACTGCCTTCGCCTTCAGTCTTGACGAACAGGCGGTTGATGTCGCCGCCATACCAAGCCTCGCCGTCCCAACGATAGCCGTCGCGGCCATTCCGGAACTGATATTCCGCCAGATTGAACATCATCTGGTAGAAGTTGCCGCCCCCGTGATGCTGTTGAAGATGGTGACGCCCCATCATCATTGCGTCCGCGCCATAGACGTGATCGGCCGCATGATCGGTCGGGACGGGCGGGGGTGGCGCGTTCCCGGCAGGCAACGCCGTTCCGGTCTGCGCCATCCCTTCCATCGCCATGCCAGGCATGGTGTGGCCCGCATGGGCGTCGCCGGGCATCTGCATTCCCGGCATCGACTGCTCGCCCTTGGCGGGCTGCGGGCCTTGGGCGGGCATGGTCATCCCCGGCATCGTCGAATGGTCCATGCCGGGCATGGTCGAGTGATCCATTCCCTGCATCGCGCCGTGGTCCATGCCTTCCATCGGCGCGGGCTTCGGGGGAACCGCTTTCGCGCGCGTCATACGGGTCGGCTGCTTGCGCTTCACGGCGGGTTTGGTTGCCGGTTTCCTGGCCGCTGGCTTTTTCGCAGCCGGCATCGACATGCCAGGCATGTTCATCCCTTGCATCGAATGGTCCTGCGCCAGGGCGGGCGCGGCGAAGCAGACTACGGCTGTCGCGGCAAAAATGGTGGACGCGCGCATCATGCCGCCCCTCCCTCAATAGGCCGGACGGTCACAACACGCATCATCCCCGCCAGCATGTGGTAGAGATTGTGGCAGTGGAATGCCCAATCGCCGGGCGCGTCGGCCGTCAGGTCGAAAGTCACCTTGCCGCCCGGCGCGACGTTGACGGTGTGCTTCCTCGGCGCATGGTCGCCGTGACCCGTCACCAACTCGAAGAAGTGGCCGTGAAGGTGGATCGGGTGGGGCATCATCGTGTCGTTGATGAGGTTCACCCGCACCCGCTCGCCGTTGCGGAACGGGATCGGCTCGGCGGGGTCGCTGAGCTTTACCCCGTCGAACGACCACATATAGCGCTCCATACTGCCGGTCAGGTGAATGTCGAGCGACCGGCTCGGCGCGCGCACGTCCGGGTTAGGCGTCAGCGACACAAGGTCACGATAGGTGAGAACCCGGTGGTCGGCTTCTTCCAGGCCCTGCGGCCGCTCGCCGGTGCGATCGGTCGGCATGGGCGATATGGTCTGCACGCCCGGCCCCATCTCGACGCCGGGCGCATTCTTCGGGTCGCGCATGGACATATCCATCCCGCCCATCCCGCCCTGGCCCGACATGCCGCTCATCGGACTATGGTCCATCCCGGCCATGCCGCCTGCGGCCATCTGACCGTGGTCCATTCCAGCCATGCCGGGCATCGGATTCTCGCTGCTCCCAGACATGCTGGTCATGCCCGCGCCGCTCGTGGGCGAGCTGATCGATGCTCCGGCCGCGGCGCTCCATCCGGTCGCTTGGGCGAGCTTTGCCGATGCGTTCTGTTCGGCCGTGGGATCGGCACCGCGCGTCGCGGACGGTCGCGCCATGCCCTTCATCCCAGCCATGTCGCCCATCCCCATGTCCTTCATGGTGACGACGGGACGGTTACGAAGCGGGGGAACAGGTGCACTCATGCCGACGCGAGGCGCGAGCGTCGCGCGCCCAAGGCCCGATCGATCCATCGCCTCACTGACGAGTGTGTAGGCCCGGTCGCCGGGGATCACAATCGCGTCATAGGTTTCTGCGACGGCGATCTGGAACTCGTCGGTCTCGACCGGTCGCACATTCAACCCGTCTGCCTGAACGATCGTCATGGGCAATCCAGGAATGCGGACGTTGAAGGTCGTTTGCGCTGACGCGTTGACGAAGCGCAGCCGCACCCGCTCGCCAGGGGTGAACAGCCCGGTCCAGTTGTCGCGAGGACCATAGCCGTTGATGACGTAGGTGTAGGTCGATCCGGTCACGTCGGAGTTGTCGGTCGGGTCCATTCGCATCCGGCCCCATTGCAGCCGCTCTTTCAGCGGCTGATCGCGGCCGGCGACAAGTCCCGCCAGGGTCTGCTTCTGGTAGTTGAAATAATCGGCCCGCTGCTTGAGCTTCCGGAAGATCTCGTCGCCGTGCATCGGGCTGTGATCCGCCAACACGATCACATGTTCGCGGTCGAACGCGACCGGATCGGGGCCGGCCGGATCGATCACGATCGGACCATAAAGCCCCTCCTGCTCCTGCGCACCGGAATGGCTGTGATACCAGTAGGTGCCGGCCTGCTTGACCGGAAAATCGTAGATGAAGGTCGAGCGCGGCGCGATGCCGGGAAAGCTGATCCCCGGCACGCCGTCCATCGGGAACGGGACCAGCAGCCCGTGCCAATGAATCGAACTGTCTACGTCGAGCTTGTTGGATACCGCAAGCCGGACGTTCTGCCCCTCCTTCAACCGGATGAGCGGGGCGGGCACGGTGCCGTTGACGCCGATCGCGGGCGTTCGCTTGCCGTCGATAATCAGTGGCAAGCGATCGATGGTCAGTGCGATTTCGGTGCCGCTCACGGTGGGAAGCGGCTTCACGATTCCGCCCGACACGGGCTGCGCCCATGCCGGCATAGAGGCAGAAAAGGCGAGGCCGCTTCCCGCGACCGCAGCTCCGCGTAAAAGCTGGCGACGATCTAGAACGCGCGACATGAAGACTCCTGGAATGGGCCGATAGCAGCCCCGTATCCTTCCTCTACGCGGCCCCGCGCTCTACCCCTTGGCTCCGCTCCATTTTTTCGAGTAGACGCGCACGTGCCCGGTAGAGGCGAGTCTCAACCGCCTTCTCGCTGATCGATAGCACGCCGGCGGTCTCCACCTGGCTAAGCCCCTCGATCGTGCGGAGCACCAGCGCTTCCTTCAAGTTCATTGGCAAGGTCGAGATGGCACGCGTTACCCGGTCCAGCTCCTGCCTATCGGCCGCGGCATCGTCGATCGCCACCTGGTCGTCTACGACGGCTTCGACCTGACCGTCGATTGGCATGGCGAACGCCAGGAAGCGCCGCACTTTGCGCTTTCTCGCCCAATCGCGGCACTTGTTGATGGCAATGGTGGAAAGCCAAGCCTTCATCGACCGCTCACCGTCGTAGCGAGGAAGCGCCTGATGTGCCGCGACGAACGTCTCCTGCACGATATCAAGGGCTTCATCGGGGTCGCCGATACAAGCGCGTGCGAGCCGGAAAACCTGCTGACGATGGCGGTGCATGATTTCCACGAACGCGGCCTGCCGGCCCGCGATGCTGAGCGCCGCCAGCTCGCCATCGGTCAGCGCCGCCCAATCGAGACTCACTGCTGATCGTTGGTGAGCGCCTTCACCACCGCCTGATCGAACGCGGCGGTCTGATTGGGCTGCAAGAGCTGACGCATGGCGAAGATATGGGCCAGCGTCGCCTTCTGTAATTCGCCCATTGCGGCGTGGCTCTGATCGACTGCGGCGGTGACACGCGGGCCGTTGCCATGCTCGGCCTCGATCGCCTCGGCGAGTCGGGCGTTGTCGGCGCGCAATTGCAGCTCAAGCGCTCGCCGCTGCACCGCGAACCGCTGCTCCAATACCGTCAAACGCGTTTGCTGGTTCGCGTCGAGCGCCATGCGGTGATGCAACAGCTGGTGCAGCTCGGTTCCCGGCTGTTTGGGCGCGGGCAACAGCGCGCGCCCGACAAAGACCCCGCTGATCGCCGCTGCGAAGGCGAGCACGATGCAGAGGAATAGGCGCGCCGTCGAACTCACGGGGTCCCGATCAGCAAGGTCGAGGGCGCGAGCGAGGAGCTGCCGCCAAGAGGGCCTAGCGTTGCTGCCCGTCCTGGGGTCGCGGGCATTCCTGCACCTACGACGCCAATTGCCAGCGCCGCGATCGTTGTCACGACGCCGATCCCGAACCCGGCCTTGGCTACGGTCGGCCGCGCGCCGATCCGCGCGAGCACTCTTGCTTCGAGGCCGTCGAGCGCGGCCGGGGCGGGTACCCCCGCTAGCCTCGCCAATGCTCTGTCCAGGTCGTCCATACTGTCCACTCCCACCCCTCTACCATCGATTACGCGGCGCTGCCCATCATCCCTCACTTGAAGTTGGGGCGAGGGATCAGCGGCCGGGCTGCGTAGGAACGTGGGAACACCAAGGAGTAACCGTTATGCGTCGCGTCGCTATCACCGCTGCACTTTCGCTCGTCTGCTTGGCGAGCGCGGCTCAAGCACATCCCAAGCTCCTGTCCGCAACGCCAGCGCCGAATGCCATTGTCGCCATGCCCGGCCGGATCGATCTGCATTTCAGCGAGAAGCTGATGCCGAACTTCTCGGGCGCGGACCTGATGATGACGGCGCATGACGGTAAATCCCATCCGCCAATAAAGGTCGCGGGCATCGCGGCGGTCGGCACGGACGGCCGCACGCTCATGGTTACGCCGAAGGGGCCGCTCGCCACGGGCAGTTATAGCGTCGCGTGGCACGTCGTCTCGGTCGATACGCACCGGGTCGCGGGAAACTATGCTTTTGCGGTGAAATAAGGTGGATGCCGACTGGCCGATCATGGTCCGCTTCGCGCTCTATGGGGTGCTGAGCGGGCTGTTCGGCCTGTCGGCATTCAGTCTTTACGCTCTGCGCGCCGGCGAGCGCGGGAAAACGCTCGCGCTCAAGCCCTGGCTGGCCGGGAGCGCGGTCCTTGGCCTGCTACTTTCGGCCGTCGCGCTTGTGCTACTCGCCGCCTCAATGGCGGGCACGCCTCCTTGGCCGATCGACCGCGACGCGATCGGTGTGCTGCTCTCCGGGTCCGCGACGGGCACGGCATGGGAAGCGCGCATGGCTGCGCTGGTCGTGGCGGCGGTGGTTGCCCTGGTCGCGGCTGGGCGTGCTTTCCGCCTCGGCCTGGTCGCGCTCGCCTCGGGTATCGCGCTCGCGACGCTCGCATGGACCGGGCACGGCGCGATGGACGAAGGCCCGATCGGCTGGGTACACCTCGTCGCCGATATTCTCCACCTTCTCGCGGCCGGGGTATGGGTGGGTGCGCTGCTGGGGCTCGTCCTGCTGGTCACGCGCCCGCCCGCCCAAGTCGATCGGCCTCATCTCATGCTGACGCACCGCGCCCTGCACGGGTTCGGGACGATGGGAATGATCGTGGTGGGGACGATCGTCGTCACCGGCCTCGTCAACGCCTGGTTGCTCGTCGGACCTGGCAATGTCCTGACCCTCGGCGGGACACCCTACGGTCGCCTGCTGATCGCAAAGCTGGTCCTGTTCGCCCTCATGCTGGGCCTTGCCTCCCTCAACCGCTTCCGGCTTACGCCGGCACTCGCGCGGTCCATTGCCCGCAACGATCACCGCGGCGCGCTCGGCACGTTACGCGCCAGCCTGGCGGTCGAAACTGCCTGCATCATCCTGATCCTGGGACTGGTAGCGTGGCTGGGCACCCTCGCACCCCCCGCCTCGGCCATGTAAGGCCGCGATGATCGCCGTCTGGCCCGCATATTCGAGGGTAAGCCGCGCCTGCCGCGTAGCATATAGTGCGACCCTATCGCGAATAGCCGACAACGGGCCTTGACCCTGACATGGTGTTAGACCCTACATACCCTCGGGTCGAAGGAGTTTTACCCCATGAACGACCCTCATTCCCATTCCCATGCCGGGGGTTGCGGCTGCTCGGCAAAGCCAGCGGCGGAACTGGCTGTTTCGCCCTCGTCCTGCTGCTCGGGCGCGCCAGTGACGGCCGATCAAACCGGCAAAACAGGCGGCTGCTGCTCCGGCGGCAAAGCCACTGATAGTGCGGCTACAGTCACGGACCCGGTGTGCGGGATGACAGTCGATCCGGCGAAAATGGCGCATCACGCCGACCACGCCGGCCAAACTTATCATTTTTGCAGCGCGGGGTGCCGAACCAAGTTCGTCGTCAATCCTGACGCCTATCTCGGCGACAAGCCGAAGCCTGAGCCAACGGCAACGCCGGGTGCGATCTGGACATGCCCCATGCACCCGCAAATCCGTCAGGAAGGGCCGGGAACGTGCCCGATCTGCGGCATGGCGCTCGAACCGGAAGAACCGTCGCTCGATGACGGACCTAACCCTGAGCTGGTCGATTTCACGCGCCGGCTTTGGGTGGCGAGCGTGCTCGCCGTGCCGCTGCTGGCGATCTCGATGGTCGCCGAAATGCTCGGCGTCCATGTCGTCAGTCCTGCCGCATCGCCTTGGGTACAGCTCGCGCTCACCGCGCCGATCGTGCTGTGGGCGGGCTTACCGTTTTTCCAGCGGGGATGGACTTCGCTTCGCACCCGCCATCTCAATATGTTCACGCTGATCTCGATCGGGGTCGGTGCCGCCTTCCTCTACAGCTTGGTCGCGACGGTCGCGCCCGGCATCTTCCCCCCGACCTTCCGAATGCACGGGGGCGTGGTCCCGGTCTATTACGAAGCGGCCGGGGTGGTGGTGGCGCTGGTGCTGCTCGGACAAGTTCTCGAACTGCGAGCGAGGGCAGCGACGGGGCGCGCAATACGTGCCCTCATGGATCTTGCCCCCAAGACGGCGCGTCGGGTACGATCGGACGGCTCCGAGGAGGAAGTCAGCCTGGCTGACGTGGCAACCGGCGATCGGCTGCGCGTTCGCCCCGGCGATGCGATCCCGGTTGACGGCGTGGTGGTCGAGGGCCGCTCCTCGGTCGATGAATCCATGCTCACCGGCGAACCCGCACCCGTCCTCAAGGAAGTCGAGGCGACCGTCACCGGGGGCACGGTCAACGGCACAGGAAGCCTGGTCGTGGAAGCCCGAGCGGTCGGCTCTGATACGATGCTCGCCCGCATCGTCCGCATGGTCGCTGATGCGCAGCGCAGCCGTGCTCCAATCCAGGCGGTCGCCGATCGGGTGTCGGGTTGGTTCGTACCGCTGGTCGTGCTGATTTCGATTACAACCTTCGTGGTGTGGTCGCTGGTCGGCCCGGAACCGCGCATGGCCCATGCGCTGCTCAATGCCATTGCCGTCCTAGTTATCGCCTGCCCCTGCGCGCTGGGTCTCGCTACCCCCATGTCGATCATGGTGGGGACGGGCCGTGGCGCTCAGGCCGGCGTGCTGGTCAAGAATGCCGAAGCCCTACAGGGGCTAGAAAAAGTCGATACGCTGGTCATCGACAAAACGGGCACGCTCACGGAAGGCAAGCCGTCGCTGATCGCGGTCGAGACGGTCGGCGCGGTCGGGGAAAACGACATGCTCGCCCTCGCTGCCGCGGTTGAAGGGCAATCCGAACACCCGCTCGCTCATGCGATCGTCGTCGCCGCCAAGGAACGGGAACTGCAGCTCGGGACGGTCGCCGATTTCGCCTCGCAAACCGGCCTGGGTGTCAGCGCCACGGTGGGCGGCCGCTCGGTCGTGATCGGGAACGCCGCGCAAATGAGCCGGGTCGGCGCTGATCCCAAGCCACTCGATGCAGCGGCCGATCGCCATCGTAGCGACGGCGCAGGTGTCATCCTGGTGGCGATCGACGGCGCTCTTGCCGGCCTGCTCGCGGTCGCCGATCCGGTTCGCGCCAATGCCGGGGAAGCAATCGCCACGCTTCGCCAACAGGGGCTCCGCGTCATCATGCTGACTGGTGACAACCAAACGACCGCCGATGCAGTCGCGCGCGCCGTCGGCGGACTCGACGACGTTCGCGCCGGTCTGCTCCCGGAAGACAAGGCGCGCATCATCGGCGAGCTGAAAGCGTCCGGTGCCAAGGTCGCGATGGCGGGCGACGGCATCAACGATGCCCCCGCGCTGGCGGCTGCGGACGTGGGCCTTGCAATGGGCACGGGAACGGACGTGGCGATTGAAAGCGCCGGTATGACGCTCACGCGCGGCGATCTTTCGGCGATCGTGCGAGCGCGCAAGCTCGCCCGTGCGACTATGCGGAATATCCGGCAGAACCTGTTCTTCTCGTTCCTGTTCAACGGCATCGGCGTGCCGGTCGCGGCCGGGGTGCTCTACCCCGTGGCGGGCATTCTGCTCTCGCCGATGCTGGCCGGCGCGGCGATGGCGCTCTCGTCCTTTACCGTCGTCCTCAACGCGCTACGGCTCAACGCGGTAAAGCTATGAACATTGGGGCGGCATCGGATGCCAGTGGTGTCTCGCAACGGATGATCCGCTATTATGAAAAGATTGGCCTCGTGCCCCCGCCAGTTCGACGCGGTAGCTACCGGGACTATGCCGACGCTGATGTTCATCGCCTTCGGTTTATCGCCAATGCCCGCGATCTCGGGTTTCCTATCGAGGAAATCCGCACGCTGCTGGGACTCTGGTCGGATCGTGATCGGTCGAGCGCGGAAGTGAAAGCGCTAGCTGAGGCGCGTGCTGCCGAGCTGGGCCGAAAGGTTTGTGCTTTGGAGATCATGCGCAGGGCTCTCACTGAGCTTGCTCATTCATGTCATGGTGATGATCGTCCCGACTGCCCCATTATCGATCGCTTGGCAAAATAGTTGGCATGAACAAATCTTACCTGTCCTTTTGGTGCTTATCGTACAGCGACGCGCAAAGGGATCGCGGGTCACAACCGAACGGTTGCCTTAGCGCGCGCAACTCGCGGTGCTTGTAAGCCGCCAAACAGCTCGTGCTATCTCGGCGCCTTCTTGGGATGGCAGGGTCCGCACGATGACACGTGGTCTGCCTGTTGCGGCAGGAAGCATTTGAACACCTGCCCAACCAAGGTCATTGCAAATCGTAGAGCGGACGACGGCATCATTCTCACCGATACCGCCCGTGAAGACGATCATATCCGCGCCGCCCAGCGACGCCATCATCGCGGCAATCTGCTTGGCGACCGAGCGACAGAAAATCTCTATTGCCAAGGCTGCGTCGGCATCGGTCGCGGCTACGGCGTGTAGCTTGCGCACGTCGCGCGATAGTCCTGAGATCCCGAGCAACCCCGAGCGTCGGTCTACGATATCCTCAATGTCGGCCGCGTCCATGCCCCGTTCGCGCATGAGGTACAGCAGTAGCCCCGGATCGAGATCGCCAGCACGCGATGCCATGACGATCCCGCCAGACGGCGTTAGGCCCATGCTGGTGTCGACAGACTTGGCATCGCGAACTGCGGTTATGCTGGCCCCGCTCCCGAGATGGGCGATGATAAGCCGTTCTGGCAGGTCCGACCCTAGCTGGCTGACGATAGATTGGCAGGAGAGGCCATGGAAACCGTATCGACGCACCCCGTCTGCGCGGAATGCCTTCGGGATAGGCAGAACCGCTGCCACTTGGGGAAGATCCGCGTGGAAGCCCGTGTCGAAACAGGCGATCTGCGGCACGTTCGGATAACGCGCCTGTGCCGCGCGGATGAGCGACAACGCAGCCGGGCCATGCAGCGGCGCAAATGTCGTTGCCCGCTCTAGCTGCATCAGGACGCTCGCGTCGATTTTGACAGGGTCGAACAGGTCCGACCCACCATGGACGATGCGGTGTCCGATCGCCGCGGGCCTCGCCCCGTCCAGGGCTGCATCGATCCGGTCGAACATATCGGCCGGCTGTGCACCCTCCACGTCGCCTGCCATGCGTTCTTCGACCCCGTCGGGTCCGGCCTCATAGAAGCCGAACTTGAGTGAGGAAGATCCCTCGTTAAGCGTCAGGATGTCGTTCCCGCCCGTGCCTCCCCTCGCGCTCATCGGCGCCATTGCCAGTCGCGGATTTCAGGGAGATCGTCGCCCTCTTCATAGACGTGCAGTTTGTGCCGCTCGATTAGAGCCCAGTAGCGGGCCGTCTCGTCCGCCACTCGGTCGCTCAACCGGGGTATCCGCTCTATCGCGTCGAGCGCCAGCCGGTAGCGGTCGAGTTCGTTAAGCACGACCATGTCGAACGGCGTCGTCGTCGTTCCTTCGTCCTTATATCCGCGGACGTGGATATTGTGATGGTTGGTGCGACGGTAGGTCAACTTGTGGATCAGCGCGGGGTAGCCGTGAAAGGCGAAGATCACCGGCTTGTCGGTCGTGAACAGCGCGTCGAACGCGCGCTCGTCAAGCCCGTGCGGATGCTCCGACTGCGGCTGGAGCGCCATCAGATCGACAACGTTGACCACGCGAATGCGAATGTCGGGCACATAGTCGCGGAGCAGCATCACCGCCGCCATCGTCTCTAGCGTTGGCACATCGCCCGCACAGGCCATCACCACATCCGGTTCGCCACCATCGGTGATGCTGTCGCTCGCCCATTCCCAAATCCCGGCGCCAGCGGTGCAGTGATGCACCGCATCATCGATGTTCAGCCAATTTGCCTCAGGCTGCTTGCCGGCGACGATTACGTTCACATAATTGCGGCTGCGCAGGCAGTGATCTGCCACCGACAACAGGCAGTTGGCGTCAGGTGGCAGGTAGATCCGTACCACGTCCGCCTTCTTGCTGGCGACATGATCCAGGAATCCGGGGTCCTGGTGCGAAAGGCCATTATGGTCCTGCCGCCAGACATGCGAGGTCAGGAGATAATTGAGCGACGCGATCGGCTTGCGCCACGGGATAGCGCGCGTAACCTTCAGCCACTTCGCATGCTGATTGAACATCGAATCCACGATGTGCACGAACGCCTCGTAGCACGAGAACAGCCCATGGCGGCCAGTGAGCAGATAGCCCTCTAGCCAGCCCTGGCAGAGATGTTCGCTCAGCACCTCCATCACGCGCCCATCGCAGCTGAGATCGGTGTCGTTTGCCTCTGTCTCCGCCATCCACGCTTTGCCCGTGACTTCATAAACCGCTTGCAAGCGGTTCGATGCGGTCTCGTCGGGGCCGAACAGCCGAAAATTGGCAGCGCCGGCGTTGAGCGCGATGACATCGCGCAAATAGCCTCCAAGCGCTGCGGTTGCGGCGGCTCTCACTTCGCCGGGCCTCGACTGTGGAATCGCGTACGTGCGGAAATCGGGCAGCGACAACGGCTTCATCAGTTCCCCGCCGTTAGCGTGGGGGTTCGATCCCATGCGGCGGTGGCCGGTCGGAGCAAGCGTGGCGTATTCGTCGCGAAACTTGCCTGCTTCGTCGAACAGTTCGTCGGGGCGGTAGCTCCGCATCCACTCTTCGAGCTGGCGAAGATGCTCGGGATCCTTGAAGTCTGCGATCGGCACCTGGTGCGCACGCCATGTGCCCTCGACGGGTTTGCCGTCGACAATCTTCGGCCCAGTCCATCCCTTTGGCGTTTTCAACACGATCATCGGCCAACGCGGCCGTTCGCCGGTCGCGTCACTCGAACGCGCTTCCGCCTGGATTGTCTCGATCCGGTCGAGCACGGTGTCGAGGGTGGCGGCAAGCAGTTGATGTACTTCAGCGGGGTCGCCACCCTCGACGAAGTGAGGCTCATAGCCATAGCCGCACATCAGTTCGCTCAGCTCGTCGCGACCGATCCGCGCCAGCACGGTTGGGTTGGCGATCTTGAAGCCGTTGAGATGCAGGACCGGCAGCACTGCGCCGTCGCGCGCTGGGTTCAGGAACTTGTTACTGTGCCAGCTCGCCGCCAGCGCGCCAGTCTCCGCCTCGCCATCTCCGACCACGCAGGCGACGATCAGCTCGGGATTGTCGAACACTGCGCCAAAAGCATGGGCGAGCGAATAACCTAGCTCGCCACCTTCGTGGATCGATCCCGGCGTCTCCGGCGCGACATGGCTAGGGACGCCGCCCGGCCAGGAGAACTGACGGAAGAGCCGGTCCATTCCGCCTCGGCTCCGCTCGATCGCGGGATAGCGTTCGGTGTAGGAGCCTTCGAGATAGGTGTTTGCGACTAGTCCCGGCCCGCCATGTCCGGGGCCGATGATCGCGATCATGTCGAGCTCACGCTCGACGATGACCCGATTGAGGTGGACGTAGAGCATATTCAACCCCGGCGTCGTACCCCAATGTCCGAGCAACCGAGCCTTTACATGCGCGATCGATAACGGCTCATCGAGCAGCGGATTGCTGCGCAAATAGATCTGTCCAACTGACAGATAGTTGGCTGCCCGCCAATATGCATCCATCCGCCGGAGTATGTCCTTGGACAGTGGGCGATCCTTTACCGTCGTGGGGCCCATTTGCAGAGGGAAGGTCGGCCGGGCGTGATGCACCGTTCGTCATAGCGATTATCCTCTGCGCATGTTTTGCGCGACCATACCTCTAGCAGTAATGACGATAAAATGCTGCGTTCTGACGTGATCCCAACCTTCTAAATGATCGCACTAGCCAATTTTGCGGGCGTATCGGGTCATAAACCGATTAATTGATGTGGGGGACGCGCCTCTTGGGGGTGGTTCCGGCAGAGGGCGGGATGACACGCTAACACGCTAAGCGTGTTTGCAATGTCCCAATTGAACCTGCCTGACATTCTATTGAGGAAAGCCCGCATTTTGGCCTCCGTACATTATTCGGACACAGATTCACGGTTGGCGGCAAGTACCTGAATTACAGGCGCTACTTTCAAAAACGCTCGGTTCTGGAGGTAGCAAAGTAATGACGGAAATGTGCGGATTTCGACCTTTCATAAACCGATTGCGTAGGCAAACCGTACGGCAACTGCTTTCTGGAAGCCTACCGAAATCTGTGTCCTCATAATGTACAGGGGCCTCACCCGCCTCGTCTCCGAGGATGCGCGGGACCAGGTACGCGCACTTGCCAGCACCGAAGCCTACGCTCGTTCGCGACAGCGACGAAAGCGCATTGAGCGCGTGTTCGGCCACCTCAAGCGCAATCTCAATCTCAGATCCTTGAAGCTCAGAGGCCTCAAAGGTGCGGCCGAGGAGTTCACCATGGCGGCAGCGGCCTACAACCTCCAACTGCTCGCCACCCGCGCAGCGCCAGCCTGATCGAGCAGCTCAATCACCAATTCCTCGTCGCCTCACGAACCCATAAAGATTCTGCGCCATTCCGATCGACGACTTTTTCAACAGCCTCGAACGGTTGTGACACTCTGGGCCATGAACGATCGGCTAACAAGCAAACGGCAGCGATACCCGTTCAAATCGGGCAAACTGTCAGAGTCGAATATCCAGTGCTCAACCGCCAGAAACCTTGACCAAGACGCGGGACAGTTCTCCGATTGAGTAGGGCTTGCGGAGCAGTTCAAATCCGTGTGCTCCGTTTTGTGCCAACACATCACTGAAGCCGCTGGTCAGGATAACGGGCAGCTGTGGGTATAGGCGCTTGATCTGCTTCCCCATCTCGATCCCGGACATGCCCGGCATCATTACGTCGGTGAAAACGACATCATAGCCGCCGTCGCTCTCCGCCAATTCGGTAAGTGCTTTCTCCGCATTGATCGCGAGAGCTGTTTTGTAACCCAGTTCGCCAAGCGCCGCGGTCGCGAACTCGCCGACTTCAGGATTATCTTCCACCACGAGGATGCAAGCACCTTTTCCAATTGCAGACCCCATGACCGTAGTGTCGTGCCCGCCATTTTTGTCAGGTGTATCCGCAAGCGGTAGATACATGGTGAAAGTCGAACCCACCCCCTCGACGCTCGCCACATGAATGTCGCCGCCGGACTGTTTAGCAAAGCCGAATACCTGGCTGAGGCCGAGCCCAGTGCCTTCCCCGACACCCTTAGTTGTGAAAAATGGCTCGAAAATCCGGCCTAGTTTCTCTGCCGCTATGCCGGAACCGGTATCAGTGAGCGCGACGGTCACAAACGCCCCCTCCACGCAAGAATGCGAGCGGATAGCGGGCATGCCAACGACGGTATCGACCTTGATCTTCAGATCGCCTTCGCCGTCCATCGCGTCTCGGGCGTTGACAGCCATGTTGACGATCGCCGTATCGAATTGGCTGCGGTCTGCATTCACGAAACAAGGGTCCGCCCGCAGCTCCAATACTATTTTTTATCCGCGATCCGGTCAGCGTTCCCAACATATCGCGAACCGCGCGCAGGCTATCTACCGCGTCAAAGATCTCGGGCTTGAGAGCTTGCCGACGAGAGAAAGCCAGTAGTTGGTTCGTCAGTTTCGTAGCGCGGCCGGCAGTGTCTGCGATAGCATCGATGTATTTTTTGCGCCGATCTTCCGGTAGATCTGGCCGACGAAGCATATCCGCTGATCCGAGAATGACGGTCAGCAAATTATTGAAGTCGTGCGCAACGCCGCCGGTCAGCTGTCCGACCGCCTCCATTTTCTGCGACTGACGAAGCTGGTCTTCCGCCTTCAGACGTTCGCCTACAGCCTCGGCGACACGCAGTTCGAGAGTATCGTTCAGCGTCTTGATCAGGTCTGACTTTTCACTTAGCGCCAGATGCGCCACGCGCGCGGCGGTATTGTCGAATTGCGAAGCAAAGAAATATACCAGCTCGCTACGGTCATTAAATACCGGCGATACAAGCAACCGGCTCCAGAATACCGTTTTCTCTTTCGTGTAGTTTGCTAACTCAATTTCGATGGGCGTGAGTTGGGTTATCGCTTCCCTGATCTTGGCAATGCTTGCCGGATCGGTATCCGGACCTTGAAGAAAGCGGCAGTTGCGGCCTAGAATCTCGCTGCGCTGGTAGCCTGTCAGCTTGCTGAAGGCATCATTCACGAACACGATCGGATTGTCGGGTTGGTTCGGGTCCGTAATAATCATCGGCATGCGGGTCGCGCGCATCGCAGCGGCAAACGGATCCGAGCTCAGCTCCGTCCGGTCGATCTCCGCCTCTATGCGGTCATGCTCATTCTCAGCTTGCATCGACCAGGATTAGACGCCCAACCGGTTGCGGTGCAAACGTAAACCTACTCCCCGATGATCGTATTAGGATCAAAGTTCCTCATTTGCGTCATACCTACTGTTTCTCCTCTGACCCTATCCTGATCGTGCAGCGTACTGGGTCGCCCGCCTTGGTCGCGGCCTTCCTGCACCCGTCGATGGTCTTCTCATTTCCTTGAACGATGTTCCAGCCATCGACCATCGCGTTCCAGTTCTTCGGGGAATCTGCGATCAGCATACGCCGCCCCGCCTCCCACATGGGTAAGCTCAGCGTCCGCGCCGCCATACGCTCGGGCCATTGCCAACTCGCCGGGGCAATCTCCCGCGCGACGAGGCCGGGCAGGATCGTCCATGCGAGGATGCCGATCGCCATCCCGCCCAGCCCGAACCATAGCTGCCGGTTCTTCTGGTCCGCCCGAGTCCATGCGGACCCGGCGATGGCGCGAAGCTCGGTCATGACACGGGCCTTGTCCTCGCCCGCCTTGGCGAGCGCCGCCTGATCCTCACGGCGGGCGACGTTGCCCGCTGCTGCGATCCGCTGCGCCATCTGCTCGGGCGTGATCGCCAGCGCCGGACTCCGCGCGATCACGTCGTTGATGACTGCGATCCGGTCGGCTGTGGCTTCCACGCCTTGCTGCATCTGCCCCAGCGTCTCGGTATAGTCCGGCGCGTCGATATGCGCCCGTTCGGCCGCCAAGCCCTCCACGGCACGGCGTAGCAACGCCAGTTCGCGATCCTGGCCCTCAATCACGGCACGCAACCGGTCGAATGCCTCGGCCGGATCGTCGCCCTCTGGAATATCCTCGTCCATCGTCACCTACCGGCTCATGCCACGATCACGGTCGCGGCTAGGCTGAATCGACTGCGCCAGTTCCTGCCCGATCGACCGGCCCCGCTCCATGCTCAACGCCAGCTCGGGGGCGCGACGCTGCAATACGGACTCGAGCTGCGGGTCGCGGCGCAACCCGCCCGCCATGCTCTCCATGCGCTTGCCAAGCCTCTCCGCACCCGCACGATCGCCGACACGCTCCATGCTGGCGCGTGCGTCCTTCATGCCCTGCCACTGCTCCACGAACCGGCCCGCGCGCTTCTCCGGGTCGATGCGGACCTGGCGTTCCGTCTCCATCGCCTTGGCCGCACCGCCCGTGTTGCCCTCAGCCGCGTCGCGCGCGAGCCGGGGGTTGCGCTCGATCGCGCTGGCAAGGTCACGCGCGGCGTGGGGCCGGGTCTGATCGAGCGCGTCGCCAGCCTTCGCCAGCGCCTGCTCCTGGTGCGCCAGCACGGGCAACCCCTTCTCGCGCATCCTGTGCATATCGGCTGCGGCACGCCCATAGCGTTCGATCGCGCGGGCCTGCGAGGGTGCGAGCGGCCGATCGGCCGCGAAGCGCTCCGGCGACGTCGCTTTCTCAGGTGCCGGCTTCGGCCGGAAGCCATCGAACATGCCCTTGGCCTTGTCGCGCACCTTCTCGACCACCTTGCGCGCGAGTTCCGGGAACCGGATCTCGCGCCGATCGGCGAACGCGCGGGCCTGGGCCTGCTCCGGCCGCGCATAGTCGCCGGCCATGTCCTTGCCCCGGTCGCGCGACAGGGCGCGGACAAGCTGGCGCTGATCGGCGAAGTCGTCGCGGCCGTAATGGATCTGCACGCCGTCGCGGTGCCGCGACATGCCGACATAGGCGCTGTGGCGGTCCATCCCCGGCGTTGCCAGCACGTGGGCGCGATCGACCGTCACGCCCTGCGATTTGTGGAACGTCGCCGCATAGCCATGATCGACATGGGCATAGTCCTTGGTGTCGAACGCGACGCTGCGCCCATCATCGAGGCGCACCGCCATCCCCTCGGGCGATACCCGCTCGATCGTCGCGAGCGTCCCGTTCTTAACCCCCATGCCTCGCTCGTTGCGAAGGAACATGATGCGGTCGCCGGTCGCGAACTGCCGCTCGCCGCGCTCGGCCTTCACCGCCACGTCGTCGCCAAGGTCGCCGCTCGCCCGCAAGCGGCCCCGCGCCTCCTCGTTGAGCTCGCGGACCTCGGCATTGGTGTGGGTCAGGATGATCCGGCTCTTGTCCGGATCGGCCCGGCGCGCATGATCCCAGCCATCGACAAGCTTCCCCCGCGCCTGGTCGCGCGTGTCCGCCGCATGGACCATGCCGGCCTTGTCATAGGCATGAACCGCCTCGCCGGTAGGTCCAGTCGCCAGCGCGCGCGTGGCGTCGCGCTGCCAGTCCTCGCGCTGCCGGCGTATCTCGGTGATCTCGGCCGCGCCGTGGCGCTCGGTGATCGACCGGAACGCAGCGCCCGCCTCGATCGCCTGCAACTGCTCGGGGTCGCCGACCAATACCACCTTGGCCCCGGCATCGCGGGCCTGGGACAGCACGCGCTCCATCTGACGCGAGCCGATCATGCCCGCCTCGTCCACGACAAGCACGTCCCTGGGGCCTAGCTGCTCGCGCCCCTGCCCCCATGCGTGTTCAAGGCTGGCGATGGTGCGGGACTGGATGCCGGACCCACCCTCAAGGTTCTCGGCCGCGATGCCCGACAAGGCCGCGCCGCGAACTGTGTAGCCGGCATCCTCCCATGCCTCGCGGGCGACGCCTAGCATCGCCGACTTGCCGCTGCCGGCATAGCCGACGATGGACGCCAGCCCGTCGCGCTCGGTGATCCTGCCGAGCGCGTCCCGCTGCTCGGTCGAGAGGGTAAGCCCCCTACCCTCGGCTGCCTCCAATGCGCGATAGACGTGGGTGCCGGCGACAAAGTGCCGATCGGCCCCGGCAAGCTCATCGCTGGCGCGCTCAAGCCGGTTCTCCACCGCGATCATGGCACGGGACGTAAACCGCTCCTGGTCGCGCCCGTCTTTGCCCAACGCAACCAGCTCGGGGCTGGCACGCACTGCCCCCATCACCTGGTCGAACTGCTCCTTGCCGTCGCTGTGCCGAAACGCGAACGTCGCAAGGTCGCGAATAGTGAATGTGGCTTGGCTGCGGGTGATGGCGTCCAATGCGATATCGGGATTGGCGATGATCCTCTCGCCGTTCTCCCGTGCAATGCGCGCGTGATCCTCGATCCGCTCGGCTTCCAGCCCCTGCTCCGGTCGGCGCGATGCGGCCGGACCGATCTTGTGCTGCGGCTCCAGCTCGATCCCCTGCGCTTCGTAGCTGCGATGGTCGATCCGGCCCTCCAGCCCCAGCTCGGTCATGCGCTCGTTGACGTGCGCGCTCCACGCCTCGCGCCAGTCCTTCAACAGCTCGGTGCTATTCCAGTCCCGGTTCTTCTTCCCGAACCCCTCCGGCCCCACGTCGCGCATCGCCAGCATGACATGCGCGTGCGGCTTCGGGCTTCCGTCCTTCGCACGATCCCAATGCACGTTCAGGTCCGCGACCATCCCGCGATCGACAAACTGCGTCTGCACGAAGTCGCGGGCGAGGCTAACGCCCTGCTTCTCGTTCAACTCGCGCGGAATCGAGAACTCCACCTCGCGGGCAAGCTGCGCGTCCTTGCGCTTCTCGCCTGCCTCCACCTCGTTCCACAAGGTCGAGCGATCGTTTAAACGCTCCGCCGCACCCTCGGGCAACATCACCTCGGAGTGGATCACTCCCGCCTTGTTGCTGAAATTGTGATCGCGCCCTAGCCGCTCGTCGTGCAGCTCGGACGCCAAACGATAGGCGGCGCTCGCCACGGCGCTCGATCCGTTCGCGCGGCTGATGACCTTTGCGGAAAAATGGTAGATCGCCATGACGCCCTGCTTATTGCATTTCTGAGCGCACGTCGGCAACGACGTATAAGCGCGCACTCACAATCCGCTTCGCTTCTCGTGACTGATTTGGTGCTGCTTCTAGATCGTTCCAGCTTTACCCCTCTGCCGAGACCGCTAAGATGCTGCTGATCGACACGCGGAAGGGTGAAGGCGATGCGAAAGGTTCGCGATTACGATGCCGAGCTGAAGGCACTAGGTGACAAGGCCCGTGCGCTCAAGGCGAAGCGGGTCGAACAGCTCGGCCAGCTCGTTGCCGCGACTGGCGCCGATGCGTTTGATGCGGAAACCCTCGCTGGCGTGCTGCTCGATGCGATCGGATCAAAAGATACTGCGGCAAAGGAGGCATGGCGCGTGAAGGGTGCGGCCTTCTTTCAGCGACGTGGGCGCAAAGGTGGCGGCGCTGCTGCAATCGACGGATCGGGCACTTCGGCTGAACCGGGCGGCAACGCTACGGGCGGAAGCGGCGGAACGTCGAACGGATAGCAGGGGCTGGGTCGTGCAACGCCGCGAACGAACACGCCACCTGATTGAGCTGGGCGGGCTGGTCCAGAAAGCCGGCCTAGTCGAGCTGACCGACGACGATCGCGCCACGCTCTACGGCGCGCTGCTCGATCTCGCCGGGCGTGGGCGAGGCGATGATGCCGGCGACGTGCTGGCGCTGTGGAAGCGGCGCGGCAAGCGGGCGTTCGATGCGGAAGCGGAAGGGAGCGAAGCGCAATGAGCGATTTCGATATCGAGGCGATCCGCGCGGAAGTCCGGGTAATGGATTACGTGCGCGGCACGCCCGGCGACGTTGCCGAGTGGCGCGTGGCTTACGAGGATTCGCGCCACAACCACGTCATCGAAAACATGACCCCGACGCGCAACGAGGACGCGTTTTTCGACATGATGCTGGATGAGGGGGTGGCCCCTCCCCTCGTGTCGCAAATCTTGCTCCGATTGCTCGATCATCCCGACGCCGATCGCACCTTGCCGGTGACGCCTTTGGCCAGCGCGGGCGTCGAAAGCCGGTAGCATGGGCCTCGGTCGCGC
This sequence comes from Sphingomonas sp. HMP9, assembly GCF_013374115.1. NCBI lineage: Bacteria > Pseudomonadati > Pseudomonadota > Alphaproteobacteria > Sphingomonadales > Sphingomonadaceae > Sphingomonas > Sphingomonas sp. HMP9. Next base: position 4,106 of record NZ_AP022674.1, on the reverse strand, counting down.
CACCCGTAATCTCGCCCGCACCGCCCGCGCCAATCCGATGTGGGCACTGCTGGGCGTCCTGCTCGCTCCTTTCCGGTTCGCCCGTCACATCATCGGCGTGGTTTTGTTCGCGCTCGCGGTGTTCCTCGGATTGTTCGCACTGCTGTGGCTCGCGATCTGGTATTTCCAGATCGATAAGAACGGCGCGGTCGCTCAGCTCGGCATGATCGGCATCAGCTCCGCCGTGCTGCTGGTCATGATCTGGTTGTTCGTCCTCCCGCTGATTCGCCGGTTCGATTATGACGATCGCGCCGATACGCACGGCTCGGCCCGCTTCGCCACCGCCGGGGAAGCCCAAGCCCTGAACGACGATCACGGCCTGCTGATCGGCCGCGACGTGAAAACCGGTAAGCCGATGCGCTATGCCGGCCCTGCGCACCTGCTGACGATCGCGCCGACACGCACCGGCAAGGGTGTCGGCACGATCATCCCCAACCTGCTGGAATATCCGTTCGCGGTCGTCTGCATCGACCCCAAAGGCGAGAACGCCCGTATCGCCGCGCGCCATCGTGGGCGTTTTGGCGCGGTCCATATCCTCGATCCGTTCGGTGTCACCGGCCTCGCCTCGGCTGCGTTCAACCCGCTCGATCGCATCGACCCGCATGGCCTCGATCTTGCCGACGATTGCATGACGCTCGCCGACGCGCTGGTTCACGACGCGCCCGGCGAAGCCGGCGACGCGCATTGGAACGAGGAAGCCAAGGCGCTGATCGCCGGTATCCTGCTCCTCATCGTTGCCACCGAACCGCCCGCGACGCGGACCTTGGAAACGCTGCGCGACCGGCTGACGCTCGCTCCGGCCGCACTGGCGGCGCAGCTCGCCGCGATGCAGGCGCAAGGTGGCTTGGTCGCGCGCGCCGCCAATCGTCAGCTCGGCAAATCCGACCGCGAAGCGGCCGGCGTACTGTCGGCCGCGCAGCGCCATACTCACTTCCTCGATTCTCCGCGCATGACGGCGGTCCTGGGAAACTTGGATTTCACGTTCGCCGGGCTGAAGGATGCGCCCGCGACCGTGTTCCTGGTACTGCCGCCCGATCGGCTCGCCAGCTATGCGCGCTGGCTGCGGTTGATGGTCGCGCAAGCCCTGACAGAGCTGGCCCGCGCGCCGGGTCGCCCGCCCTGGCCGGTGCTGTTCCTGCTCGATGAGTTCGCGGCGCTAGGCCGTCTCGAACCGGTCGAACGCGCGATGGGATTGATGGCCGGTTACGGCGTCCAGCTTTGGCCGATCCTCCAGGTGTTCGGGGTCAACGATCAGGACAGCGCCAAGCTCGTCTCCGATCTGGCGGGGCAGGAAACCGTCGTGTTCGAGACCATGAGCCGCGCGATCGACGCGGAGGAAAGCGGCCTCTCCTACGGGCAGCAGCATGTCGGCCGCGCCCTGCTCACCCCGGATGAGGTCCGCACACTCCGCCCCGATCGCCAGCTCCTGTTCCTCGCCGGACAGCGCCCGATCGTCGCCGCCAGGCTGCGCTACTATGCCGATCGCGAGTTTACCGGGCGGTTCGATCCGGCGTGATTGATCCTCGAAAGCACGAACACCGCTGCGACGGCGAAAAGTGAGTTTTGGGGTAGCTCCTCACCGCTCCGGATGGAGCCGGGAAACGAAATAGCTAATTTAAACCCTGCTGGCGACATTTGCGGCGATCGGTATCTGTGACAGCTAAAAGCTCCTTTCCTGCCCTTACTACGTTCCTGGGCGGGCCTGGCGGGTAATCCCGACCCTCCCTTTCCCTATTTCTTTCCGCCTAGCCAGCGGCGCTTGCGCCGTTCCTTTGACGGCGTAGCCGGCACGTAGCAAATAGCGCATCGGCCAATAGGCCGATTCCGTTGTTATATCCTGACGTTGGTTATCCACAGGCTGGCCTACCCCAAAACTCACCCTTCCCAGTTCAGATTCTCTAATTCTTCTTATTCAAGATTCAGGGCGCTAAAAGGCGCGGATTTCTGCGGGAAAACGCTTCCAACGGTGAGCGTTGGGGTCGAGTCGCGTGAGTTTCGGGGTAGCGTGCGGTGAGCTTTGGGGCCGATAAAGGTGAGTGTTCGGGCCGGGTCCGGTGAGCTTCGGGGTAGCCGTTCAACAGGGTCGGGAGTGACGGTGAGTTTTGGGGTAGCCGTCTTACCGCTCCATCGGGGAGCCGGAACATTTGCCTAGCTCACTTTTCGTGGTTAAGGTGAGGCAGTAAGTCCCTCTTGCTCACCGTTGGTCAAGCCTATGTCGCAACCTGCCGTGGTCGATATGTCGTTCCGCACACTGGCCCAAAAGGGGCGCGGCAATCCTTTTGATCCCGCCAATTACGGGGAAATCGTCAAGCCCGGCGAGCTGGTCGATATTGTAGAGCTAAGTCCTCTTACCCTTGCCGATCGTCGTATCTACAACCTGCTGATTGCCAATGCCTGGGAGCGCATTGGCGAGCCGATCATCCATCGCATCGCGAAGTCGGGACTGAAAGGGACGCATCAGGGAAACGAGCGCGTGGAAAGCTCGCTGCTGCGTCTCATGGGGACCATCGCGATCGTCACGATCCGCAAGGACGGCAAGAGCTACAAGCGCCGTGTCCAGCTCCTCGGCCCGAGCGATGAGAGCCTCGAAAAGGACGGCTTCCTTCATTACCGCATCCCGGAAGAGCTGATCGAGATACTGCGGAACAGTCAGGTCTATGCCCGTCTCAAGACGCAGGTGATGTATTGCTTCGAGTCGAAATACGCCCTCTGTCTCTATGAGATGATCGAGCGGCGCATCGGCCTCGAATACAAGCAGAAAGAGGAGTTCACGATTGAGGAGCTGCGCGGCCTGCTCAACGTGCCTGATGGCAAACTCGAACGCTTTGCTGATCTGAACAAATACTGCCTCAAGGTCGCCGTTGAGGAAATCAACAAGCTCTGCCCCTTCTATGTCGATTTCACGCCGATCAAGAACGGGCGCAAGGTCGAACGGGTGGCGCTCCACTGGTTCCCGAAAACGTCCAGCGGCAAGCGCGACGCACAGAACCTGATCGACCAGCACAGCATCGTGCGACGCGCCAAGCTGCGTGGCGGGATTCCCGAATTCCCGGTGCTGGTGGATTTCAACACGCCCGCCGCGCAAAGGTGAGCCGCTACCCCAAAACTCACTTTTCGCTGATCCAAGTATAGTAGTATATGTGTATACTCCTATACGCCGCGCGCGACGCGGCCCTTGCCCTTCTTAACGAAAAGGTCGTCCAGCGCCTCACCTAGCAGGCTCTGCACCGTCGTTCCTTCCTCGGCCGCAAGGATGCGAAGCTGCGTGCTGACCTCGGGGGCAAAATGTCCGCCTATCAATTTGGTCCCCTGCCGCCCGGCCTGCGCCGGCTTGGGAATGGTTGGCGCAACGATCGGGGTGGGGGTCGCTGGCGTGTCCCCGCCGACCTTGGCGCGGTCGAGCATCGCCTGGAGCGTGTTGCCCTTCGCCATCACACCACCTCCACTTTGTCGTATAAACGTATAGCCGTATACTCGTATAGACGATTGATTTCTGCTGCGGCCGGGCCGTTCGGCTCGAACTCCTGCACCGCCTGGCCTGCGGCCTGCGCGCGGAAGAACGCCTTGCGGTTACCGATCGTCACGGGACAGACCGCCGCGCCCAGCTCCTCAACCGCTTTCATCGCATCTCCTGTCTCCTGTCCCTGGGGCGGGACGAATGTCAGCACGACGGCGAAGGCGCGATCGAGCTGCCGCACCACATCCAGCGTGTGCGTCATGCTCATCGTGTCGAACACCGCCGTCTTCGTCGGCACGAGGATGAAGTCGGCGTGCCGCGCAGCCTCGTAGGCAACATCGCGCGCGACGGCCGCGCCGTCGATCACCACAAGCTCCGTGCCGCCGTCGGCACAGGCTTTGAGCATCGCCGCGAGCCGCACCGGCTGGATTGAAGCGACGGCGGGCGTGTCGAGCTGGCGCACGTCTTTCCAGAACGAGGCTGTCGCCTGCGGGTCTAGGTCGATGATCGCGGTTTCCTTGCCTGCCTGCTCGGCCGCCACGGCAAGGCATGTCGCCAGCGTCGTTTTTCCGACGCCGCCTTTCTGCGACAGGATGGCGAGAACCTTCAT
>NZ_AP022673.1:2980000-3237500 GCF_013374115.1 Sphingomonas sp. HMP9 | reverse complement strand
GCGTGCGCGCGCGAGACGTCGCGCGCGCGGTCGCATCGCCGGCACTGGCAGCGATCGCGATGGCGCTGATCGTCGGCCTGGTGGATCACATGCTGCCGCCGCTCGGCGCGCATTGGCGGCTGGCGATCCTCGTGGCTATCGGTGCGGCGGTCTATGCGGCGTGGATGCTGATCTTTGCGCGGGCGACGGTCCGCGAACTGATCGCGGTCGCGCGCAAACAGCCAGTGGCCGCTTAGTCTAGCCAGCTCGACTAGGAAGCCGGACTCGCCGGCCAGTCTAGGCGGACTGGATGTATTCGCGCATTGCCGCGGCATCGGCTTCGATCCGGTCGATACGGTATTTGACGAGATCGCCGATCGACACGAATCCCACGAGCGTTTCGCCCTCGAGCACCGGCAGATGGCGGATCCGCCGCTGAGTCATCAGCGACAGCGCGCCGATCGCGGATTCGTTCGGTCCGACCGACTTCACCGCGGTGGTCATCACGTCGCCAATCCGCCGCTCCAGCGCAGCGGCACCATCCGATTGCAGGCAATGGATGACGTCGCGTTCGGAAAATATGCCGACGACCCGGTCCCCGTCGAGCACCGGCGCGGCGCCGATCCGCTTCTCGGCAAGCAGCGCCACGGCCTGGGCCATAGTTGAGTCTGGGGTCAGCGACTGTATGTCGCCCTTGTCCTTCAGGATCGCCGCGATCGTCATCTTCGCCTCTCCTCAACTGCGTCTGTTGCGCCTGGCTTGAGGAAACCATGTTTGCGCGGCAATGTGAAGCGATGACCGATCGACTGCCTGAACCACCGGCCGGGTTGGACGACCCGCACTACGCTGCGTTCGCATGGGCACGCTTTCGCGAGATCATGGCGTGGATGGTGCTGGCGGCGGCAGTCTGCGTCGCAGCAGTCATCGCGGCGATGGCGCATGTGCAGGGCCCGCTGCATCTGGTGACGATGCTTGCGGTGATGGGCGGCGTCGGCGGATCGGTGATGCTGGCCGGACTGCTGATGGGGCTCGTGTTCCTCAGCTCGGGAAGCGGGCATGACGAGGACGTGACGCGGATCGAATGAGCGTGCGGGGGGCCGGACGTCGGGCATAAAAAAGACCGGTGTCGCGTGATGCGGCACCGGCCTTTTTGAGCCTCAACTAAACCCCTGACGAGTCCGGGATGACAGGCTCAGCCTGCGACCTCGTCCGGCACTGCACGGACACGGCGACGGCGGGGCTTTTCCTCAGGCGCCGCTTCGCTGGCGGCGGTCGTTTCGGCCATTGGCGCTGGCGCTGGCGTCGGCGTGATTGCCGAGATGCCGAGCGATGGCGGCAGACGATCCGCATCGAAGGCGGTCGGTGCTGCATCTTCGGTCGCAACGGGTGCGTCGAGGCTGCGATCGCGGCGCGGGCGACCGCGACGGCGGGGCTGCTCCTCGGTCGCGGCGACGGGCATCGTCGTCTCGACGGCTTCGGTCGGCTGCGCAGCCTGTTCCGGGGCTTCGGTTACCGAACGGACCGCGTCGGCTTCCGAATCCTGATTGGCATTGGCGACCGGCGCGCTCACGCGGGGCGTGCGACGGACCGTCTCGCGCTGCGGCGTATCGCGGTAATCGCTGCGTGGCTCACGGACCTGTTCGTCACGCGGCTGGCTCTCACGCGCCTGCGCCTCGCGTGCCTGACCCTGCTCCTCGCCGTTGCGGTCGTCGCGTGGCTGGGCATCGCGGGGCTGGGCATCACGCGATTGCGTGTTGCGCTGGTTACGCGGGCTGTCGCCGCGGACGCGGTCCTCGCGCTGCCCTTCGTTACGGGGGCCTTCGCTACGAGGGCCTTCGCTACGGGGACCCTCGTTGCGCTGACCTTCATAGCGGTTGCTCTCGTACCGTGGGCGCTCTTCACGCTGCGGCCGGTCGTCGCGCTGAGGACGGTCCTCGCGGTTCTGGCCTTCGCGGTTCTGGCGGGGTGCGTTCTGGTACTGGCCGTTCTGCTGGCCGCCATTCTGCTCAGTGCGGCCCTGCTCCGGCGCACCCTGCTGCTCGCCCGAGCGGATCGGCTCGCCCTCGTCGCCGTAATCGTCGTCACCGTCGAGGTCGAACGGCTGCTGGCGACGCGGCTGCTGCTGCGCCTGCGGCTGGCTCTCTTCGAACCGGGCGCGCGTTTCGCTCAGGACGCGGAAATAATGGTCCGCGAACTGGAGGTAATATTCGATGTTGACGCGGTCGCCCTGCTGCTGCGCGTCGCGCGCGAGGTTCTTGTACTTCTCGTACAGCTGGCTCGCGTTGCCGCGCGCGCGGCTGTCGATGCGGTTGCCGGTATCGCGACCGCCCTGGCCACCACCGCCGCCTTGGCGTTGACCGCCACCACTACCGCCGCCGCCATTATTATTGTTGCCACGACCGCGACGGCGGCCGGCTTGCCGGTTGTTGATCAAGCTTGTGTCCTCAGTCGTCGAACCAAAATCTGGTCGTGCTCCGAAAATGCGGTGCAAACCCCCCGCCGCGCACCGACGATCTATACGAGATCGGTGCGTCGAGCTTGCCAGGGCCGCCGGACTGCAGCGACCTCAAAGCGAAGGATGCGGGTCAACGCTAAAAACCGACCAAAATGTCGAGATTGCGTGCCCCTGCCCATGTGATAGCGTCCGCAAGGGACCTACTACAAGTGAAATGTGAGGTTTAGCGCCAGATTGTTCAAGTCCCATGGCCTTGGATTGCAACCAGCGCGCGCGGGTTGTTGCCGTAGTCGTGGTGGAGCGTGACAAGCAAACCTTGCGCTTCGAGCAGTGCGGTCACGGACGGGCCTTGCGTCGCGCCGATCTCGATCACCGCCGCGCCGCCGGGGGCGATCAAGGCCGGGAGTTGCCCGGCAAGGATGCGGTAGTCGTCGAGCCCATCCGCGCCGGCGAAGAGCGCAGCGTGCGGCTCGTGGTCATGCACTTCGGGCGGGAGTTGCTCGTCGGTGGCGATGTAGGGCGGGTTGGCGAGGATCAGGTCGAACTGGCCGACGATTGCGCTGGCCCAACTCCCGCGGACGAAGCTGGCGCGTTCGGTCATGCCAAGCGCGGCGGCGTTGGCGCGGGCATAGTCGAGTGCTTGGGGGGAATAATCGACTCCGAGACCGCGGGCGGGCCATTCGTCGAGCGCGGCGAGGAGCAGCGTGCCGGGGCCGGTGCCGAGGTCGAGCACGGTTGCAGGCGCGCGGCCCGCGAAGTGTTTTTGGGCGGCGACAAGGAGTGTTTCGCTGTCGGCGCGGGGAACGAGCGCGCCGGGGCCGATCGCAAGGTCAATCGACCAGAAGCCGCGGGTGCCGGTGATATAGGCGATCGGCTCATGGCGGAGCCGGCGCTCGACGAGGTCGGCGAAGGTGGCAGGGACGGCGTAGCGCGTCGGGTCGAGGAAGATGGCGTTACGCTCGACGCCGAGTGCGTGCGCCATGAGCAGTTCGGCATCGAGCCGCGGCGTTGCGGAGAAGGCGAACTGCGCAGCGGCGGCGGCGAGCGCCGTATTTACCCCCCCGCCCACGTGCGGGAGGGGGTTGGGGGGTGGGCTCGCGCTCACCGCGAACGCACCGTTAACAATGGGTCGAAGGACCAGAGCGACCCGCCCGCCTGAAACGCCGCGCGAGCCCACCCCCCGGCCCCCTCCCGCTTGCGGGCGGGGGAGCAGGAGAGCGGCTCACCCATCCAGCTGCGCCAGCCGGTCCGCCTCGTCCTGCGACACCAGCGCGCCGATCAGCTCGTCCATCTCGCCCGCGACGATCTCCGGCAGGCGGTGCAGCGTCAGGTTGATGCGGTGATCGGTCACGCGCCCTTGCGGGAAGTTATACGTCCGGATCCGCTCCGAGCGATCGCCCGACCCGACCATCGATTTGCGCGCGCCCGCGCGCTCGGCGTGCAACCGGTCGCGCTCCGCCTCGTAGAGACGGGTCCGCAGCACGCGCAAAGCCTTCGCCTTGTTCTTGTGCTGCGACTTCTCGTCCTGCTGGATCACCGTCAGCCCGGTCGGGATGTGGACGATCCGCACCGCGCTGTCCGTAGTGTTGACCGACTGCCCGCCCGGGCCCGACGAGCGATAGACGTCGATGCGGAGGTCCTTGTCGTCGATCTTGACGTCGACCTCCTCTGCCTCGGGCAGCACCGCCACCGTTGCCGCGGACGTGTGGATCCGCCCGCCGGCCTCGGTGGTGGGCACGCGCTGGACGCGGTGGACGCCGCTCTCGAACTTCAGTTTCGCGAACACGCCCTGGCCGGTGACGCTGGCGACGACTTCCTTGAAGCCACCCGCATCGGACGACGAGCCCGAGATCATCTCCACCCGCCAGCCCTGCGATTCGGCATAACGCTGGTACATGCGGAACAGGTCGCCCGCGAACAGCGCCGCCTCGTCGCCACCGGTGCCGGCGCGGACTTCGAGCATCGCCGAGCGCTCGTCGGCGGAATCGCGCGGGAGCAATGCGAGCGCTAGCTTGCGGTCGGCGGTTTCGAGCAGCGCGCGGTTCTCGTGCAGCTCATCCGATGCCATCGCGCGCAGCTCGTCGTCGGCATCCTCGGCCATGAAGGCAAGGCTCTCCGCCTCCTGCCGCAGCCGGCGCACTTCGGTGGCGGCTTGGGCTACGGGTTCGAGCTCGGCATATTCCTTCGACACCGCGACAAAGCGGTCCGAGGGGAGGTCGCCGGTCGACATCAGCGCCTGCAGCTCGTCCCGCCGCGCCTCGATCGCGCGGATGCGGTCTGGGGAGATCTGGGTCATGCGCGCGCTCCCTCTTCCGTCATCCCAGCGCAGGCTGGGATCCAGAGTAACAGAGCGCAGCCTTCATGGCTCTGGATCCCAGCCTGCGCTGGGATGACGGGGAGGCTCAACGCAACGCCTCCGCCAGATCGGCGAAGGCGACTTCGGCCTGCGTGCCCGCGCCAAGCGTCTTCACGGCAGCGACGCCCTTGGCGAGCTCGTTGTCGCCGAGGATGATCGCGAAGCGCGCGCCGAGCGCGTCGGCCTTCGCCATCCGCGCCTTCATCTTGCCCTTGTAGGCCATCTCGACCGCAACGCCTGCACGGCGAAGGTCCGCGACGATACCCATCGCGCGCGCTTCGGCGTCTGCGCCCATCGGTACGACGACGGCGTCGATCGTTGCCGCGGCCGGCTCCTCCAGCAACATCGCGAGCCGCTCGACGCCCGCAGCCCAGCCCACACCCGCCGTCTCGGGCCCGCCGAGCGAGCCGATCAACCCGTCATAGCGGCCGCCGGCCAGCACGGTGCCCTGCGAACCCAGCCGGTCGGTCACGAACTCGAACGCGGTGTGGCGGTAGTAATCGAGCCCGCGGACCAGCCGCGCATTGCGCTCCCACGCGACGCCGGCCGCATCGAGCCCGGTGGTCACCGCGTCGAAGAACGCGCGCGCCTCGGGCGTCAGATACGCATCGATATCGGGCGCACTGTCGGCGATCGGGCGGTCGCGCGGATCCTTCGAATCGAGGATCCGCATCGGGTTCTTCTCGAGCCGGGTCAGGCTGTCTTCGGACAGCTCACCGCGATGCGCCTCGAAATGCGCGACCAGCGCGGCGCGCCACGCGTCGCGCGTCTCCGCATCGCCCAGCGTGTTGAGCTGGAGCGTCACGCCGTCGGCAATGCCGAGTTCGCGGAGCAACTGATCCGCCAGCACCAGGAGTTCGACGTCCGCCGCCGGTTCGGCCGCGCCGATCACCTCGGCGTCGATCTGGTGAAACTGCCGGAACCGCCCCTTTTGCGGGCGTTCGTAGCGGAACACCGGGCCGCTGGTCGTGATCTTGAGCGGCGCGAACTGCTGCCAGCCCTCGGTCAGATAGGCGCGCGCGATGCCGGCGGTGAATTCGGGCCGCAGCGTCAGCGAATCGCCACCGCGATCCTCGAACGTGTACATCTCCTTCGACACGACATCGGTCGTCTCGCCGAGCGAGCGGGCGAACACCGCGGTCGACTCGAACACCGGGATATCGACGCGCTGGAAGCAATACAGCGCCCGCACGCGCTCGAACGTCGACAGGACGTGCGCGAACCGGCGCTGCTCGTTGCCGAAAATGTCCTGGGTGCCACGAATGCGGCGCGGAGTTTCTATTCTTGCCATGATGCGCGCGTATCTAGGCGACGTGCCCGCGAAGCGCTAGCGCCGTGCCATGACTAGCAAAGCCAGATATTGGGGCCTGGGCCAACGCGTTGCCCCGCCGCGCTTCGTCCTGTTCGTGCTGGTCTTCGTGATCGGGCTGGTGACGATGATCCCGCGCTTCGGGCTCGGACGCGGCACGATGGGGGCCTTCGACCTCGCCGCCGCGGTGTTCCTGATCGCGGTCGGCACACTGTTCCGCAACGCCACCGCCGAGCGGATGCGGCGCGCTGCCGAGGAGAACGACGCCAACCGCGCGGTGCTGCTCGGGTTCAGTGGGACGATCATGCTCGTCATCCTGGTCGCGGTGGCGAAGGAGTTGCAGGGCAAGAACGACGCGGTCGGAATCGCGCTGACGATCACGACGCTGGCGCTCGCGTGGCTGTTCTCGAACATGATCTACACGCTGCACTATGCGCATCTCTATTATGTCGACGATCCGGAGGGGAAGGACGCGAAAGGGCTCGATTTCCCGAGCTGCGACGAGCCGGACTATTGGGACTTCGCCTATTTCGCATTCACGCTGGGGATGACGTTCCAGACCTCGGACGTCGAGATCACCGCGCGCCGCGTGCGCAAGGCCGCGCTCGGCCAGTGCATGGCGGCGTTCGTGTTCAACATCGGCGTGCTGGCGTTCACGATCAACGTGCTCGGGAGTGGCTGACGCGGCCCACGCGCTCCGTCATCCTGACGAAAGTCAGGACCCAGAGCCAGACACGCCGGCGCCCGTAACCTTGGATCCTGACTTTCGTCAGGATGACGGGGGGCGTCAGGATGACGGGGGCGGCGTCAGGATGACGGCAAGGGCAGCGTAAGCGCATGCTTGACCCACACTCCGGTAAAGGACTGGACGACTGCCCTTTACCCCGATTACACCTCGTATCATCGTCTCTCAGCCGGAAGGCCCTTCCTTGATCCGCAAGCTTCTCGTCGCATCCCTGCTCGCGTCTGCAATGTCCGCCGCTGGTCCTGCGCTCGCGCAGGTTCCCGCCGGCAACACCGCGCCGCAACCGGTGCCGTTCGTCGACACGATCCCCGACGCGGTCGACACGCCCTATCCCGGCACGCTGCTGCTCGACGTCGACGCGACCGATACCGAGCGCGGCATCTTCCGCGTGAAGGAGACAATCCCGGTCGCCAAGTCCGGCCCGATGGCGCTGCTCTACCCGAAATGGCTGCCCGGCGCGCATTCCCCCCGCGGCGAGATCGAGAAGCTCGCCGGTCTCGTGATCCGCGCGAACGGCAAGATCGTCCCCTGGACGCGCGATCCGGTCGACGTCTTCGCGTTCCACATCGACGTGCCGACGGGCGCAAAGACGCTGGTCGCCGAATTCCAGTTCATCTCCGCGACCAAGGGCGACCAGGGCCGCATCGTGATGACGCCGACGATGGTCAGCCTCCAGCCCAACCTCGTCAGCCTCTACCCGGCGGGCTATTTCACGCGCCAGATCCCGATCAAGATGACCGCGACCTACCCAGCTGGCTGGACCGCGGCGGGTGCGGTACCGGCTAAGGTGTCGGGCTCGACCTACAGCTACGACACGACCAACTACGAGATCCTCGTCGATTCGCCGACGCTCGCGGGCAAATACGGCAAGGTCTGGCCGCTCAGCCCGCGCGTCGATCTCAACGTGTTCGCCGACAGCCCCGACCAGCTCGCCGCCAAGCCAGAGCAGATCGACGCGCACAAGCGGCTCGTCGACCAGGCCGCCAAGACCTTCGGCGCACAGCATTACGATCACTATGAATTCCTGCTGTCGATCACCGACCAGCTCGGCGGGATCGGCCTCGAGCATCACCGCAGCTCGGAGAACGGTGTACGTCCGGGCTATTTCACCGAATGGGAAACGGGCGCCGCCGCGCGGAACCTGCTGCCACATGAGTTCACGCATAGTTGGGACGGCAAGTTCCGCCGCGGTGCAGACTTGTGGACGCCCGACTTCCGTACGCCGATGCGCGATTCGCTGCTGTGGGTGTATGAGGGGCAGACGCAGTTCTGGGGTTATGTCCTCCAAGCGCGGTCAGGCCTCGTCAGCAAGCAGGACACGCTCGACGGCTATGCCTCGATCCTCGGCATCTACGACAGCGCAAAGGGTCGCGAATGGCGCCCGCTGATCGACACCACCAACGATCCCGTCATCTCCGCGCGCAAGCCCAAGGGCTGGACCAGCTGGCAGCGGTCGGAGGATTATTACAACGAGGGTCTGATGGTCTGGATGGAGGTCGACGCGATGCTCCGCCAGAAGTCGGGCGGGACCAAGTCGATCGACGATTTCGCGCGAGCCTTTTTCGGCGTCCGCGACGGCGATTACGGCGAACTGACCTACACCTTCGCCGACGTCGCCAAGACGCTGAACGGCATCGTCCCCTATGACTGGGCGACGTTCCTCGACACGCGCCTCACCGAGACGGGCAAGCCCGCGCCGATCAACGGCTTCGCGATGAACGGCTACAAGCTGGTCTACGGCCCCGAGCAGAGCCCGTATCTGAAGCAGGCGGAGAAGACGCGCGGCACCGATGTCAGCTATTCGCTCGGCATGGTGATCAACAAGGAGGGCGTCGTCACCTCCTCGATCTGGGATAGCCCCGCGTTCAAGGCCGGTCTCGACGTCGGCACCGAGATCGAGGCGGTCAACGCCGAGGCCTATTCGGCCGATCGTATCAAGGCGGCGATCCTAGCAGCCAAGGGCACGAAGGTGCCGATCCGCCTCACTGTAAAGAACAACGACCGTTTTCGCGACATCTTGCTCGATTACCATGACGGCCCGCGCTATCCGCGGCTCCAGAAGGTGGGTACAGGTGACGGCGGGCTGGACAAGCTGCTGACGCCGCGCTGACCAGCAACTGTATCTTACCGATGCCGGCCGCTCTCCAAACCGTGGAGCGCCGGCATCGGCATATCGAAAGGACCGCCATGCGTATCGATCTCATCCCGACCGGCAAGAACCCGCCCGAAGACCTGAACGTCATCATTGAAGTGCCGACCGGCGGCGAGCCCGTGAAGTACGAGTTCGACAAGGCCTCGGGCGCGCTGTTCGTCGATCGCATCCTGCACACGCCGATGCGCTACCCGGCGAACTACGGCTTCGTGCCGCACACGCTCAGCCCGGACGGCGATCCGCTCGACGCGCTGGTGATCGCGCGCTCGCCGTTCATCCCGGGCTGCGTCGTCCGCGCGCGCCCGATCGCAGTGCTGAACCTCGAGGACGAAGCCGGTGGCGACGAAAAGCTCGTCTGCGTGCCCGTCGATTCGGTGTTCCCCTACTATGCCAATATCGGCGAGCGCGGCGACATGCCCGAGATCGTGTTCGAGCAGATCGAGCACTTCTTCACGCACTATAAGGACCTCGAGAAGAAGAAGTGGGTCCGCGTCGGCAAGTGGGGCGACGCCGACGAAGCCAAGCGCGTCACGATCGAGGCGATCGAACGCTACGAGGCCGAGAAGGCCAAGGGCGAAGAGCCGATGAACGCAGACGACACCGCCGGTCGCTGATCGCTGCTCCCAGCAGCGGGCGGCTGATCGCATGACCACGGCGTCTCATACGTTCGACGGCATCCGCGTCCGCGCGGCACAGATCGGACTGTACGAGACGCCGATCCTGCACGGCCGGCTGGCCGATGCAGCCGCGTTGACCGCGGCGCTGCGGTCCGTGATCAGCGAGCGCCATGCCGCCGCGCCGAGCCTCGCGCGCTCCAATGTCGGTGGCTGGCATTCTGCCACCGACATGCTCGACTGGGGCGGTCCGGCTGCGGCCGCACTTGCCGACACCGCGGTAAAGATGGCCAAGCGCGCCTCGCATTTCGACGGCCGCGATCCGGCGTTGCTCGAATGGACCGTCAAGATGTGGGCGAACGTCTCGCCCCCCGGCGCGCTGAACATGAGCCACGCGCATCCCGGCGTGTTGTGGGCGGCGGTCTTCTATGTCGACATGGGCCAGCCCCCAGTCTCGGGCGAGGCCTCAGGCGAGGCGGGCGGCGAGCTGTTCTTCGAAGACCCGCGCTTCCCAGTCCCGTTCATGCGCCTGCCCGGCTTCCGTCTCGTCGGCATCGATGGCCAGCCGCAGCCCATCGAACGCCGCCTGCCGACCGAGGCCGGCGACCTGATCCTGTTTCCCGCCTGGCTGCGTCACGGCGTCCGTCCGCATCTCGGCACCGGCGACCGGTTATCGATCGCGATGAATATCGACGTGAAAGCCTAGCCGCTGCCGCCTGTCGCCTACCGCCCCGCCAGCCGGACGAGCGCGTCGCCGGACAGACGCTGGATCGTCCAGTCCTCCATCCCGACCGCGCCCACCTTGCGGTAGAACGCGATCGCGTCCGCATTCCAGTCGAGCACCGACCATTCGAACCGCGCGCACCCGCGATCGAGCGCCACGCCCGCGAGATGCGCCAGCAACGCACCGCCTACCCCCTGCCCGCGCGCGTCCGGCGTCACGTACAGATCCTCGAGATACAGCCCGCGCTTGCCCGTCCAGGTCGAGAAATTGTGGAAGAACAGCGCGAACCCGAGCGGGCCGTCCGTAGTCTCCGCGATCACCGCCTCCGCTGCCGGCCGCTCGCCGAACAACGCCTCCGCCAGCATCGATTCGGTCGCCTCGACCGCATCCGGCTCGCGCTCGAACGCGGCGAGTTCGCGGACGAAGCGCAGGATCGTGCCGACATCGGCAGCGGTGGCGGAACGGATATGGGTCATGCACTAGCCTCGATCGATGTCTGCGCGATGTCACGCCGCCGCGCCGCGTACAGGCACGCGACGACAATGATCGCCGCGCCCGCCAGCGTGAAGGCCGATACCCGCTCGCCGAACACGAGGAAACCCAGCCCTGCGGCATAGACGAACGAGGTATATTCGGTCGTTGCGAGAAATCCCGTGTCGCCGTGCGCATAGGCCCAGCCGAGCAGCCACAGCGATGCGGTGGCGAGCCCGGCGGCGAGCAGGAGCTTTGGCCATTGCGCGGCCTCGGGCACCACCGCCAGCCACGGCGCGGCGAGCGCCAGCGTCGCCGTGATGACCAGCGCCTGGAAGAACGCGATCTCGCCCGGCCGCGCCGCCTGGCTCTGCAGCCGCGCGATCACTAGGTTCACCGCATATAAGATCGCCGACCCGAGCACCGCGAGCGCACCGTGGAACGGCTCGGGGCCCGTCACGCCGCGCCCCTGCCCGATCATCACCACCAGCACGCCGCCCAGCGCCGCGATCGACGCGAAGACCGCCTTGCGCCCGACGCGCTCGCCCAGCGTCACCGCACCGAGCAGAAGCGCTAGGATCGGCGCGATGTAGGTCAGCGAAATCGCCTGCGCCATCGGCACGCGTGCGAGGCCCCAGAAGAACAACACCGCCATCGCCGTCGTCACCAGCCCGCGCGCGAGGTGCAGCTTGAGCGCCCGCGCCGACGGCCGCCCGCTCCTGCCGAGCTTCCACGCGACCGCCCCCAGCCCGACGCTCGCCATCTGCCGCCAGAGCAGCGCGTTATAGACGCCGATCGCGAGCACGAGCGCCTTCATCACCGCGTCCATCATGGAGAACAGCCCGATGCCGAGCGCGGCGACGGCGAAGGCGAGTGCGGGGGAGACGGTGCGGCGCGTCACCGGACTAGCCCGCATCGTGAACGGTCAATGTTGGGACCATGCTCATGCTATCCGCTTAACCCCCATCCCGTCGCTACGCTATCGTCGGCGCAGGAATCGCCGTTGCAGGTTCCGACGTTCGATGAAGCAGTGCCTCATGCAAATTAATCGCGGTTCTCTCGCGAACGCAGGGGCCCAGGACCACGAACGCTATCGTCTGTTACCCTGGACTCCCGCCTGCGCGGGAGATCTGCCAGGGGCGGAACGCCTGAGAATCAGTGACGCGCCGTCCAGCAGAACCTCGTCATCCTGACGAAAGTCCGGATCCAGGGCTATTGAAGTCCGCGTTCGTTACCCTGGATCCTGACTTTCGTCAGGATGACGGAACGGATGAAGGTCGCCGCCCCCTATTCCGCCGCCATCTCCGGGACCAGCGCTGCGAGCGCAACATCCGCCGCCTCGATCTCCGCCGCCTTCGCCTCGACCAGCCGGACGATGTGATCGACCATATCGGCGTCCTGGACGTGGTGGTCGGTGACGCCCGACAGATAGACCATGTGCTTGCCGTTGCCGCCGCCGGTGATGCCGATATCGGTCTCGCGCGCTTCGCCCGGGCCGTTGACGACGCAGCCGAGCACCGACAGCGACATCGGCGTGCGGATATGCTGCAACCGCTCCTCGAGCGCCTGGACGGTGCGGATCACGTCGAAGCCTTGGCGTGCGCAGGACGGGCACGAGACGACGCGGACGCCGCGGTTGCGGATGCCGAGCGATTTCAGGATCTCGAAGCCCACCCGCACCTCTTCCTCGGGCTCGGCCGAGAGCGACACGCGGATCGTGTCGCCGATGCCGTACCAGAGCAGACTGCCCATCCCGATCGCCGACTTCACCGTGCCGCCGACGAACCCGCCCGCTTCGGTGATCCCGAGATGCAGCGGGCAATCGACCTGTTCGGCGAGCTGCTGATACGCCGCGACCGCGAGGAACAGGTCGGAGGCCTTCACCGCGACCTTGAATTCGTGGAAGTCATGGTCCTGCAACAGCTTGATGTGATCCATCGCCGACTCGACCAGCGCATCGGGGCATGGCTCGCCGTATTTCTCGAGCAGATGCCGCTCGAGGCTGCCGCCGTTGACGCCGATGCGGATCGCGCAGCCGTTGGACTTGGCCGCGTCGACGACTTCCTTCACGCGGCTCGCCGAGCCGATATTGCCCGGGTTGATGCGCAGGCACGCCGCGCCCGCATCGGCGGCTTCGAGCGCGCGCTTGTAGTGGAAATGGATGTCCGCGACGATCGGCACGCGGGATGCGCGGACGATCTGCTTCAGCGCGGTGGTCGATTCGACGTCGGGACAGCTGACGCGGATGATGTCGACGCCCGCCTCTTCGCAGCGGCGGATCTGGTCGACCGTCGCGCGCACGTCGTCGGTCGGCGTGTTGGTCATCGTCTGCACGGTGACGGGCGCGTCGCCGCCGACGGGGACGGTGCCGACCATGATCTGGCGGCTCGTGCGGCGGGTGATATCGCGCCAGGGACGAAGGGACATGGGGATTCCTCGGGAGTTCGAGGACGTATATAGCGACTAGCGCGGCGGAACGGAACATGGCTGGCAAGGACGGCGCTGGCGGGGGGCGCGAACGTCGGCCATAACTGCGCGACACACAGGAGCCAGGCCGATGACGTTTTCCCTCTACGATGCGACGATCCCTTCGAACCTGCAGATTCTCCGCGCGATCGACGCGATGCTCGACAAGGCGGAGGCGTTCACGGCCGAGCAGGGTATCGAGCCTGCCGCGCTGATCGACGCGAAGCTCGCCGACGACATGCTGCCGTTCGGCTATCAGGTGAAATCGTGCGCGGCGCATTCGGTCGGCGGAATCGAAGGCGTCCGGTGCGGGACCTTCTCGCCCGATCGCTCGCCCTGGCCAACCGATTTCGCCGGGCTCCACGCCGTCCTGCGTGACGCGATCGTCACGTTGGAAGCGATCGACCGCGACACGTTCGACACGCTCGCGGAGAACGACACGAAGTTCGAATTCGGCACCTTCGTCATGCCGTTCACCGGCGCGAACTTCCTGCTGTCGTTCTCGCAGCCAAATTTCTATTTCCACGCGACCACAGCCTACGCGATCCTGCGCGCACAGGGCGTCAAGCTCGGCAAGCGCGATTTCCTCGGCACGCCGCGCATGAAGGCGTGAGACGAAACGCATGAACAATCCTCCCCCGCCAGGGGGAGGATTGTAGGACGAACGCCGACCAGTCCTGAACACCACCTCCCCCGTCCCGCGCTTGCCGCACTGCCCCCCGCCCCCTAGGGCGCTGCGATGACCCGGCATTACGGCATGGACTGGCTGCGGATCGGCGCGTTCGCGCTGCTGATCCTCTACCATATCGGCATGGTCTTCGTGCCGTGGAACTTTCATGTGAAGTCGCTCCATGTCGAGGACTGGGTGCGGCTGCCGATGCTGGCGAGCAACGCCTGGCGGCTGATGCTGCTGTTCGTCGTTTCGGGCTATGCCAGCCGCGCGCTGCTGAACCGGTCGCGCGGCGCGGGCGCGTTCTTCGCCAATCGCTGTTACCGGCTGCTCGTGCCTTTGCTGTTCGGCATCGCGGTGATCGTGCCGCCGCAACCCTGGGTCGAGCTGGTCACCAAGCATGGCTATGCCGGCAGCTATCTGACGTTCTGGAGCCACGACTATTTCCGCTTCGGCAAGCTCGCCGGGCTGTCGCTGCCGACCTGGAACCATCTGTGGTTCGTGGTGTATCTCTGGGTCTACACGACGCTGCTGACAGTCGCGGTGCTGGTCGTGAGGGGCGACGGGCTGCAACGCGCGTTCGACCGGATGTTCGGCGGCTGGGCCGTGCTCGGCGTGCCGATCGCCTGGCTCGTGTTCGTCCATGCCTGGTGGTTGCGCATGGTCGGCGAGACGCAGGCGCTGTGGGGCGACTGGATCGCGCACGTCACCTATTTCCCCGCCTTCCTGTTCGGCTTCGGCCTCGCACGGTCCGAGCCGGCGATGGCGGCGATCGGGCGCTGGTGGAAAACGGGGGCGATCGCCGCGGTGATCGGTTATCTCTGCGTCATCGGCGTCGAGCTCCGCTGGCCCGCGGATGTCGTCACGCCGCGCTGGGTCTACACGCCCTACGGTATCGCGCATGCGCTCGAGCAATGGGGGGCGATCGTCGCGCTGATCGGGATCGCCGAACGCCACTGGAACCGCGACCATCGCTGGCGGCCAGTGCTGACCGAGGCGGTGTTCCCCTTCTACCTCATCCACCAGACGATCATCGTGCTCGTGATGTACGCGCTGCTCCCCGCCGGATTGCCCGGCTGGGCGGAGTTCGCCTGCCTGCTCGCCGCCACGATCGTCGGGTGCATCGCCTTCTACCGGATCGGCCGCGGCATCGCGCTGCTCCGTCCGCTCATCGGCCTGCGCGCCCTCCCCTCGAAAGACTCAGCATGACCTGGACTCTCGTCATCCACGGCGGCGCCGGCAAACTCGACAGCGAGATGGTCTCGCCCGAACAGGATTCGGGCGCGCGCGCCGGCCTGTCGCACGCACTCGACGCCGGGTCGGCGGTGCTGGCAGGCGGCGGCAGCGCGCTCGACGCGGTCGAGGCTGCGGTCCGCGTGCTGGAGGACGACCTCCACTTCAACTCGGGGCGCGGCGCGGTGTTCACGCATGACGGCGTGCTCGAGCTCGATGCGGCGATCATGGACGGCCGCACGCGGGCGGCAGGGG
This sequence comes from Sphingomonas sp. HMP9, assembly GCF_013374115.1. Classification (NCBI taxonomy): domain Bacteria; kingdom Pseudomonadati; phylum Pseudomonadota; class Alphaproteobacteria; order Sphingomonadales; family Sphingomonadaceae; genus Sphingomonas; species Sphingomonas sp. HMP9. Next base: position 3,222,071 of record NZ_AP022673.1, on the reverse strand, counting down.
CCGTCGCGGCGGCCACCGCGACGCGCAACCCGGTCGGGCTCGCGCGTGCGATCCTCGACGACGGCCGCCACGTCTTCCTGGCCGGCAAGGGCGCGGATGCGTTCTCGCGTGATCGTGACTTGCCCCAGGCCGACGCCGACTGGTTCGCGACCGACGAACGCCGCCGCCAGTTCGCCGAATTCCAGGCCGATGGCGGCGGGTTCGACGTCGACATGAAATACGGCACGGTCGGCGCGGTCGCGTGCGACTCGCACGGCCATGTCGCCGCCGCCACCTCGACCGGCGGCGTCACCGGCAAGCGTTGGGGCCGGATCGGCGATTCGCCCGTGATCGGCGCGGGCACCTTCGCCGACGATCGCGCCTGCGCCGTCTCCTGCACCGGCTCGGGCGAGTTCTTCCTGCGCGTCGGCGTCGGCCATGAGATCGCCGCGCGCGTCCGCCTATCGGGCGAATCGCTTCAGGTCGCCGCCGACGCGGTGCTGGCCGAGGTGAAGGCGCTCGGCGGCACCGGCGGCGTGATCGTCGCGGGCCCGGACGGCGACATGGCATGGGGGTTCAACACCGTCGGCATGTACCGCGGCACCGCATCGTCTGCGGGGTGCCGGACGGTCGCGATCTACGCTAACGAGCCGGCATGAAGCGCTTTATCCTCGCCGCGGCATCGTCCGCGCTGGCCGTGCTCGGCCTCGCCTCCCCCGCCACCGCGTTCTGGGAATATGGTCACCAGACCGTCGCGCAGATCGCCTATGCCAACGTCACGCCGAAGACCAAGGCGGCGATCCGTCGGCTGCTCGCGCAACAGGCGTTGCTCGACACGCCCGAATGCCCCGCGGGCACGATCGAGCAGGCAAGCGTCTGGGCGGACTGCATCAAGCCGCTGAAGACCGCCGACGGCAAGTCGCGCTTCGGCTTCGCGTATAGCTGGCACTACCAGAACGCCGACGTCTGCGCGCCGTTCGACCTGACGCCTGCGTGCAAGGACGGCGACTGCGTCTCGGCGCAGATCGACCGCGACGTGAAACTTCTGCGCGATCGCGCCACTGCGCCCAAGGACCGCGTTCAGGCGCTGGCATTCCTGATCCACTTCGTCGGCGATCTCCACCAGCCGCTCCACGCAGGCGATCGCCACGACAAGGGCGGGAACGACGTGAAGGCGGATTACGGCATCTACGCGCCTGCGCGATTCAATCTGCATTCGATCTGGGACGGCCCGCTGGCCGAGCGCGCAATCTCCACGCCGCCGTCGCTGGTACGGCGCTATCCGGCGGCCGAGCGCGCGAAAATCGGCGCGGGCAGTGTCGTCGACTGGAGCCGGGAGAGCTGGGAGGCCTCGCATACGGCGTATGCGGCGGCGCTCGGCGGCGATGCGTGTGGCCCGGTGCCGGCGCGGGTGAAAATGGACGACGCGACGATCGCGAAGATGGTCCCCGTCTCGCGCGAGGAAATCCGCCGCGGGGGTATCCGCCTGGCGAAACTGCTCGACAAGGCGCTGGGCTAAACCCCTCTCCCTGCAGGGGAGAGGGAGGGGCCCGCGCGAAGCGTGGGAGGGTGAGGGCACGCTCACCAAGACACGTGCCCTCACCCTCCCGTCGCCTGCGGCTCCTCCTTCCCTCTCCCCTGAAGGGAGAGGGGTAGAAGGTCAGTTCAGCACCACCGTAACCGCGCGACGGTTCGCCGCCCAGCTCTGGTCGTCCGAGCCCATCGCGACCGGGCGCTCCTTGCCATAGCTGATCGTCGTCATCCGCGACGACGACACGCCGCGCGCCGCCAGATAGTTCTTCGTCGCATTCGCACGACGATCGCCGAGCGCGAGGTTGTATTCGCGCGTGCCGCGCTCGTCGGCATGGCCTTCGATCGTGATCCGCTGGTTCGGGAACTTGGCCAGCCACTGCGCCTGGCTGTCGAGGATCGCACGCGCGGTCGGATCGATGTCGTACATGTCGAGCCCGAAGTTCACCGTGTTCGAGTTCACCGAGCGCTGGAAGTCGGCATCCGAGCCGGGCACGATCGCGCCGCCGACATTGCCGTTGTTCATCCCCGCGTTGGGATCGACCGCTCCGCTATTGTCCACCGGTGCGGGCGGCAACACCTCGGGGCGCTTCTTCGAACAGCCGGCGACAGCGATCAATGCGGTGCATGCAAGCAAGATGTTGGAAAGCTTCGACATAGATAGTCTCCCGTAGAAAATCACGTTCCCCGTTATGCCCCCATAGCAGGTTTAGGGCCGCAGCGGGCCCCAGGCCGGATCAGAGCCGTCGAGCGGCGTCGGGATCTTGCGCTCGTTGACTCCGGTCAGGTCGACCGACCAGAGATCCGCCTTGCCGCCACTGCCGCGTCCCGAGCGATAGAAGTTGATCACCCGCCCGTTCGGCGACCAGCTCGGCCCCTCGTCCTGCCAGTCGTTGGTCAGCAGCTTCTCGCCGCCGCCGCTCGGGCTCATGATGCCGATCCGGAACCCGCCGCCGAGCTTGGTGAACGCGATCAGGTCGCCGCGCGGGCTCCACACCGGCGTCGCATAGCGGCCGCCGCCAAAGCTGATCCGCTGCTGGTTCGATCCGTCGGCGTTCATCACGTAGATCTGCTGCCCGCCCGACCGATCGCTCTCGAACACGATTCGGCTGCCGTCGGGCGAATAGCTGCCGCCGGTATCGATCCCCGGCGAATTCGTCAGCCGCTGCGGCGTGCCGCCTTGCGACGACACGCGGTACACGTCGGTGTTGCCGCCCTGCGCCATCGAGAACAGGATGTTGCGGCCATCGGGCGAGAAGCGCGGCGCGAAGGTCAGGTTGGCGTTTGCCACCACGAGGCGCTGCTTCCCCGAGCCGATATCGTAGACGTAGATCGCCGGGCGGTTGTTGAGATAGCTCATATAGACGATCGACTGCTGGTTCGGCGCGAAGCGCGGCGTCAGCACGATCGACTGGCCGTTGGTCAGGAAGCGGTGGTTGGCGCCGTCCTGATCCATGATCGCGAGCCGCTTGATCCGGCGGCCCTTGGGTCCGGTTTCGGACACATAGACGACGCGGCTGTCGAAATACGCGCCCTCACCGGTCAGCCGGGTATAGACCATGTCGGCGCATTTATGCCCGGCACGGCGCCAGTCGGACGGCGACACGACGAACCCGCTCCGCGTCAGTTCGGCCTTGGACGAGACGTCGTACAGATAGCAGCCGACCGTCAGATTGCCGTCGCCGGTCGCGCGGATGAAGCCCTGCACCAGCGCCTGCGCGCCCGTGCTGCCCCAATACTCGAACCCCGGCGCGGTCACTTCGGGGAAGGTGATCGGGCGCAGCTGGCCCGGCGCCAGCGGCGTGAAGAGCCCTGAATTGCGCAGATCGTTGGTGACGATGTCGGCGAGCTGGCGGCCGAGCACGTCGGTCGAGCCGGCCGGTGTGGACACGACCGCGGCGGTCGGCATGACGGGAATCGCGATCGGCATCGGCGCGGAGATGCCGCCGGTGACGTCGACCACGAGTCCGCCGGACTGGTCGCCGGCTGGTGCGGGCGCAGCGGGGTCGGCAGGGGCCTGTTGCGAGGCGGGCGCGGGGGCGTCCTGCGCGCTGGCACTCCCACAGACGAATGCGAGCAAGCCAACCGAGGCGAGGATCGATCGAGCCTTACGTCCGCCCAACACCACCCCGGCGAAGGCCGGGGCCCAGTTGGGGGACGTTGCTGACTGAGGTCCGCGCATCGTTACATCGACCTTTCCAACTGGGCCCCGGCCTCCGCCGGGGTGGGTGCCGTGCAACGGGAGGCGGTCCACCAAAGCGAGCGGCTGGCGTGACGGGCGAAAACCCAGATCGAATCGAGTCATAACGGACATCCTCAGCCGGGAAGTTTGTAGCGCAGGCTGAAATTGCTCCAGCCATTCTGCACATCATACAGGTCGTCGGGCAAACCGCGCAGCGGCGAGCACCCGACAAAGGTCGCGATCGCCAGATCGTCGACGCGGTCGACATAGCGCCGGTTGTCGTCGTCGACGCCGGCATGACCGCTGATGGTCGGACGCGACTTGAGCGAACCGTCGCGGTTGAGCTTGAGGTTGATCGTGACGCGGATCCGCTCCGCCCCCGGCCCCGGCGTGACCTGGCGGTTGGCGCAGGGCTGCACCTGCCGCAGGATCGCCGAGCCGATATTGGCCGCCGCCTGCGCGCCGAGCTTGGCGGCCTTGGGCGCTTCCGACTTGCTCGGCGACGGATCGGCGGACAGCCCCTTCAAGAAATTGTCGCCGAGCCGCGAGCCGCGTGGCCGCGACGTTTTGGCCTCCGCGGTCGAGCCGCTGCCCTTGGTGGAGGACGGTTTGGCGGGCTTGGCCGATGACGCGGACGACGTCTTGCCCGACGTGGAGGACGTCTTGGCCGGCGCAGCGCTCGGCTTCGCTGCGGCCTTGGTGGGCACAGACTTCGCCGGTGCAGACTTGGCTGGCGCAGACTTGGTAGGCGGCGCTTTCGCAGGCTTGGGCTGCGGCTTCACAACAGGCTTGGCGACCGGCGCCGGCTTCGCAGCGGGCTTCGGCGGCGCAGGCTTGGGTTTGGGCTGCGGTTTCGGCGCGGGTTCTGGCGCCGGCTGCGGCTTGGGCGGCGCGGGCTTCGGCTGCGGCGCCGGCGGCACGGGATCGGGCGTCGGCTCGGGCTCGGCCTCTTGCGGCGCCGGCGGCGCTGCGTCCTCGGGCGCGCCCTCGTCCGGCGCGATCGATTGCGAGGGCGCCTCGGTCGATTGCGGCGCAGTCGCCTCCAGCGCGACGTCGGGCACGAGGCTCACGTCGATCGGCTGCTGCTGGATTTTTGGCGGTTCGGGCGCATCGAGAAACCCGACCGACAGCAGGCCGAACAGCACGACATGCCCGACCAGCGCGACGCCTAAGCCGATCTTCTCCGAGCGATCCATCAGCCGAGCGCCATCAGTTCTGATTACCCTCGACGGTCACCAGCGCGACCCGGTTCAGCCCGGCGCGGTTGAGTTCGCCCATCACGCGCATCACGCGGCCGTAATCGAGTTTCCGATCCGCACGCAGCAACACTTGCGGCTCGTCGCCGACCGCGCGGCTGGCGGCGATCGACGCGAGCCGAATCGGCAGCGCATCGTCGGTGACCTGATCCTTGTCGATGAACAGCGCGCCGGTCTCGTCCATCGAGATCTCGACGGGCTTCTGCTCCTGGTCGAGCGCCTTGGCGCGCGCGTCGGGCAGGTTCACCGGCACGCCCGCAGTCATCAGCGGCGCGGTCACCATGAAGATGATCAGCAGCACCAGCATCACGTCGACCAGCGGCGTGACGTTGATATCCGCCATCGGCGCGCGCCGACCGCGCCCGCGGGAAGAAGGCAGGTTCATCGCCACCCTACTCCCCTCCCGCTCGCGGGAGGGGTCGGGGGAGGGCAGTGCCGAACGTGCCGCCATCGAAGGAAGAGGCAGAAGCCCCTCCCCTAACCCCTCCCGCAAGCGGAAGGGGGATAAGAAGGGCGCTCATCGCGAGCCGTCCAATTGGCGCGAGAGCGTCGTGTGGAAACCGTCCGCGAAGCGGTTCAGGCTCGCCTCGATCCGGTTGATGCCGTGGCTGAAGCGGTTGTACGCAATCACGGCCGGAATTGCCGCGAACAACCCGATCGCAGTCGCGAACAGCGCTTCCGCAATGCCCGGAGCGACCACCGCGAGCGACGTGTTCTGGGCCGCGGCGATGCTGGTGAAGCTGCGCATGATTCCCCAGACGGTACCGAACAGCCCGACGAACGGCGCGACCGATCCGACCGTCGCAAGCACATTCAGCCGATCCGACAGCTTGTCGATCTCGCCCGCGACCGCGGCGCCCATCGTCGTCGCCAGCCGCTCGCGCGTGCCGCTCTTGTCGATCGTGCCGCCCGCGGTCGAGCGCCGCCACTCGGTCACGCCCGCCGCGAACACGCGCGCCGACGGCAGCTCGCTTTCGCCCTCCGCCTTGTAGAAGACGTCGATATCCTCGGCCTTCCAGAAATCGCGCTCGAACCGGGTCATGTTCTTGCGCGTCTTGCCGATCCGCCGCCAGAACGCGACGATCAGCGCCCAGGTCCAGATGCTGGCGAGCAACAGCCCGATCATCACGCCCTTCACCACCCAGTCGGCCTGGAGGAACAAGTGGATCGGCGACAGCGTCGCGCTATCCATAGTCAACACCGGATTCATGCTTCCCCCTGCCAGACAAGGCGTTCGTAAATATCGATCCAAGCGCGCGGCTGGCGGCGCGGGCGACCGTTGGGGGCGACCAATGCCGCCACCACGTCCGCCTCGGCCAAGACAAGCCCGTCGCGCATGACTCTCTGATGAATGGCGACCCCGGCCGCGCGCACCTGCATGATCCGCGAGACGACCAGCAGCGCGTCGTCGAGCCGGGCCGGGGCCGCGTAACGGATCGCGACGCTGGCGATCGCATAGGAGCCCTCGCCCGCCTCGAACGTGCCGCGCTGGTCGATCCCGCCGAGCCGCAGCATATCCGAGCGCGCGCGCTCCATGTAGCGCAGGTAGTTGGCGTGATAAACCGCACCCGACAGATCGGTGTCCTCGAAATAGACGCGCACCGGAAACCGGTGCTCGCGCCCTTCGAAGCGGCCTTCCGCCGGACGATCTGAAACCTCAGCCATTCCCGCGGCTGTTAACCCAGTCTTCGCAGGGAAGCCAAGCTTTGCTGCAAGATAGTCGGGATACGCAGCGATACGATCCTCTCCCGCAAGGGGGAGGTGGCGCCGTCAGGCGACGGAGGGGGAGGACACGGAACAGCGGTTCGCCCTGCCGCCCCCTCCGTCAGGCTGGCGCCTGCCACCTCTCCCTTGCAGGAGAGAAGTTACTGGAAAACGCTGGCGTCGAGCTTCAGCCGGGGCTGCGCGGGCGGCACCGGCTGCGAGACCGGCTGGAGGCGCGCCTGCGTGATCGTCTGGACCGGCGTGTTCGACGCATATTGGCGCGAGGCCATCACGGGCTGGACCGGCCGCGGTACGGCGTGACCGCGCCACGCATCGACCGCGCGGTAGAAATCGGTGAACGGCCGCTCGAGGACGGGCAGGTTCTGCGCGGCGAAGGCGGGCAGCGCCTCGGCCGAAACGCCTGCGCTCTGCGCGAGAACCGTATTCGCCGCCGCGCAGAAATCGTCGCGTGCGGGCGATTGCGAGAAGAAGTTGTACAGACGCGTCATCGAATCGTCGTAGCGATCCTGCCAGTCGCCGCCGCCCGACTTGTATTCGCTGGCATAGGTCGCCTCGGCCTTGGCGAGCACCGGCTTCTGCGCCGACAGCAGCGCGTTATAGCCCGCGACGATCACCAGTTCCTGCGGCCCGCGACACGCGAGCGCGGCGACGTTGAGCGCGGCGCGCAGATGCCAGACCTTGGCGGCGGTCGTCAGGTTGCGATTCGGCGTCGGATAGGTTCCGTCCGCAAGCGCCACGGGAATGACGATGGTCGGCGACGCGCCCTTGGGCATCACTGGCGCGGGCACGGGCACCATGATGACGGGCGGCACGACCGCCGCCACGGTCCGAGGCTTCTGGGCGCAGCCGGCCAGCAGGCCAAGCGCGGTAACGGACAGCAACGCAAACCGACGACTCATCGCAACACCTCGTAACGTCCCCCGACGGGACACTCTTGCCGGGATTAGGTTAACGAGACGTAAGCCGTACGCGATTTGCGGCGAATGGAGAGGGGGCGGGGTTGGCGTGTATGCCAATCAACCAGCTCCACCCCGGCGGAGGCCGGGGTCCAGTTGGAATGGTCGCAGTAACGGCGCGCAGCCTCCGTCAGCGACGTCCCTCAACTGGACCCCGGCCTTCGCCGGGGTGGTAGTGGTGGATGTGGGAGGCCACTGTTCAGAATGCTGGCTCAATGAGAAAACGCCGTCGGCTCGATCCTCCCCCGCCAGGGGGAGGTGGCAGGCGTCAGGCTGACGGAGGGGGCGGTCAGCGCTGACCGCTGTTCCGTGTCCTCCCCCTCCGTCGCCTTCGGCGCCACCTCCCCCTTGCGGGGGAGGATCGGGGTCGTCTCAGGCCGCGCGCGCTTCCAGCGCCGCCGCGGCCTGCGCCATCAGCCCGCCAATGATGTCCGCGACCGGCTCCTCGCGCTTGACCATGCCGACCGACTGGCCCGCCATCACCGAGCCATGCTCGATATCGCCGTCGATCACCGCGCGGCGCAGCGCGCCTGCCCAGTAATGCTCGATCTGCAACTGCGCCTCGGCCATTTCCACGCGGCCGCCATCCAGATGACCGGCGACTTCACGCTGCTTGGCGGTGAACAGCTCGCTCGACGCGTTCTTCAGCGCGCGGACCGGAATGACCGGAAGCCGCGCGTCGATCTGCACACTGGCGATCGCATCGCGCGCCGAGGCCCGGATGAACGCCTTCTTGAAATTGGCGTGCGCGATCGATTCGGTCGCGCACACGAACAGCGTGCCGAGCTGGACGCCCGCCGCACCCATGTCGAGATAGCCCGCAATCGCCTCGCCGCGGCCGATCCCGCCCGCGACGAACACAGGCACCTGCTCGGCGATCTCGGGCAGCATCTCCTGCGCGAGCACGCTGGTCGAGACCGGGCCGATATGCCCGCCGGCTTCCATGCCCTCGATCACCAGCGCGTCGACGCCGCTGCGAATCAGCTTTTTCGCGAGCGCCAGCGCGGGCGAGAACGCGATGAGCTTGGCCCCCGTCTCCTTGATCGCCTCGATGCTGCCCTTGGGCGGCAGGCCACCGGCGAGCACGACATGGCCGACCTTGTGCTTGGCGCAGACCGCGACCAGTTCGAACAGCGCAGGGTGCATCGTGATCAGGTTCACGCCGAACGGCTTGTCCGTCAGCGCCCTGGTCGCGGCGATCTCGGTGTCGAGCAACGCGGGCGTCATCGCCCCGCACGCGATCACGCCGAACCCGCCCGCGTTGGAAATCGCGGAGACGAGATGCCGCTCGGACACCCACGACATCGCGCCGCCGAGGATGGCGACCTCGGACCCGAGGAATTCCGCGCCGCGCGCCATGCGGCGCTGAAGCCGGTCGCTACCGATGGTCATTACAAAACTCCCGTTCGTGTCGAGCCGAGTCGAAAAACCCCGCGCGATATCCGTGACATATTTCTCGACTACGCTCGAAACGAACGGACGGTGTCCGTCAAGCCGCATCCTCGGCATCGAGCCCGTAGGCGGTGTGCAGCACGCGCACCGCGAGCTCGGTATAATCCTCCTCGATCAGCACGCTGACCTTGATCTCCGAGGTCGCGATCGCCTGGATGTTGATCCCGCGCTCGCCCAGCGTCGTGAACATCGTCGAGGCGACGCCCGCATGGCTGCGCATCCCGACGCCGACCACCGAGACCTTGGCGACGCGCGTGTCGTGGACGATCGTCGCATAGCCGATCGCGTCCTTCGCCTTGTCGAGGATATCGAGCGAGCGCGCGAGGTCCGCGGCGGGCACGGTGAAGGTGACGTCGGTCGAGCCAGTCGAATGCGCGACGTTCTGCACGATCATGTCGACATTGATGCCGCCATCGGCGAGCGGCGCGAAGATCGCCGCGACCGAGCCGGGGCGATCGCTGACCTGCGTCAACGTGATCTTCGCCTCATTCTTATCGTGCGCGATGCCGGTGATGAGCTGGCGTTCCATATCGTCGATTTCCTCTTCGCCCACGATCAACGTGCCACGATGTCCGTCATTTGTATCGCCATCCTCGAACGAGGACAGCACGCGCACGCGCACATTCTCTTTCATCGCCAGGCCGACAGACCGGGTCTGCAGCACCTTGGCGCCGACGCTGGCGAGTTCCAGCATCTCCTCATACGTCACCTTGCCGAGCTTCCGCGCGCGAGGGACGATTCGGGGGTCGGTGGTGTAGACGCCGTCGACATCGGTATAGATGTCGCAGCGATCCGCCTTCATCGCCGCCGCGATCGCGACCGCCGACGTGTCCGAACCGCCACGCCCCAAGGTGGTGACGCGCTGCCCGTCCGCCACGCCCTGGAAACCGGGGATCACGGCAACGATACCGTCCGCAAGGCTCGCGTCGAGCGCGGCGGTGTCGATCTCGCCGATCCGTGCCGAGCCGTGCGCATCCGACGTGTTGATCGGCAACTGCCAGCCGAGCCACGAGCGCGCCTTGCAGCCCGCCGCCTGGAGCGCGATCGCGAGCAAGCCGCTCGTAATCTGCTCGCCCGCGGAGACGACGACGTCATATTCCTTGGCATCGTACAGCGACGAGGCTTCGCGGCAGAAGCCGACCAGCCGATCGGTCTCGCCCGCCATCGCCGAGACGACGACGGCGACCTGGTTGCCCGCATCGACTTCGCGCTTCACGCGCGCCGCGACGTTGCGGATACGCTCGATACCCGCCATCGACGTGCCACCGAATTTCATCACGATACGGGCCATGAACTGCGCAAATCCCTTTGGGTCGAAGCGGCGGCCCTGATAGGTAGCGCGCATGAAACTGGCAAGCGACACGCTCATGAACGCAACAATCGATCCGAACGAGGCCGCGCACTTCGGTGCGATGGCGGCGGACTGGTGGGATCCGAAGGGCTCGTCAGCCCCCTTGCACAAGCTGAACCCGCCGCGCCTGCGCTATATCCGCGAGCAGGTCGACGCGCATTGGAGCGGCGACGGGTCGAGCTTCACGCCGCTGGCGGGCAAGAGCGCGCTCGACGTCGGTTGCGGCGCGGGGCTGCTGTGCGAACCGCTCGCGCGGCTCGGCGCGGCGGTGACCGGGATCGACGCGGCGCCCGAGAATATCGCGGTGGCGGAGGTCCATGCGGCGCAAAGCGGCCTCGCGATCGATTATCGCGCGGGCGGCGTCGAGGGGCTCGTCGGGCAGTATGATCTGGTCACTAGCTTAGAAGTGATCGAGCATGTCAGCGATCCGGCGGGCTTCGTCCGCGGCCTGTCGCGCGTACTGGCGGACGGGGGGCTGCTGATCCTGTCGACGCCGAACCGCACGCCGTTGTCGCGGATCGCGATGATCACCGTGGCGGAGGGCACCGGGCGCATTCCGAAGGGCACGCACGACTGGAACAAGTTCCTGACGCCCGAGGAACTGACCGCGCTGCTGAAGGACGCCGGGCTCCGCGTGACGGACACGCGGGGGCTGAGCTTCTCGCCGGCGACCGGGTTCACGCTGAGTGATTCGACGAGCCTCGATTATTTCCTGACTGCGGTAAAAGCCTGACTCGTGCTCCGCCACACCCCACCCCGGCGGAGGCCGGGGCCCAATTGGGAAGGCCGTGGTAATGAAACGACGTCCCTAATCATCACCGTCCCCCAATTGGGCCCCGGCCTCCGCCGGGGTGGGGCTGAGTAATGAAGCGTGTCCCTCCCCTACCTTGTTCACCCGCGAAGGCGGGTGTCCAGACTGGGCCCCCGCCTTCGCGGGTGAACATGCTTTTGATGCTCGCAGCGCTGGCGATCCTCTTCATCGCGCTCGCCCTCCTCCGCCCGGTCGACCACGACGAGAGCCAATATGTCGCCGCCGCCGCGCTCGCTGCCCACGGCCTGCTCCCCTATCGGGACTTCGCCTACCTCCAGACCCCGCTCCAGCCCTATCTCTTCGCACCCGTCGCGCTCGTCGCCGGCCCCTGGACCTGGCCGGCGCTCCGCATCCTCAACGCGCTGCTCGGCGTCGCGACGATCGCCTGCGTCCACGCCGCCGCCCGCACCGTCGGCGCCAAACCCAAGGCCGCGCTCGTCGCGGCAGCGCTGTTCGCGAGCTGCGACATCCTCCTCTTCAGCATCGGCACCGCGCGCAACGACGCGCTCCCCGCCGCGCTGCTCGCCGCCGCCCTCCCCCTGATCGTCCGCCCCGCCACGACCCGCACCACCGCCGCGCTCGCCGGTTTCCTGCTCGCCAGCGCCGCCGCCGCGAAGATCTCCTACGCGTTCCCGGCGCTGGCCTACGGCCTCTACGCGCTGGTCGACCGCCGCCACCGCCCCGTCGCGATCCTGCTTGGCACGCTTCCGGTGGTCGCTTTCGTCGGCTGGACCTATGCCGGCAGCCCGGCCGGGTTCGTGTTCGGCACGCTCACCTTCCCGGCGCGCGGCCCCGCCGAATATTACGCGCTGCGCCCGTGGAAGATGTCCTTCCCGGCCAAGGCGATCGACACGCTCAAGTTCCTCTCGCTCGGCGCGGCCCTGCCCGCGCTCGCGCTGGTCGCCCGCGACGCATGGCGCCGCCGCACAATGGGATTGCTGGATGCGCTGATCCTTGCCGGACTGGTCGCCGCACTCCTGCCGTTCCCGACCTGGCGGCAATATCTCCTCCCCGCCCTGCCGGCGCTGTTCGTCCGCCTGTCGCTGGTCCCGCTCCCGAGCCGCGCGTGGCGAATCGCGTTCGCGATCTTCGCCACCGCCGGTCTCGCCCCCTCGATCGCAGCCCTGGCGGATGCGGAAGGCCTGTCACTCACCGAGGCACTCCGCGAAGGCCAAGCGATCGGTCGCACGCTCGACCACCACGGCCTTGCAGGCCCGATCGCGACGCTTTCGCCGCAAATCCTTCCCGCAGCACATCGCCTGCCGGCCCCCGCCTTCGCCACCGGACCCTTTTATTTCCGCAGCACGAACCTGCTCGACGCGTCCCAGGAACATGCGCTCCACCTGGTCTCCGGCGCACGCCCGGAACTCGACGGATCGACGATCCTCACCGGCGGCGAAGGCCCGGCGACCAGCGGCGATGCCAGTCTGGACCGCGTGCTTGCCACCGCCGCACTCCGCGCCGGCTACGTCGCGATCGCGGTCCCCGGCACTCGCTTCACGCTGTACGTCGCACGCCCTGCTTCGCCGCGACCAGCCCCGCATAATAGTCCATGAGTTCGACCGCATGCTCGCGGTCGCTGCGGACGTGCCGCGCCGCCACCGCCGCCGCGCGCCGCAGCAAAATGCGGTCGCGCGCGAACAACCGGCCGATCGCCGCCGCCGCGCTCTCCGCATCGCGCGCCGCGTACAGCTCGCTGGCATGACGGTCCGCCACCTCCGCGCACCCGCCCGTATCCGGCACGATAAGCGGCAGCCCCGACGCCATCGCCTCTGACGCGACCAGCCCGAACGGCTCGGCTTCCGATCCGTGGATCAGCGCATCGCAACTCGCCATGATCCGCGCGAGCCGCTCGCGATCATAGACCGGCGCGAACATCCGGATATGCGGCGAGCCACCGATCCGCCGCGCGATCGCCTTGCTCTGCGCGCCCGTCCCGATCAGCACCAGCCCGACCGGCAGAGTCGCCCCCGCCCGCGCCACCGCATCGACCACCAGCGGCCAGCGCTTCTCGCCGTGATGCCGCCCGAGCCCGAGCAACAGCATCCCCTCCTCGGGCAAACCGCATTGTCGCAGCAACGCCGCGCGCAACCGCGTGTCGCGCAACTCGGGCGAGAAATGCCCGCGCTCAATCCCCAGCGGCATCGCCGCGTCGATCCTAACGCCACGCGCGCGCAATCGCTTCTCGAGCGCCGGGCCGTTGGTCACGACGACGTCGTATTTCTCGAGGAAGCGGCTCATGTACCGGCTGTACCAGCCGAACCCGCGCTCGATCTGGTCGTGGCTCGCCACGCCCGCGAACCAGCGCTGCGCATAGGCCGCGATATTGTCGTTGTGCATGAAGAAGGACTTTACCGCGCGTCCCTGCCAGTCGCCGACGAACCACGCCGGCCGCCACGGCGAGCAGCACTCGACCACGTCCGGGTCGAGGTCGTCGAGCACGCGGTGGATCGCACCCTCGTCCCAGAACAGCCCGTAGTTGCGATCGAACGGCATCCCCGGCGACTCGAGGTAGATGATCCGCCCGCCGCCCGGCCGCTCCTCGACCCGGTCCTCTCTGCCCGGCGCTACGACGATCAGCTCATGGCCCATATCCGCCATGATCCCCATCTTCCGGTCGACATAGGTCCGCACGCCGCCGCCGGTCGGCGAGTAGAACTCGTTGACGTCGACGATTCTCAACGGCCGATCCTCGCCCGGGTGATCCTCACGGCGTGACCGGCCCGAACCAGCCGAGCCCGCGCAGATATTGCGCGGTGATCCGCACCGCCGTCACCCCCGTGCCGACCGCGACCAGCGCCTGCTCCACCTTCGGCCGCGACCGACCGAGCTTCACGTTGCTCGCAAACCCGGCGCCGTCGGTCCAGAAACTGAACTTGTTCTTCCCGTCGCGATTATGCGTCAGCAACAGCGCGTAGCGACCCGGCTGTGGTGCCCGGATGCACATCGTCATCGGCCCGGTCGCGGGTGTCGGTACGACCACCCGGCGAAACGTCTTGCCCGCCGCGATCAGCACGCGGTCGCCCTTCAGGAAATCCGCTTCGTTGCCGGGATAGAGTTCGAGCTTCAGTTCGCCGGTGCGATCCTTCAGCCCGGTGATCTCGACCGCGATCGCCGGCCCGCCGTCCGTTCCGGCTCCTGGCCGGCACGCGGCCGCATCGCTGCCGAGCACCTGCGCCCCGGCGGATCCCGCAAGTCCGACGATCGCGGCAAGCCCCACACAGCTGCGGATCATGCGCGCAACCGCGTGAGCGCGGCATGGATGCCGAACAGGATGATCAGCGCGACATGCACCACCAACGTCAGCGCGGCGGTGAACGCGATGAGCTCCGACAAGGCCTGATCCTGCCCGATCAGCAGGATCGCGGCGTTGGCGAACAGCAGGTCCTTGTTCGGCACCAGCGGCAGCCGCGACACGAGCAGCCGCCCGGCGGCGAGGAACAGCCACATGCCCACCGGCACGCCCGGCAGCGCGAAATGCCACGCGAACGCGATCAGCACCGATCCGCACAGCAGCCGGATGCAGTGGATCCCGAACACCCACCACAGCTTGGCGCGCGGCAGCGAGAACACGCGGCGCGAGAAGATCAGGAACGGCAGCGAGATCGCCAGCGTCACCGCCGCCGATCCGAGCACCGTCCGGAACTGGTCATGCGTCAGCAGATGCCGGCCGAGCGGCAACGCGATCGCCACCAGCAGCAGCGTGATCGCGTTCCCCGCGATCGCGGACAGGATCGTGACGTCCTTCACCGCGCCGAACGGCGACGCCACCATCCGCGCCTTGGCCCGCGCCCAGGCATAGAAATACGCGTCGCCCGAATAACCGAACACGACCTCGTTCGCGATACGCTTCTTGATCAGCGCGACGAGGCCGCCAAGCGGAATGCCCCACAACCGGCGAAAGATCACATAGTCGCCGGTCGGCGGCGACATGTAGAGCAACCCGAAGCACAGATAGAAACGCGGATCCTGCGGGACCGAGCGCGACAGCCCGGCAAGGCCATGCCCCAGCAGCTCGCGGCCCAGCCCGACGATCATCGCCACCGTCAGTACCGCGCCGATGATCGCGGGCCAGCGGTTGCCCAGCGTCTTGAGCGGCTCGAGCCCGGCGCGCGCGATATCCGCATAGCCCTCGGGCTCGCTCGTCTTCGCCATGCGCGTACTCACTCGTCGTTCCTCAAGCCATTGCCCTCAAAGCCGTTTTGACGCTGGCCGTCCGGTGTAATAGCCGTCCGGCAACACAGGTGCACGCAATGTCGGTTTCAATCGGTCGCGATCTCCGCTTTATCCATCGCGCATTATGATGACCGCGATATGTCAGCCCTGATCGGACCGCCGACCGCACGGCACATCATGACCTATGCGGAGGATCTGCGCGGTGGCGGCGTCGAGCGCGCGCAACTGCGCCTCGCGCGCGGCTGGCTGGCGGCAGGGCGCCGCGTGACGCTGGCGATCGAAAGCATCGACGGGCCCCTGGCGGCCGAACTCCCGGACGGGCTGGAAATCGTTGCGCCCTCGCGGTTGCTTGCGCTGCCGGGTGTCGTGCGGCGTCTCGCGCCCGACATGATCTTCTGCCCCGGCAATTTCTATACCGGGATCGCCGCCTGGACCCGGCTGCGGCTCGGGCGGCATTGCCCGCCGATCGTCGCCAAGATGTCCAACGCGCCCGCGCGTGCCGATCACGGGCGGGCGATGCACGCCGCGCACCAGCTCTGGCTCGCAGGCCACGGACGCTTCCTCGACCACCTCGTCGCGATGACCCCGGCCACGGCCGAAGAAGCCGCGCGCGCGACGCACATGGTCGGGCGGACCAGCGTCATCCCGAACCCGCCGGCGGTGCCGATCCCTGCCGCGCTGCCCGATCTGCCGCCGCGCTACGTTCTCGGCGTAGGCCGGCTCGAACCGCAGAAGCGCTGGGACCGGCTGATCGCCGCGCTGCCGTTGCTGGCGGACCGGACGATACCGCTGGTCATCCTAGGCGAAGGGGGGATGCGCGGCGCGATCGAGGCGCAGATTCGCGCGCTGGGCTTGGGGGACCGGGTTCGCCTGTTCGGCCACAGCACCGACCCGCTGCCGATCATGGCCCGCGCGCAGGTCGTCGTGCTGACCTCGGACTATGAAGGCGTTCCCGGCGTGTTGCGCGAGGCGCTGTCGGTCGGGACGCCGGTGATTTCGACCGACTCCAGCACGGCGGTGGCGGAAATCATCGACCGCGCAGATCGCGGCACGGTCGTCGCACGAGACGATGCGGCGGCGCTGGTTGCTGCGCTGGACGCCTGGCTCGGTCCAAGCACGCAGCGACCAGACCTAGTCCCGCAACCGGGTGCGGACTCAGCCGCGCGCTATCTCGCGCTCTTCGACGAACTGGTAAAGCGCTAGCGCCCTACCGCCCCCCCGTTCCGTCATCCCGGCGTCCGCGGGGATGACAGTGGGTGGGCTTGAACCGGACTGGATGCGAGGAGATCGCTAGATCGAGTCAGGCCTCAGCCTCCACCTTCTCTTCTTCCCGCTCCGATCGGCGCTCCAGCGCGGTCTTGATCATCGCGGTCATCGGGTCAGCCAGCGCCAGCCCCAAAATCCCGAACAGCGCGCTCGCCAGGATCTGCGCGCCCAGCGTCAACGCCGGCGGCAGGTCGACCGTCCGCTTGGCCACCATCGGCACGATCACATAGCCGTCGATCGTCTGCACCACGAGGTACGTGCCGATCGCCCAATAGCCCGTGTCGACGCCCGCGCTGAAGCCGACCGCGACCATCAGCACGCCCGTCACGATCGCGCCGACGTTCGGAATGAACGCCAGTATGCCCGCGATGATGCCGAGCAGCATCGCCATCGGCACGCCGCCGATTGCCAGCGCGATGCCGCTCGCGACACCCTCGACCGCCATGCCCAGCAGGCGTCCCGCGAGCAGCTTGCGCAACGTCGCGCCCATCTTGACCAGCGTCCTGGCGAACTCGGGCCGCAGGTCGACCGGCACCATCCACTGGAGCCCGCGCGAATAGGTGCCCGGATCCATTGCGATGAACAGCCCGAGGATCAGGATCATGAACATGCTCGTGATCGCACCGATCGCGCTGCCGACCCACGACGTCACGCGCCCCACCGACCCGAGCGCCTGCTTGGCGATGCCGTTGACGTCCGACGCGCCCGGCATCAGCCCCTGCGACGTCAGATAGCCGGTGAAGCGGTTGGCCTGCGATTCCAGCGTCGAGCGCAGCTGCATGACCTGTTCGGTCACCTGCACGCCGGTCAGGACGAACGTCCCCACCAGGAAGGCGAACGTCAGCAGCACGACGATCAGCAACCGCCAGCCGCGCCCGATCGGCAACACCCGCCCGAGCAGCCGCACGCCGCCATCGAGCAAGGCCGCGAACACGACGCCGGCAAAGATGATCAGCAACGGCTGGACCAGCACGATCAGCAACGCGATCACACAGGCGAGCCCGAGCCAGATTATCGCGCGCTTCAGTTCCTTGCGCAGGAACGGATCGCGCATCTCGACCGGGCTCAGCTCGTCGACGGTGTTGGTCTCGGCCATCTCAGCTCGCCTTGGCGGGATGCAGCGACGTGCCGGCACGATCCGAACGCAGCGATCCCCACCAGGTCAGCGGGTTGAAGGTCGCGTCGCCATCGAGGCTGAAGGTGATGAACTCCGCGCGGCCGCCAAGATTCTCGTACGGCACCGGCCCACCCAGCCCGAGCTGGCTCAACGCGAACCGGCTGTCTGCGGAGCGATCGCGGTTGTCGCCCATCAGGAAGACGTGGTTCGCGGGGATCGTGACCTCCGCGAAATTGTCGCCCTGGCTGTCGGACTCGAGATCGATCGTCTCGTAGCGACGGCCGTTGGGCAGCGTCTCGGTATAAGTCGGCAGGCGGCACATCTGGCGGCCATCCGGCAACGTCTCGCGCGCACCGGGATAGTCGATCTCGCTGCACGGGCTGTTCGTGTCGACCGGGATCAGCGTGTCGTGAAGCGGGCCGCGCTTCACCGCGACGCCGTTCAGGAACACGATTCCGCCGCGCACGGCGAGCTTGTCGCCGGGCAGCCCGATGACGCGCTTGATATAGTCGTTATGCGTCCCCGGCGGCGTCACGATCACCACGTCGCCGCGCGTCGGCAGCGATCCGAACAGGCGGCCATGCATGAACGGCAGCGACACGCTCCAGCTGTCTTCCTGCTGGCGCAGCACGACGCCCTTGAAGATCGCGACCGGGTTCGGGATCGTCGGCGACACGAACGACCAGCCATAGGCGAACTTGGTCACCACCAGCCGATCGCCGATCCTGAGGCCGGGCAGCATCGATTCGCTGGGGATGTAGAAGGGCTTGGCGATGAAGCTGTGGAAGCCGAGCACGACCAGGATCAGCCAGAAGATCCCCTTCACCTCGCCCCACCAGTCGGTGCCGCGGCGGCGGGGTGTGTCCGGTGCGGAGGCCGTCGGAGCGACGGTGTCGACCGTCGCCGTCTGCTGCGCGAGGGGCTTGTCTGGGAACTCGTTGCCGTCCAACGCCGCGTCCTTCATCGATTCATATCTACGTGAGATATCAGAGGTATAGCTTCGATGATCACAAAGGCCTGCGCCCAGGGGTGATCATCCGTCATCGTCAGATGCACGCGTGCGGCGTGGCCTTCGGGCGTCAGCGCGTCAAGCCTCGCTTTGGCGCCCCCGGTCAACGCCAGCGTCGGCGCCCCGCTGGCCGCGTTGACCACACCGATATCGCGCATGAACACGCCCGCGCGAAACCCGGTCCCGACCGCCTTCGAAAACGCCTCCTTCGCCGCGAACCGCTTGGCGAGCGTCCCCGCCTTGGTGAACGGCCGCCGCGCCGCCTTCGCGCGCTCGGCATCGGTGAACACGCGCGTCTCGAACCGTTCGCCGAACCGCTCGATCGACGCCTGGATGCGCTCGATGTTACACAGGTCGGAGCCGAGCCCGATAATCACGATCGAGTCCCCAACCCGTCGTCCCAAAACCCGTCATCCCAGCGAAAGCTGGGATCTCCCAGTGATAGAGCGCCCCCCTGCGGCCTGATATCCCAGCTTTCGCTGGAATGACGGACGGGCTGTTTACCGCGCCGCATCCATCGCCTCGCGCATCAGCCGCACCGCCTCGCCAAGCCCGACGAACAGCGCCTCGCCCACCAGGAAATGCCCGATGTTCAGCTCGCGAACCTGACGGATCGCCGCGATCGGCGCGACGTTGTCGTAGGTCAGGCCGTGACCCGCATGCACCTCGATGCCGTTCTTCGCCGCGAGCGCCGCCGCATCGGTCAGCCGCCGCAGTTCGACCGTCTGCGCCTCGCCCGACAGTTCCGCATACAGCCCCGTGTGCAATTCGATCACCGGCACCTTGAGCCGCACCGCCGCCTCGATCTGGCGCGCGTCGGGCTCGATGAACAGCGACACGTGGATCCCCGCCCCGCCCAGCGTGTCGACCAGCCGCGCCATCCGGTCGTAATGCCCGGCGACGTCGAGCCCGCCCTCGGTGGTCAGTTCCTCGCGCTTCTCCGGCACGATGCATGCCGCGTGCGGCTTGTGACGCAGCGCGATGCCGAGCATCTCGTCGGTCGCCGCCATCTCCAGGTTGAGCGGGATCGTCAGCTCGGCCGACAGCCGTGCGATGTCGTCGTCGGTAATGTGCCGGCGATCCTCGCGCAGATGCGCGGTGATGCCGTCCGCCCCCGCCGCCGCCGCAACCAGGGCGGCACGAACCGGATCCGGATACCCCGCCCCGCGCGCATTGCGCACGGTCGCGACGTGATCGATGTTGACGCCGAGGCGCAGATGCTCGCTGCCGGGGGGGCTCATGCCGCCGCCCTGCTGCCAGGCTTGATCGCCGGGATCGCCGCGAGTTCGGGCGGCAGCGCGTCCGCCGCATAGGTCGGAACGTCGAGCCGGATCAGCGGGAAGAACGGCACGCCCAGGTCCGCCGTCCCGTTCGAGCGATCGACCAAAGCCGCCGCCGCAACCGTCACGCCCCCCGCGCGTCCGATCGCCGCGATCGCCTCGCGCGACGACAGCCCGGTGGTGACCACGTCCTCCATCATCAGGACCCGCTGGCCCGGCGCCAGACGGAACCCGCGGCGCAGTTCGAACACGCCGTCGGGCCGCTCGAGGAACATCGCCTCGACGCCGAGCGCGCGCGCCATCTCGTGTCCCGCGATCACGCCGCCCATCGCCGGCGACACCACCACGTCGATCTGGTTGCGCAACTCAGCCGGGAGCGACGCCACCAGCGCCTCCGACAACCGAGCCCCCCGCGCGGGGTCCATCAAGACCCGCGCGCATTGCAGGTAGCGCGAACTCCGCAGGCCCGAGGACAGGATGAAATGCCCTTCGAGCAACGCTTCGGCAGCGCGGAATTCGGCGAGCACGTCGTCTTCGGTCATCGCGGGTCATCGCTCCAAAAGGATATGCCGCGCTGATACGAGCGCGGGAATGGCCGCGCAACGACTACCGGCACCTTAATACATCTCCCTCAGTCATCCTGACGAAAGTCAGGATCCAGAGCCATGTAAGTCGCCGTTCGCTACCCTGGATCCTGACTTTCGTCAGGATGACGCGCGGTTAGTGCGGACGCTTCAAGGTCCAGCGCCAGACAAGGCTTGAGGCATCCCCCCCCGCCGCGTATAGCCCCGAACAAATTATAAACAGACATCCGCGCGTCCGTGATATCGGGTTCGCTATAAACCGGGGTCAAGAATAACGATGCGCAAGATGGGGATGAGAGGATTTGCGATGGCAGCGGGGCTCGCACTGGCGAGTCTCGGTGGTGTCGCCGGGCAGGCGGCTCAGCCGGCGGCAGCGGCACCGCAGGCTGCTGCAGCGCCGGGCGGCGTGTCCAACACCGCGCCGACCACGTCGGCCGCGACGCCGACCGCCAACCCGTCCAGCCCCGAACTCGCGATGGACGGTGCCCCCGCGATGACGGCCCAGCCGATGATCGGCCAGCCGACCGACGGCCTGTTCGGCCTCCAGCCTCAGGTCACCAAGAACGGCCAGTTCGCGCACTGGATGCACAATTCGATCCTGGTGCCGACGATCACGATCATCTCTCTGTTCGTGCTCGCGCTGCTGTTCTGGGTGTCGTTCCGCTATCGCCGCGCGCGCAATCCTGTCGCGTCGAAGACCAGCCACAACACCGCGATCGAGATCCTCTGGACGCTCGCGCCGGTCGTGATCCTCGTCCTGATCGCAGTCCCCTCGATCGGGTTGCTCCAGGCACAGTTCAAGCCGGCGCCGTCGGGTGCCGTCACGCTCAAGGCGATCGGCAACCAATGGTATTGGACCTACCAGTATCCGGACAATGGCGGCTTCGAGATCACCGCCAACATGCTGAAGGAAAAGGCTGACGTCGACGCCGGCGAGCGTGGCCGTACCGACGCGGACGGCCCCAAGCTGCTCGCCACCGACAACCGCATCGTCCTCCCCGTCGGCGTACCGATCCGCCTGATCACGACGTCGAACGACGTGATCCACAGCTGGGCGGTCCCCGCATTCTGGATCAAGCTCGACGCGATCCCCGGCCGCCTGAACGAGACGAGCTTTACCATCGACAAGCCCGGCCTGTATTTCGGCCAGTGTTCGGAACTGTGCGGCGCGCGCCACGGCTATATGCCGATCGCGGTCGAGGCCGTTCCGCCTGCGCAATACGCCGCGTGGGTCAAGGCCAAGGGCGGCACGATGCCGACACCCGGCAAGGCCTCCGACAAGGTGATCCCGCAGCCCGGCGCCGATGGCTCCGCGGCGAAGGTCGAGGAGGCGGCGGAAACCGCCAACGCCACCGGCCCGGTCGAGAACGTGACGACTGCCGCTCCTGCCACGACGCAGGGCGCTACATCAAACCCGGCCGGCGCCGGCAACGCGGGACTGTAAGATGACCGACACCGCTCTCAATCCGTCGGCGTTCGTTTCGCACGAAGCGCACGACCATCACGATACCGATCACAAGCCGGGGTTCTTCGCGCGTTGGTTCATGTCGACCAACCACAAGGATATCGGCACGCTGTACCTGATCTTCGCGATCGTCGCGGGGATCATCGGCGGCTCGGTCTCGGGCCTCATGCGCGCCGAGCTCGCGCATCCCGGTATTCAGTATCTCCAGGGCTGGGCGAGCATGCTCCACGGCGGCCCTGCCAGCCTCGACGAATCGCTCCATCTCTGGAACGTGCTCATTACCGCGCACGGCCTGATCATGGTGTTCTTCATGGTCATGCCGGCGATGGTCGGTGGCTTCGGCAACTGGTTCGTGCCGATCATGATCGGCGCGCCCGACATGGCGTTCCCGCGCATGAACAACGTGTCGTTCTGGCTGCTGATCCCCGCCTTCACGCTGCTCCTCGCCTCGCCGTTCTTTGGTGGTGCGGGTAACGGCTGGACGCTCTACGCCCCGCTCTCGACCTATGGCGAGCCCGGGCCGTCGACCGACATGGCGATCCTCGCGCTGCATCTGGCCGGCGCGTCGTCGATCCTCGGCGCGATCAACTTCATCACGACGATCTTCAACATGCGCGCGCCGGGCATGACGCTGCACAAGATGCCGCTGTTCGTGTGGTCGATGCTGGTCACCGCGTTCCTGCTGCTGCTGGCGCTCCCGGTCCTTGCGGCCGCGATCACGATGCTGCTCACCGATCGCAACTTCGGCACGACCTTCTTCGATCCGGCAGGCGGCGGCGACCCCGTCCTGTACCAGCATCTGTTCTGGTTCTTCGGCCATCCCGAAGTCTACATCATGATCCTGCCGGGCTTCGGCATCGTCAGCCAGATCATCTCGACGTTCAGCCGCAAGCCCGTCTTCGGCTATCTCGGCATGGCCTATGCGATGGTCGCGATCGGCGTGGTCGGGTTCGTCGTGTGGGCGCACCACATGTTCACCACCGGTCTCAGCGTGAACACCAAGATGTACTTCACCGCGGCGACGATGGTCATCGCGGTGCCGACCGGCATCAAGATCTTCTCGTGGATCGCGACGATGTGGGGCGGCTCGCTGACCTTCAAGACGCCGATGGTGTGGTCGATCGGGTTCATCTTCATGTTCACCGTCGGCGGCGTGACCGGCGTGGTGCTCGCCAATGGCGGCATCGACGACTACATGCAGGACACGTACTACGTGGTGGCGCATTTCCACTACGTTCTGTCTCTGGGTGCGGTGTTCTCGCTGTTCGCGGGCTTCTATTACTGGTTCCCGAAGATGTCGGGCAAGATGTACAACGAGTTCCTCGGCCAGCTGCACTTCTGGGTGTTCTTCATCGGCGTGAACGTCATGTTCTTCCCGATGCATTTCCTCGGCCTCCAGGGTATGCCGCGCCGCATCCCGGACTATACGCCGCAGTATGAGCATTGGAACACGGTCGCCTCGGTCGGCTACATGATCATGGCCGCGGGCATGGTGGTGTTCTTCGTCAACCTGATCTGGTCGATGATCGCGGGCAAGCCTGCGGGCGACAATCCTTGGGGCGACGGTGCGACGACGCTGGAGTGGACGATCTCTTCACCGCCGCCATACCACCAGTTCGAGACGCTGCCGCGGATCGACTAGGATGCGAGGCGGCGTAGCGACAGCTACGCGCCGGTGCGGCTGAGCCGCACCCATCCGAACGGCCAGCGCGGCAACGCCGCGTCCGACGACACGGGACTTGCTCCCGTGTCGGGGCCAGCCAGGAAAGAGAAGGCCTCGGGGAAACCCGGGGCTTTTTTTGGGCCGATACCACGCCACCGCAATGCCGCGAACGCTCCCCCGCCCACGCCCGTCATCCTGAAGAAAGTCAGGACCCAGGGTTCGACAGCATCGTTCTCCATGCCCCTGGGTCCTGACTTTCGTCAGGACGACGGCGCGGGTGGATCGGCGGGGCGCCTAGTCCGCCGAAGCCGATCACTTCAGCGAAAGCCGGGTCTCACCGTGAGAGGTCGGTCGCGCACAACGCAGGCAGACCCGGCTTTAGCTGGGTGACGGGTGTACAAAGCGACGGAGATCGCGATCCCATACCCACCCCTATCCTCGCTGGTTTCGCAACCACGCGGCGCGCGCAGCCACACCGCTTTCCTCAAGCCCCCGCAGCGCGTATAGCATACCCGAACCATGACACCTGCCACTCCCCTCCTGCCACCGGCGCATTGGCGCGACTTCCTGGCGCTGACCAAGCCGCGCGTGATGACGCTCGTCGTCTTCACCGGGCTGTGCGGCATGCTGGCCGCCCCCGTGGGCGTACATCCGGTGATCGGCTTCACCGCGATCCTCTGCATCGCGCTCGGCGCGGGCGCGGCGGGCGCGCTCAATCAATGGTACGAGTCGGACATCGACGCGGTCATGCGCCGCACGCAGAAACGCCCGCTTCCCGATGGCCGGATGGAACGTCAAGCGGCGCTCCATTTCGGCGTCGGGCTCGGCGCATTCTCGGTCCTGTTCATGGGGTTCGCGGTCAACGCGTTCGCCGCCGCGATCCTGACCGTCTCGATCCTGTTCTACGTGCTGGTCTACACCGTCTGGCTCAAGCGCCGCACGCCGCAGAACATCGTCATCGGCGGCGCCGCCGGCGCGTTCCCGCCGCTGATCGGCTGGGCAGCCGCGACCGGTAATATCGCGCTGCTCCCCGTCCTGCTGTTCTTGTTCGTGTTCCTGTGGACGCCGCCGCATTTCTGGGCGCTCGCGCTGTTCATGAAGAGCGATTATGCCGCCGCGGGTGTGCCGATGCTCCCCGTCGTATCCGGCGAGCGCACCACCCGGACGCAGATCGGGCTCTACACCATCCCAATGGCGGCGGTGGCGATCCTGCCCTGGCCGCTCGGGCTGACCGGCGCGATCTACGGCATGGCGGCGGTTCTGCTCACCGGCTGGTTCGCGCTGCTCGCGGTCCGTGTCGCCAAACGCACCACGCATGCCGATGATGCGATGAAACCGGAGAAGGCCTTGTTCAAATACTCGATCCTGTATCTGTTCGTGATGTTCGGCGCGCTGGTCGTCGACCGGTGGTTCGCATGACGCCCTCAGAGCCCAACCAGGCCGACCTGATCCGCAGCCGCCAGCGCGGGCGCGCGCGCGTCATGGCGCTGCTCCTCGGCGCGTTCGTCATCCTCGTCTTCGCGATCTCGATCGCCAAGATTCGTGCGGGCATGCCGCACTGATGGCCGGCTGGAAGGCGATGTCGCGCACCAATCGCACCGCGGCGCTCGCCGTGCTCTTCATCTGTTTCATGACCGGGCTCGCCTGGGCGAGTGTGCCGCTCTACCGCCTGTTCTGTTCGGTCACCGGCCTTAACGGCACGACGCAGCGCGGACTGGTCGCCCCCGGCGCGGTCGATCACCAGATCCGGGTCGATTTCGACACCAATGTCAGCCCCAAGCTGCCGTGGAAGTTCGTCCCCGAAAACCGCTCGGACACGATCGCGATCGGCGCGCGCGACATGGCGTTCTTCACTGCGACAAACACGTCGACCAAACCGCTCACCGGCACCGCGACGTTCAACGTCCAGCCTGCGCAGGCGGGCAAGTATTTCACCAAGATCCAGTGTTTCTGCTTCACGCAGCAGACGCTCAAGCCCGGCGAAACCGCGCGGATGCCGGTGATCTTTTTCGTCGATCCCAAGATCCTGAGCGATCCGGACGCGGCCGATATCCAGACGATCACGCTCAGCTACACGTTTTACCCGGTGGATTCCGCGAAAAACGCAAGCTAGGACGGGCGCAAAGAGAATAGGGGAGTTCCATGGCCGGCGCGAAGAACCACGAGTATCACATCCTGCCACCCAGCGTCTGGCCGTTGGTCGGATCGATGTCCGCGCTGATCATGGCGGTCGGTGGCATCATGTGGATGCATGGCGGCCATATCGACAAGCCCAATGGCGGCGGCTGGATCTTCTTCATCGGCCTCGCCGGCCTGCTTTTCACCTTCTACAGCTGGTGGGCACAGGTCATCAAGGAAGCGCATGCGGGCGATCACACCCCCGTCGTCCAGCTGCATTTCCGCTACGGCATGATCCTGTTCATCGCCTCCGAGGTAATGTTCTTCGTCGGCTGGTTCTGGGCGTTCTTCGACTTCTCGCTGTTCCCGACCGCGATGACCTATGCCGATGGCAGCGTCACACGCGCGGTCGAAGGCGGCGCGGCGATGATCGCGCAGTGGCCGCCCAAGGGCCTGACGGTCATCAACCCGTTCGAACTGCCGCTGCTCAACACGCTGATCCTGCTCACCTCGGGCACCACCGTGACCTGGGCGCACCACGCGCTGATCCACAACCAGCGCGGCGGCGAGAAGACCGGACTGTGGGGCCTGATCGGCGTCGGCAACCGCGACGGCGTGCTCAAGGGCCTGTGGCTCACCGTGATCCTCGGCGCGCTGTTCAGTTCGATCCAGGCCTATGAATACGTCCACGCACCGTTCCCGTTCAAGGGGATCAACTACGGCGCGGCGTTCTTCATGGCGACCGGGTTCCACGGCTTCCACGTGCTGATCGGCACGATCTTCCTGATCGTCTGCCTCGTCCGCGCCTATCGCGGCGATTTCACCCCGCGCCAGCATTTCGGGTTCGAGGCGGCGGCCTGGTACTGGCATTTCGTCGACGTGGTGTGGCTGTTCCTGTTCGTCACCGTCTATGTCTGGGGCGGCTGGGGCGCCCCCGTCCACGGCGGTTGATCGTCGACGGTTTTGGAGTGCGTCACCGCCCCGGTAGGCGCCACCCCGGCGGAGGCCGGGGCCCAGTTGGCAAGGTCGTAGTAACGACACGCTGCCCTGCCTTAGCAACGTCTCCCACCTGGGCCCCGGCCTCCGCCGGGGTGGTGGCCTTTGCTGGTAAGGCACTAACGCACGCCAATTGTGGCACCCGCCTCCTGTTCTCCCGCAAAGGCGGGAGCCCAGTCTGGATCCCCGCCTTCGCGGGGATGCACAGCCGTCAGGAGGCGATAACGCCATGACCGAAGACCCCTACCCCCTCGCCACCGCCCCCTCGATCGCGCAGGTCGCGCTCAAGGGCCTGTGCCCGCGCTGCGGCAGGCCCACCCTCTTCGCGAAATGGTCCAACTTCGCCGACCGCTGCCCGAACTGCGGCCTCGACTTCACCAAGTTCAACGTCGGCGACGGCCCCGCCGCGTTCCTGACGCTGATCCTGGGCGCACTCGTCGTCGCGCTCGCGATCACGCTGGAACTCAAGGTTCATCCGCCGCGCTGGCTGCACATGCTGATCTGGATCCCGTTCACCGCCGGCGGCGTCGTCCTGTCGCTGCGCGCCGCGAAGGGCGCGCTCATGTCCGCCGAATATCGCAACGCCGCGCGCGAGGGCAAAATCGAACCGTGACTCGTCCTGCTAAGCGCATCCCCGTTATCCCGACCATCCTCGTCACGCTCGCGATCGCGGCGATGATCGGCCTCGGCCTGTGGCAACTTCTCGACCGCCTCCCGAAAAAGGAGGCGTTCCTTGCCCAGCTCGCTGCCAACCCCGCCAAGCCGCCCATGGCGTTCCCGCGCCTTCCCGACGAGACGCTCCTGTTCCGCCGCGCCTCGGGCCTCTGCCTCCAGCCGACAGACATCACGCTCGCCGGCGCCGGCAAATCCGGCTTCCGCGCGATCGCCCAGTGCCGGACCGGCGCCGACGGCCCCGGCATGGTCGTCCAGCTCGGCACGACGCGTGATCCGATGACCAAGGTCGTCTGGGCCGGTGGCGAAGTCTCGGGCTTCATCAGCCACGCGCCCGACCGCCGCTCGCTGATCGGCTCGCTGTTCGATCATACGCCACAGCGCCTGATGCTCGTCGCGGACACCCCGCAAGCGGGACTGAACCCCAACGGCAAGCCCGACATCGCCTCGGTACCGAACAACCACCTGGCTTATGCGGGCCAATGGTTCTTCTTCGCAGCCATCGCCGCGATCATCTACACCCTCGCGCTACGCCGCCGCCCGCGCTAGCCGTTCTCCTGCGAACGCAGGAGCCCAGGGTACCGCACGCATCGCTCCCAAACCCTGGAGTCCTGCGTTCGCAGGAAAACGGAAACCGCGTAGCTTGTTCGCTTCCGCTCAGCCCGCTAACCGACAAACCATGCGTTACATCAGCACCCGCGGTTCCGCCCCCGTCCTCGATTTCGAAGCGGCAACGCTCGCCGGCCTCGCCTCCGACGGCGGGCTGTATCTTCCCGAGGCATGGCCGACGCTAAGTCGCGACGAAATCACGGCGCTCGCCGGTCTCTCCTATGTCGACACCGCGGTTGCGGTAATGGCCCCGTTCGTCGGCGATGCGATGACCCGCGAGGAACTGAAGGCGCTCTGCGACCAGGCCTATGGCCGCTTCTCGCACGCCGCCGTGGCGCCGCTGGTCCAGCTCGATCACGACCAGTGGCTGCTCGAACTGTTCCACGGCCCGACGCTCGCGTTCAAGGACGTCGCGCTCCAGTTGCTCGGGCTGTTCTTCGAACGCTTCCTCGCCGGCACCGACAAGCGCCTGACGATCGTCGGCGCGACCAGTGGCGATACCGGCTCGGCGGCGATCGACGCAGTCGCGGGGCGCGAGGGCATCGACATCTTCATGCTCCACCCGGTCGGCCGCATCTCCGACGTGCAGCGCCGCCAGATGACCACGGTGCTCAGCCCCAATGTCTACAACATCGCCATCGAAGGCAGCTTCGACGACGCGCAGGCGCTCGTGAAGGCGATGTTCAACGACCGCGCCTTCTCGACCAAGTTCGCGCTGTCGGCGGTCAACTCCATCAACTGGGCACGGCTGATGGCGCAAGTGGTGTATTTCTTCTACGCCGCGGTCCGCCTCGGCGCGCCCGATCGCGAGGTCGCCTTCGCGGTGCCGACCGGCAATTTCGGCGACGTGTTCGCCGGCTATGTCGCGGCGAAGATGGGTCTCCCCGTCGCCAAGCTGGTCGTCGCGACCAACGTCAACGACATCCTCCACCGCGCGCTCAGCACCGGCGATTATTCGAAGGGGGGCGTCCAGCAGACCCCAACCCCGTCAATGGACATCCAGGTGAGCTCCAACTTCGAGCGCCTGTTGTTCGATCTCGGCGGCCGTGACGGTGCCGCTCTGGCCGCGCAGATGGCCGGGTTCGAAGCCTCGGGCGCGATGCGTCTCACCAACGCGCAGTCGCAAGGGGCCTCGGCCCTCTTCAAGAGCGACCGCGTCGACCTCGACGACATGACGCTCGCGATGCGCTGGGCGCACGAGCATGCCGGCCAAGTGATCGATCCGCACACCGCGATCGGCTTCGCCGCCGCGTTGCGCCTCGACGTGCCGGCGGGCGTTCCCATCGTGACGCTGGCTACCGCGCACCCCGCCAAGTTCGGCGACGCAGTAGAACGCGCCACCGGCGTGCGTCCCTCGCTGCCCGCGCGGGTCGGCGACCTGTTCGACCGCGAGGAACGCTACGCGACGCTCCCCGCGACGTTCGACGCGATCACCGCCTACATCACCGAGCGGGCGAGGCCATCGGCATGAAGCTCGAAACCCTCATCGGCGAACCCTGGGCCGATTACGGCCTGATTGATTCAGGCCACGGCAAGAAGCTCGAACGCTATGGCCGCTTCCGCTTCATCCGCCCCGAACCGCAGGCGATGTGGGCCCCCGCCTCCGCCGACTGGACCGCGCAGGGCGAATTCGTCCCCGGCTCCGACGAGGATGGCGGCGGCCGCTGGGAATTCGCCGAGCCGGTCCCCCGCGAAGGCTGGACGCTGAAGTGGAACGAGGTGTCCTACACCGCGCAGACCACGCCGTTCCGCCACCTCGGCTTCTTCCCCGACATGGCGCCGGTGTGGAGCTGGATGCGCGAGCGCGTCGCCGGGCTCGAGTCGCCTGAATGCATGAACCTGTTCGGCTATACCGGTGTCGGCACGCTCGCGATGGCGACCAAGGGTGTGCGGATGGTCCATGTCGATGCGTCCAAGAAGTCGGTCGAGGCGGCCAAGGCCAACGCCAGGCTCTCGGGCATGGCCGACGCACCGATCCGCTGGATGACCGACGACGCGGCGAAGTTCGTCGCACGCGAGGTTCGGCGGGGGCGGCGGTATGACGGGATCCTGCTCGACCCGCCGAAATATGGTCGCGGGCCGGAGGGCGAGGTGTGGCGTCTCGAGGAAGATCTGCCGAAGCTCATAGCCGATTGCCGCAAGCTGCTCGACGAGAATTCGCGGTTCCTGTTCCTGACGGTTTACGCGGTGCGGATGTCGGCGCTGGCGATCGGCGAGCTGCTCAACCAGGTCTTCGCGGATCTGCCGGGCAAGGTCGAAGTGGGTGAGTTGGGCGTCCGCGAGGAAGCCCGCGGCCTGACGCTCCCCACCGCAATCTGGGCCCGCTGGAGCCGCTGACCCCGACACACACACACACACACTACCACCCCGGCGAAGGCCGGGGCCCAATTGGAAAGGCGGAAGTAACGAGACGCCGTCCGTCCTCAGCGACGTTACCCAATTGGGCCCCGGCCTTCGCCGGGGTGGTGCTACGTTACCTATTCGGGCCCGCTGAAGCCGCTGACACCCATTACCGTTCGTGCCGAGTAGAGACCGATTAGTCCCGAAGGGACGTATCGAGGGCTCGTATCGAGGTACAGGTTTCGCGCGCCAACCTGTCCTTCGATACGCCGTCTCGATACGCTCCTTACGGAGCTACTCGACGGCTACTCAGGACGAACGGAGGTGGGTGTTCACCCCGGAATCTGCTGCGAGATGCAGTGGAAGCTCCCCCCCCCGGTCAGGATGTGATCCGCGCGCTGCCCCACGACCTCGCGGTCCGGGAACAGCGCCTGGATCGCCACAACCGCCGCCTGGTCGTTCTCCGCGCCGTACAGCGGCACCACCACCGCGGCATTGCCGATATAGAAGTTCATATAGCTCGCCGGCACGACCTCCTCGTCGCGCAGCACGCGGCCCGGCGACGGGATCGTCACGACCTCCAGCCCGGCTGCCGCAGCATCGCGCGCCGCGTTCTGATACACCTGCCAGTTCGGGTCGTTATCCGCCGCCTGCGGGATCGCCACACGTCCCTCGCCGACGAACCGCGCAAGGTTGTCGACATGGCCGTCGGTATGATCGTTGACCAGCCCGTCCCCCAGCCACACCACGCGGGTATAGCCGAGATCCGACGCCAGCCGCGCCTCGATCTCCGCCTTGCTCAGCGACGGATTGCGGTTGCGGTTGAGCAGGCATTGCGCGGTGGTGACGACCGTCCCGGTCCCGTCGCCATCGATTGCGCCGCCCTCCAGCACCCAGTCGCACGCCTCGACGCGCTTGTGCCGGCTCGCCGCCAGTCGCTGCCCGATCGTGTCATCGCCAGGCAGGTCGTATTTCCCGCCCCAGCCGTTGAAGCGAAAGTCCCGCGCGCTGCCGTCCCCGACGATGATCGGGGCGGTATCGCGCAGCCAGATGTCGCCGAACGGCTCGACCACCACCTGCGCGAACGGCGCGAGCCGCTTGGCGGTGGTCGCCGATCCGACGTCCGCCGCGACCAGGATCACCGTCTCGCCCTTGCCCTCGGCATGGACCGCCTTTGCGAACGCGACGACCTCGTCGCGCGCGGGTTCAAGATCGTCCAGCCACAGGTCCGCATGGCTCGGAAAGCCGATCCACACGGCCTTGTGGTGCGCCCATTCGGCGGGGGTAGAGGCGGCGGGTGTAGTCACGTTACTTGGCTCCTGCGCGATCGCGGTCACGAATGCCGCGGAATTCGGCGCTCTTATACCAGTTCGGCCACAGACTGGTATCGTCCGCGAGCTTGCGCCCGAGACCGTAATAAATCCCGAGATCCTCGACCGCACCCGACCAGTCCCACTTCGCGTCGTATTCGTCCGCGGGCTTGTGGTAGCGGTGCGCGACATAGTCCTCGCGCGCGGCATGCCCCGCCGCCGTCCCGCCGACGACCAGATCCTCGCCGCTGCCGCCATCGAGCATCGGCACGCCCAGCTTGGCGAAGCTGAAGTGATCCGACCGGTAATAGCCGCCGCGTTCCGGGTTCGCCTCGACCCCGATCACGCGTCCCTCGGCGGCGACGAACGGCTTCACGAGGTCCTCGATCTCCGACTTACCCGCACCGGTCAGCACGAAATCCTTCGCGCGCCCGTCGACGTTCAGAACGTCCATGTTTACGCCGCCAACCGTATGCGCGAGCGGATAGATCGGGTGCTCGGCGTAATAGCGCGATCCGAGCAGCCCCGATTCCTCCGCCGTCACCGCCAGGAACGCGATCGAGCGCTTGGCCGGGCCCGCCTTGGCCTGTGCCTCCGCGAGCGCGATCAGCCCGGCGACACCGGTCGCATTGTCCGCAGCACCGTTGCAGATGTCGTCGCCATCGACCGCGTCGCAGCGCCCGAGATGATCCCAATGCGCCGAATACAGCACGTAGTCGTTGGGCGCCGTCTTGCCCGGCAACACACCGATGACGTTCTTCGACGCCTGCCGCCGGATCGTGTTGGTGAACCCGCCCGACAGCTTCAGCCCGAGCGGCACCGCCTTGAACCCCTTCACCTTCGCCGCCGCCGCCAGAGTCGCATAATCCTTGCCCGCGCTCGCGAACACGCGCTCGGCGGCCGACTTCTGCATCCAGCCGACGATCTGCGACTGGTCAAGGTGATCGCCCTTTTCGTCGAGCTCGAGCTGCGGCCCGGTCCAGGACGACTGCACCACCGCCCACGGATAGGCGGCGGGCTCGGTATCATGGACAATGATCGCCGCCGCCGCGCCGTGCTTGGCGGCGTTCTCGAACTTGTACGGCCATCGCCCATACCACGTCATCGCGCGCCCTTCGAACGGGCCCTCACGCGACATCGTCTGCCAGTCTGCGTCGTTGATCAGGATGACCATGGTCTTCCCCTTCACGTCGACGCCGGCATAATCGTCCCAGCCCTTTTCGGGCGCGGTGATGCCGTAGCCGACGAACACCACGTCGCTGTTCGCCACCGCGGACTTAGGCGCTACGCGGTACGTGCCCGCGACCATGTCGGTGCGATAGGCGAGGCTGACGGGCGCCGTGCCACCGGTGAAGCTGAACGGTGCGACGTTGCCCGCCGTGATCTCCACCATCGGCACGTCCTGCGTCCACGTGCCCTTGTTACCCGGCTTCAGCCCCGCCGCCTTCATCCGCTCGACGATATAGGCGACGGTCTTCGCCTCCGCAGGCGTGGTCGGCGCGCGGCCTTCATACGCGTCGGACGAGAGCACCTGCGTGACGGTCTTCAACGTCTCGACGGAGATGGCGGGCTCAGGCCCGCCCTGGGCGGCAAGCGGGAAAGGCAACAGCAAGGCAGCAAGTATCAGGGGACGCATCTATGCTCCAATCGGTTGGCGCCGCTCTTTTCGCACCCGGTTTAGCGCTTGTCCACGAACACGATCCATTTCCGATATAGACCGATTGCCAGCGCGCGCGGGTCGGATACTATCGACCGGATATGGGGAATCAGGGGGTTTCGTGACGATAGGATCATGGGCGATGCCGGCGTTGATGCTGGCGGCGGCGACAAGCCTGGCTATTGTGCCCGCAAGCGCCGCACCAAGCGATGCGGCGCGGCAATTCGGTGCGCGGGACAATGTGACGGGCGTCACGATTTCACCGGACGGCAAGGCACTGGCGGTGATCCAGCCAACCGCGGGCCGCGGCGCCGTGCTGTCAATCGTCCGTCTCGACGATGGCAAGGGCATGAAGCCGATCCTGACGACGAGCGGTAACCCGGAGCGGCTGCGCTATTGTCGCTGGTCGACCAATACGCGATTGGTTTGCGGGCTGTACGTTATCGATATGATCGGCACGTCCTATTACGGCTATACCCGCCTCTTCTCGATCAATGCAGACGGCAGCGATCAGAAGCTGCTGAGCGCGCGCGGCAACGAATATTCGCTCGGCATCGCGCTCGGCGGCGGTGGCGTGATCGACTGGCTGGGCGAGAAGGGCGACGGCACCGTGCTGATGCAGCGCTTGGCCGTTCCCGAGGTCACGACCGGACGCATCACTGGCCAAACCCGCGAGGGTCTGATGGTCGAGCGCGTCGATACAACTACCCTGTCGCGCGCGATGGTGGAAGCGCCGCGCGGTGGCGTCGCAGGCTATGTCACCGACGGACGCGGGGTAGTCCGCATCATGGTGCGCCGCCCAACGACGACGCTGGGGCAGAATGCGGGCCGCTACGACTTTCTTTATCGCCGCAAGGCTAACCGCGAATGGCTGCCGCTGTCGACGGTCACGACATCCGGCGGCCGCTCGAGCGGGTTCGTACCCCAGGCCGTCGATCCCGATCTGGACGTCGTCTACGGCCTCGACGCGACAGGCGGACGCACCGGGGTGTACAGCATCGCGCTCGACGGCAGCATGACCAAGAAACTCGTCTTTTCCCGCCCCGACGCGGACGTCGACGAGCTGGTCCAGATCGGCCGCCAGGACCGCGTCGTCGGCGCCAGCTGGGTCACCGACAAGCGCGCGACCGCGATGTTCGATCCGCCCCTCAAACAGTTCGCCGCCTCGCTGTCGAAGGCACTGCCGGGCGCGCCGCTGACGAGCTTCGTCGATGCGAGCGCGGACGAGCAGAAGCTGGTCATGTTCGCGAATGCCGATACTGATCCGGGCCGCTTCTACCTGTTCGACAAGACGACCAAGAAGCTTGCCGAGATTCTTCCGATCCGCCCGCAGCTCACCAACGTCAAGCTGGCGCAGGTCAAGCCGGTCAGCTTCCCCGCCGGCGACGGGACAATGGTGCCGGGATATCTGACCCTACCGCCGGGTAGCGACGGCAAGAACCTTCCGACCATCGTCCTGCCACATGGTGGCCCCTGGGCGCGCGACGAATGGAATTTCGACTGGCTGTCGCAGTTCTTCGCCCATCGCGGCTATGCCGTGCTCCAGCCCAATTATCGCGGCTCGACCGGCTATGGCGACAGCTGGTTCCAGCAGAACGGGTTCCGATCGTGGAAGACCGCGGTCGGCGACATCGACGATGGCGGGCGGTGGCTCGTCAAGCAGGGGATCGCCGATCCCGCCAAGCTGGCGATCGTCGGCTGGTCCTATGGTGGCTATGCGGCACTCCAGTCTGGAACTGTCGATCCGACCTTGTTCAAGGCGATCGTCGCAGTCGCACCCGTGACCGATTTCGACCTGTTGCGCCAGGAGTGGAAAGGCGATTCGACGCCACAATCGCTGGACGAGACGTTCGGGACGCGGGTCACCGCCGAGGAAGGCTCACCAGCCCGGCACGCCGATCGCTTCGTGGCGCCCGTGCTGCTGTTCCACGGGGATCGCGACCAGAACGTGTCGATTGCCGAAAGCCGGTTGATGGCGTCACGCCTGAAGGGGGCAGGCAAATCGGTTCAGTTCGTCGAGTATAAGGGGCTGGACCACCAGCTGGAGGACGATGCCGCGCGCACCGACCTGCTCGACCGCGCCGATACGTTCCTGCGGACGGCGATGAAGATGTAACGAAAAAGGGCGGCCCCATCGGGACCGCCCTTTTCTGTTTTCGAACCACGCCGTGGCGAAGCCACGTCGTCGGACGTCGAACGTACTCGGCTTAACGCGAGTAAAATTCGACGACGAGGTTCGGTTCCATCTTCACCGGGTAAGGCACTTCGTCGAGCGTCGGGACGCGCGTAAAGGTGACCTTCGCCGCGCCGTCGGTGGCGACGTAATCAGGGATCTCGCGCTCGGCGAGGCTCTGTGCTTCCATCACCAGCGCCATTTCCTGCGCCTTCGAACCCAGCGTGATCTCGTCGCCGACGAAGCAGCGACGCGAGGCGATGTTGCACTTCACGCCGTTGACGCGGATGTGGCCGTGCGAAACGATCTGGCGGGCCGCGAAGATCGTCGGCGCGAACTTGGCGCGGTAGACGATCATGTCGAGGCGCTGCTCGAGCAGGCCGATCAGGTTCTGCGACGTATCGCCCTTCAGCCGTGCGGCCTCATGGTAGCAGGCGCGGAACTGCTTCTCGGTCACGTCGCCATAATAGCCCTTGAGCTTCTGCTTGGCGCGCAGCTGGATACCGAAATCGCTGACCTTGCCCTTGCGGCGCTGGCCGTGCTGGCCCGGGCCGTATTCGCGCTTGTTGACCGGCGACTTGGGGCGACCCCAGATGTTCTCGCCCATACGGCGATCGAGCTTGTACTTCGCGCTTTGACGCTTCGACATAATATAACCTTTGCAAATGCAAACAACGTTGGTCCCGGTATCGCTCTGCTGGTCGTCATTAAGACCCAAGGGTCCGGACAAGGCAGGGCCACCGCTTCACCGGGGTGCAGGGCCATTGCGAAGGCGGGCGCCTAGACGGGGGGCGCACCAGAGTCAAGCTGGACAGCGTGCGGGTCGCTGGGCAAGAGGCGGCATGACCATCCTATCCGGACCCGACTGCACCACCATGACCGAGGTCCGCGCCGGCGTCGACGCGCTCGACCGCGAGCTCGTCGCACTGCTGGCGCGCCGCTTCGCCTATATGGACGCCGCCGCACGCATCAAGCCCGAACGCGGCCATGTCCGCGACGAAGCGCGCAAGACGCAGGTGATCGACAATGCGCGCGCCGAAGCCGCACGGCTGAGGTTGCCGGACGCGGCGATCGCGGATCTTTGGGAGGGGCTGGTCGAGGCGTCGATCGCGTATGAACTGGCGGCGTTCGACCGGCGCTGAGGCGGGCCGCCGCTCCCTCCCCACACTCCGTCATCCTGGACTTGATCCAGGATCCAGACCCACAAACGCCGCGCTCTGCGGCTCTGGATCCTGGGTCGAGCCCAGGATGCCATAGCTCAAACCCGCGGCTTCTTCCCCGCCAGCGACGACAGCACGCCGCGCATCGTCCGGACCTCCTGGCTCGACCAGCCGGGCTTGGTCAGCAGCGTACGCAACGTCCGCCGCGTCGACTGCATCTTGTCGGGTAGATGGAAGAACCCGGACGCCATCAGCATCGTATCGAGCTGCCCGATCATCCCGTCGAGCTCTTCCTGCGGCGCGGGCGGCATGATCGGGTTGATCGACGGCTGGCTGAGCTCACGCTCCGCGGTCAGCCCCTTGGACCATTCATAGGCGACGAGAATCACCGCCTGGGCAAGGTTCAAGGACCCGAACTCAGGATTGATTGGCACGGTGATGATCGTCCGCGCGACTGCGACGTCGTCGGTCTCGAGCCCCGATCGCTCGGGCCCGAACAGGATAGCCGAGCGGCCGGGCGCGGCGTGAATTTCGGTCGCGGCCTGTTCGGGGGTCACGACCGGCTTGGTGACACCGCGCTTGCGCACCGTGGTCGCGAACACCTGCGCGCAGTCCGCGGTCGCGGCGGCGACGCTGTCATACACCTGCGCGTTCTGGAGGACGATGTCTGCGCCACTGGCGGCGGGGCCGGCGGACGGGTTGGGCCAGCCGTCGCGCGGGGAGACTAGCCGCATTTCGGTGAGCCCGAAGTTCAGCATTGCGCGCGCGGCCTTGCCGATGTTCTCGCCGAGCTGGGGGCGGACGAGGACGATCACCGGGGGTGGGGCAGCGTCCAGCCCACCCCGTTCGTCCCGAGTAGAGGTCGAGCTTGTCGAGACCTCGTATCGAGGGACAGGTTCGGAGCGCTCCGGCTTCCGCGCCGCCGCCGACACCGCCGCCCAGTCGTCGCGGAACAGCGTCTCCTTCTTCTTCCGCGACCAGTCCTTGACCTGAAACTCGGCCGCCAGCGCTTCCTGCCGCGAGGAGAAGTCCTGGCTCCACATCAGCGTCACCGGGCGACGCGTCTGCGTGTACCCTGCAATCTCGCCAAGGTTATGCTGACCGATCCGGCGCTCCAGATCGTCGGTATGTCCGGTGTAATAACTGTCGTCGGCGCAGCGCACCACATAGGCCCAGAATGTCATCGGTGGGGCTTATCCCTCGATACGCCGTCTCGACAAGCTCGACGTCTACTCGGGACGAACGGAAAGGGGCAGGTCGCGAGCGATACTGGACCAATGCAGCCGTTCGTCCCGAGAAGCGATCGAGCGAAGTCGAGAGCGCATATCGAAGGACAAGCCCGGATCACTCCGCCCGCCCGACCTCCTCCACACTCCCGGCAAACGCCTCGAAGTCCTTCGCCTCGCTGAAGTCCCGGTACACACTCGCAAACCGGATATACGCGACCGAATCGAGCCCCTTGAGCCCGTCCATCACCATCTCGCCGATCCGCTTCGACGTCACGTCGTTCTCGCCCAGCGTCTCCAACCGCCGCTGGATCCCGCTCACGAGCTTGTCGATCCGCCCCGCCTCGATCGCCCGTTTCCGCGTCGCGATCGACAAGGACCGCAGCAGCTTCTCCCGATCGAACGGCTCCCTGCGCCCCTCGCTCTTCAACACGAACAGCTCGCGCAGCTGGATGCGTTCGAACGTCGTGAACCGCGCGGCGCAGCCCTCGCACTGGCGCCGACGCCGGATCGCCGCCCCGTCTTCGGTGGGGCGACTGTCCTTTACCTGGCTGTCTTCATGTCCGCAGAAGGGGCAGCGCATTCAGACCTTCTTCTTGCCCTTGTAGTACGCGTAACCCGCGCCCGCGAGTGCGCCGAAGATCGGGCCGATCACCGGCACCGGGATCGCCACGACCGCGCCGAGCGCGCTCCACTTGGCCATGCTCTTGCCGAGGCCCGGCGTCGCCTTGATGTCGTTTTGGAGGTCATCGATCTTCGACATGTCTTATCCTTGGTAGATCGGGAAGCGCGCGCACAATGCACGAACACGCGTCCGAACGTCCGCCTCGACTTCCGGGTCCCCATGCTCGCCCTTTTTCGCGAGCCCGTCCAGCACGTCGGCGACCATGTTGCCGATCTCGCGGAATTCGGCCGGCCCGAAGCCGCGCGTGGTGCCGGCAGGGCTGCCGACGCGGATGCCGCTGGTCTTCATCGGCGGCAACGGGTCGTTGGGAATGCCGTTCTTGTTGCAGGTGATCCCCGCGCGCTCGAGCGCCTCGTCCGCATCGCGGCCGGTGATGCCGAGCGGCGTGAGATCGATCAGCGCCAGATGCGTGTCTGTGCCGCCCGAAACGACGTCCGAGCCGCGCTCCTTCAGCGTCGCCGCGAGCACCTTCGCATTCTCGACGACGGCGGCGATGTAGCTCTTGAAGTCGGGCTGGAGCGCCTCGCCGAACGCGACCGCCTTCGCTGCGATCACATGCATCAGCGGCCCGCCCTGGAGGCCCGGGAACACCGCCGAGTTGATCTTCTTCGCGATGGCCTCGTCATTCGTCATGATCATGCCGCCACGCGGGCCCCGCAGCGTCTTGTGCGTGGTCGTCGTCACGACATGCGCGTGCCCGAACGGCGTCGGGTGCAGCCCGGCTGCGACGATCCCGGCGAAATGCGCCATGTCGACCATGAAATAC
The DNA here is from genome assembly GCF_013374115.1 of Sphingomonas sp. HMP9. Classification (NCBI taxonomy): domain Bacteria; kingdom Pseudomonadati; phylum Pseudomonadota; class Alphaproteobacteria; order Sphingomonadales; family Sphingomonadaceae; genus Sphingomonas; species Sphingomonas sp. HMP9. The sequence continues at coordinate 3,182,557 of NZ_AP022673.1, read as the reverse complement.
GCGCCGACCTTGTCCGCGATCGCCCGGAAGCGCGCGAAGTCGATGACGCGCGGATAGGCGGAGCCGCCGGCGATGATCAGCTTCGGCTGATGCTCGACCGCCAGCGCCTCGACCGCGTCATAGTCGATCAGGTGCGTGGTCGCGTCGACGCCGTACTGGATCGCGTTGAACCACTTGCCCGACTGCGCCGGCTTCGCGCCGTGAGTCAGGTGGCCGCCGGCATCGAGGCTCATGCCGAGGATCGTGTCGCCGGGCTTGACCAGCGCGAGCATCACCGCGCCGTTCGCCTGTGCGCCCGAATGCGGCTGGACGTTGACGAACTCGCAACCGAAAATCTGCTTGGCGCGCTCGATCGCGAGCGTCTCGACCGTGTCCGACGGCGCGCAGCCCTGGTAATAGCGCTTGCCCGGATAGCCTTCTGCATATTTGTTCGTGAACACCGAGCCCTGCGCCTCGAGCACTGCCTTCGAGACGATGTTCTCGGACGCGATCAGCTCGATCTGCGTCTGCTCGCGCTCGAGCTCGGCCTCGACGCCGGCGAAGACGGCGGCATCGGCATCGGCGAGGCCGCGGGTGAAGAAGCCGTCCGGCTGGACGTCATGGAGCGTATTGGGCTGGGTGCTCATGCAGGGACCTTTAGCTTGTCGACACGGAGTTGATGACGGCCGCCGGCAAAATCGGCGGCGAGGAAGGCTTCGACACACGCCTTGGCCATTTCCTCGCCGATCAGGCGGGCGCCCATCGCGATGGCGTTGGCGTCGTTATGGATGCGCGCAAGGCTCGCCGACAGCGGCTCGGAGACGAGCGCGCAGCGGCAGGCGGGGTTGCGGTTCGCGGCGATCGAGATGCCGATGCCCGATCCGCACAGTGCGATGCCGCGTTCGGCGCTGCCATCGGCGATCGCCGAGGCGAGCTTATACCCGTAATCGGGATAATCGACGCTGGCGGTGCCTTCGGGGCCAAGGTCGAGCACGTCGTGCCCCGCCTCGCGCAGCCACGCGGCAAGCACCGCTTTCAACGAAACGGCGGCGTGATCGGACGCGATGGCGATGCGCACCTGGCGTAATCCTGTGACGGGGGATCGGGTGCCCAGCTCCTTACCCACCCGAGCCGGATTTTGCCACACCTGTTCGCGGGGGCGTGATAGACGGGCGCATCCCAATCAACGCCGTCATCCTGACGAAAGTCAGGACCCAGGGTTACAGGGCACGACACTCATTTGCTCTGGAACCTGACGTTCGTCAGGATGACGGCGGGAACAGAAATCGGCGCCAAATGCCGATCGTCCTCAAGGAGACGTGCCATGAAACCCCTGACCTTGATCGCCGCCGTCGCGCTGACCGCCTGCTCCGGCCCGGCACCCGACACCAGCAGCGATGGCAACATGACGTCTGCCGGATCGGTCGAACGCAAACTGGTCCCGCCCAAGCCGAAACCCGCGCCCGACTATACCGGCCGCTGGATCGGCGTCGAAGGCATGGTCCTCGACATCGCCCCCACGACCACCCCCGGCCGCTACACGCTTGCGATGCAATGGGACCTCGACAACAAAGGCACGTTCGACGGCATAGCGAGCGGCGATGCGCTGTCGTTCGATCGCGGCGGCATCCGCGAAACCCTGCGCCCGACCAACGGCGACGCGACCGGACTCAAATATCTGTTCGGCAAAACCGACTGTCTCACCGTCAAGCCAGGCGAAGGCTATTGCCGCGACGGACTCAGCCGCTAGGTTCCACTTCGTGACCAGAGCCTATCCAGACGCAGATGCCGCCCGCGCGCACCTTTCCGAGGTGCTGTTGCGTACCGGCCAGGAGGATCGCGACGCGTTTCGCGAACTCTATTCGCTGACCAGCGCGAAGCTTTTCGGCATCACCCACCGTATCTGCGGCAACGCCCAAGCCGCGGAGGATGTGCTGCACGAGGTCTATCTCACGATCTGGAAACGCGCCGGTGCCTGGGAACCCGGTCGCGCGAGCCCGATAACCTGGTTGGCGACGATCGCGCGCAACCGCGCCATCGACTGGCAGCGCGCGCAGGGCGTCCGCCGCACCAGCCCGCTCGACGACGCGCCCGACATCGCCGATCCCGGCGAAGGCGCCGAAGCGGGGATGCTGGCGAGCGAATCGTCGCGTGAACTGATCGAATGCCTCGACGCCCTCGAACCGCAGCAGCGCGACGCGATCCGCACCGCATTTTTCGACGGCATCACCTATGCCGAACTGGCGATCAAGCGCGCCGTGCCGCTGGGCACGATGAAGAGCTGGGTCCGCCGCGGCCTCGCCCGCCTGAAGGATTGCCTCGATGGCTGATCCGGATATCGCTGTCCCCGAGGATGTCGCCGCAGCCGAACTCGCGCTCGGCCTGCTCGACGGAGAAGAGCGCGGCGCAGCGCTCCGCCGCGTCCTCGCCGAACCCGGTTTTGCCGCGCAGGTCGAATGGTGGCGGTCGCGACTCGCCGCGCTGTTCGATCTCTGGCCGGAATACGCCGCCCCGCCGCATCTCGTCGCACGGATCGAGGCCAGTCTCGATGCGAACGCGACGCCTTCAAGGACCAACCGCTTCGCATGGCCGGCGCTTGCCGCCGTTACCAGCGCGATCGCCGCGTCGCTGTTGCTGTTCGTGATGGTCCGTCCCGAGCCGACCGTGCCGGTTGCACAGCCGGTTCCCGTGGCGCGCGCGAGCAGCGTCCTCGTCGCGATGCTCGGCGATGCGAAGGCGCCCGTCGCCGCGGTCTATGATCCCGCCAACGGCGCGCTCCGCGTCGCGGCAGGCCCCGGCGTGCCGAATGCGCGTGTCGCCGAACTCTGGGTGATCGGCGGCGACGGCGTGCCGCACGCGCTAGGCCTGCTCTCGGGACGCCCGACCGCGCTGGCCCCCAAGGGCGTCGACCGCGATCGCATAACCCCCGGCGTGACGCTCGCCATTTCGGTCGAGCCGCTCGGTGGCTCGCCGACCGGCCTGCCGACCGGTCCAGTCGTCGCCACTGGTGTGGTCGCACGCGTCTGATGCCCGTGCGACCTGCCACGACCGGCGGCATCCCGCCGATCGCGCGCCTGCTCGGCCTGAGCGGCCTGCTCCCGCAACTCGGGGCAGTCGCGCTGTTGCTGAGCGGCGATCCGCAAAGCCGCTACTCGGCGCTGGCGATCGCCTACGCCTATGCCGCGCTGATCCTGAGCTTCCTTGGTGGCCTCTGGTGGGGCCTTGCCGCGCGCACCGACTCGGCCCCGCGCTGGCTCTGGTTCGCCAGCGTCGCCCCCTCGCTGATCGCGCTCGTCACTGCCTGGCCCTGGATGGTCGGCCTGCGCTGGCCCGGCCCGTCGCTCGTGGTGCTCGGCATCAGCCTGATCGGCGCGCTGCTCGTCGACCGCGCGCTGGTGCGCGCCGGTATCGCACCGCCCGGCTGGATGGCGCTGCGCGTGCCGTTGTCGCTCGGTCTCGGCATCCTGACGATGCTGGCCGCCGCGCTGTAGGGATTGGTTGGGCGACTCGTAGGAACCTCGGATTCGTGGTACGACTCCGCCATGAATAAGTCCGCCGTTATTCTCCGCACCGATCAGCAGACCAGGGCGCGTTTCACCACCGCCGAGTTCCTGCGCATAGGTGAGTCCGGCGCGTTCGACGACATCAAGGTCGAACTGGTCGATGGGGAACTCGAACGGATGAACCCGCCTTTGACAGCACATGCCGCGCGTCAGATGCAGATCGGCATCCGTCGTTCGCGCCTGTTACCCGAAGCTCGGATTATGGGCGAAATCGGTGTCGATCTCGGCCACGACACCGTGCTCGGCTGTGACGTTGCCGTGTTGCGCGAACCAGCCGAGGGTAACGGCCTGCTGACCGCTGACGCATTCCTACTCGTCATCGAAGTCGCGGAAACCTCCGTCGCTCGCGACACCACAATGAAGCGCTTCGCTTATGCCGGCGGCGGCATCCCCAATTACTGGGTTGTCGACGGGAACCGCTCCATCGTGCATGTTTACGCTGAACCCGTGGAAGGCGATTATACGCGATTCCATTCGGTGGGATTTGGCGAACCTCTTGCCGTTCCTGATACCGACGGCACGATCACGATCGACTGATCAGCGCGGCCCCGCCGCTAGCAAGGCCCGGCCTCAAGCCGCCTTGCGCAAGTCCAACCGGCTCCAGATCTCGACCAGCGCATCGGTCAGTTCGCGCATCATCGCCTCGGTATGCGCAGGGCCCGGGGTGAACCGAAGCCGCTCGGTCCCGCGCGGCACGGTCGGGTAGTTGATCGGCTGCACGTACACGCCGTATTCGGCGAGCAGCACGTCGCTGATCTTCTTCGCCTTGACCGGATCGCCGACCATCAGCGGCACAATATGCGTGTCGCCGATCATCACCGGCAGCCCGGCGTCCTTCAGCATCGCCTTCAGCATCGCCGCCGAGGCCTGCTGCCCGTCGCGCTCGACGCTCGAGCTCTTCAGATGCCGCACGCTGGCGAGCACGCCCGCGACCAGCACCGGCGACAACGAGGTCGTGAAGATGAACCCCGGCGCATAGCTGCGGATCACGTCGACGATCGTGCGGTCGGCGGCAATATAGCCGCCCATCACGCCGAACGCCTTGCCAAGCGTGCCCTCGAGGATCGTGATCCGGTGCGCGACGTCGTCCCGCTCCGAAATCCCGCCGCCCCGCGCGCCGTACATCCCGACCGCATGGACCTCGTCGCAATAGGTCAGCGCATTGTAGCGGTCGGCGAGGTCGCACACGGCGGCGATCGGCGCGATGTCGCCCTCCATCGAATACACGCTCTCGAACGCGATCAGCTTGGGCGCCGCCGGATCTTCCGCGGCCAGCAGCTCTTCGAGATGCGCAAGGTCGTTGTGGCGGAACACGCGCTTCTCGCACCCAGAATTGCGGATGCCCGCGATCATCGACGCGTGGTTCAGCTCGTCCGAAAAGATGATGCAGCCCGGCAGGACCTTGGCCAGCGTCGCCAGAGTCGCCTCGTTCGAGACATAGCCGCTGGTGAACAGCAACGCCGCTTCCTTGCCGTGCAGGTCGGCGAGTTCGCCCTCCAGGTCGACATGGTAATGCGTGTTGCCGCCGATGTTGCGCGTGCCGCCCGAGCCCGCGCCGACGTCGTGCAGCGCCTCTTCCATCGCCGCGATCACCTTGGGATGCTGGCCCATTGCGAGATAATCGTTCGAGCACCACACGGTGATCGGCTTGGGGCCGTTATGCCCGGCAAAGCAGCGCGCGTTGGGGAACGCGCCCTTGTTGCGCAGGATATCGATGAACACGCGGTAGCGGCCCTCGGCATGCAACCGGTCGATCGCCTGCGTGAACACGCGCGAATAATCGACTCGCGGACCCGTGCTGCCGTCCGTTGCCGTTTTGCCTGCGATACTCATGGCCTTGGGCACTACGCCTCGCTTTCACTCGTTTCCAGCGCAATACCGCTCTTACGGTGATCGCTTCCCTCATCCTGGATGCACATTGCCACGATGCGCCCGCGAAGCAAGGTGCCACATTGTCCCAGGCCGACGCCTAGAGCGGCTCGATCCTGCCAAACCCGCGCGCCGCCAACGCCGGTGCGAGCGCGCGTTCGTCGTCGCCCAGGCGGGTGAAGACGGCGACACCCTCCCCCGCGCCCGGCCACGATTCGCCCTGCATCAGGTGAACGATCCGCCGCGCGATCCCGGGACCACCGTCGACGAACCGCACGCCGGGCGCCGCGGCCGCCAACTCCGCTTCGACCAGCGGGAAATGCGTACACGCGTTGACGATCACGTCGATCGCCTCGCCGCCGGCTTGTGAGAACAACCCGTCGAGCACCGCGGCATAGCGCTCCGGCGCAACCGCCCGCCCGTGCAACTTGGCCTCCGCCATCTCGACCAAAGCCGCCGAACCATGGCGCAGCACCGTGCAATCGCCTGCGAACCTCGCCGCCAGATCGTCGACATACGCCTGCCGCACGGTCGCCTCGGTCCCCAGCACGCCGATCGTCCGCGTCGTCGACAGCAGCGCGGCGGGCTTGATCGCCGGCACCGTCCCCACCACCGGCAGGTCAAGCGCGGCGCGCACCACGGGCAGCGCGATCGTCGAGGCGGTGTTGCACGCAATCACGATCAGCCGCGGTCGGTACCGCTCCGCCAGCCGCCCCAGCAGCACCGGCACGCGCGCCGCGATCTCCGCCTCGCTCTTCGTGCCATAAGGAAAGCCAGCCGAGTCGGCCGCGTACACGAACGGCGCATCGGGCAACGCCGCGCGCGCCGGACCGACGATCGACAGACCGCCGACACCGGAATCGAAGAACAGGATGGGGCGCTGGTCCATGTCCGGTCCTTAGAACGGATCGGCTCGCGCAAACTAGGCCGGATCACCCTGACGGCCGCCAAAGCCCAACGATCCTCCCCGCCAGGGGGGGTGGCTGGCCCTTGCCAGACGGATGGGGAGGTAGGCGACCCCGTCCGTTTCGTGTCCTCCCCCTCCGTCGCCTTACGGCGCCACCTCCCCCTGGCGGGGGAGGATCGCAAGGCCGACGACCAATCTCTTTTCGGCACTCCATCAACCGCCAGCCATTTGCCGTCCGCTCCGCGTCGTTTATAAGCCTTCCAGAACGGGGGACGTAGTTGCAGACGGAAATTCTCTGGGTCGCGCCCACGCTATCGTTCGTGCTGAGCTATCTGCTCGGCTCGATTCCGTTCGGCGTCATCCTGACGCGGCTCGGCGGCGCGGGCGATCTGCGCACGATCGGCTCGGGCAACATTGGCGCCACCAACGTCCTGCGCACCGGTCGCAAGGGCCTCGCCGCCGCCACGCTGCTGCTCGACATGGCCAAGGGCGCGGTCGCCGTGCTGCTGGTCGCGCACCTCTTCCCCGGCAACGCCCTCCTGGCAGCCGCCGGCGCGTTCATCGGCCATTGCTACCCTGTCTGGCTCGGGTTCAAGGGCGGCAAGGGCGTCGCCACCCTCATGGGGATCGTCGTTGCGCTCCACTGGCCGCTCGGGCTGGTCTATGCAGTCGTCTGGCTCGGCCTTCTCGCAGGCCTGCGCATCTCCTCGGTCGCCGGCATGGCCGCCGCGCTCAGTGCACCGTTCGCGGCCGCCGTGTTCGGTCGATTCGATCTGGTGCTTCTCCTGCTGGCACTGGCCCTCATCGTGGTCTGGAAGCACCGCGAGAACATCGAACGCCTGTTCTCCGGCGCCGAGCCTCGCATCGGCCGTGCAAAACGACCACCGGGTGACTGACGCGACCGTCGCACGACTTCGGCTCATCCGTACGACCGGGATCGGACCGGTCACCTATCGCCAGCTGATGGCCCGATTCGGCAGCGCGGACGCCGCCATCGACGCGCTCCCGATGCTCGCCGCGCGGGGCGGTGGACGCACACCAAGGATCGCAGACGCGGCCCTCGCCGAGCGCGAGATCGCCGCCACCGCCAAGCTCGGCGCGCGCCACCTCTTCCTCGACGACCCGGACTATCCCCGGCTGCTCGCCGAGATCGAAACCGCGCCCCCGGCGCTGATTCTGCGCGGCGACATAGCTCACGCACGCCGCCCCTGCATCGCGATGGTCGGTGCGCGCAACGCATCCGCCGCCGCCTGCCGCTTCGCCCGCCAGCTCGCGCTGCAACTCGCCGAGGAGGGTACGACGATCGTCTCAGGCCTGGCCCGCGGGATCGACACCGCCGCGCATATCGGGGCACTTGGCCGGATCGGCGGCGCAGGTTCCAACGGCGCGACGATCGGCGTCATCGCCAGCGGCATCGACATCGCCTATCCGCCGGACAACGCGGACTTGCAGGAGCGCATCGCCCGCGAAGGCCTCCTGCTCGCCGAACAGCCCCCCGGCACCGAGCCCAAGGCGCGCAACTTCCCCTCGCGCAACCGCATCATCGCCGGCCTCGCGATCGGCACGGTGGTGGTCGAGGCCGTCCCCAAATCCGGCTCGCTGATCACCGCCCGCCTGGCGAACGAGTCCGGCCGTGAGGTCATGGCCGTTCCCGGCAGCCCGCTCGATCCGCGGGCGCAAGGGTGCAACCTGCTGATCCGCGAAGGCGCCACGCTGGTGCAATCCGCCGCCGACATCCTCGAACAGATCCGCCCGTTCGATCCGCGCTCGGTCCGTTCCCCGATCGACGCCTACGCCGCCGCGCCCCCCGAAGATGCCAGCGACTCCGAGCGCCGCCGGATCGCGGATCTGCTCGGCCCCGTCCCCGTCGCGATCGACGAACTCATCCGCCAGTCCCGCCTCGCCCCCGCAATCGTCCACACCGTCCTGCTCGAACTCGAACTCGGCGGTCGACTGGAACGCCACGCCGGCGGTCGCGTGAGCGTCGTCTGACCACTAACGTATTGGGGAACATCCTGTGTGCTGGATGGCAATGTCCGCAATGGATGGGAAGCTGCCGTTCATTCCTGAATGAGCATCACCTCTCTTCGTCGGTATAACGCTCGCGTCGGCGCACTCGGCCATGCCAAGCTCCCAGCCGTGAACGAGACTTGCAAATCGCGAGGCGTTGGGCCGCTCTGTAATGCGTCCCACTCTGCCTCAAAGTCGGCGAGTTCCTCGCGGTCTTCGGCATTTACGCTCTCCAACACGAAGCCGATGATCCATTGCGTGCCATCGTGATCGAGAGTGACCATGCGAAAATTGGGGGAGATCATACCAAGCATCGCTTGCATGACATTAACGGATTGCCGGTTCCAATCGTCGAGGCTTGGCACAATAGACATTGCTCTTTCTAGCCCGATCCCAAATGTCCGCAATTGAGCGACATCGGCTATTTAGCTAGGCGGTTCGCTGATAAATCCGATCACCCTCGCGTCCGTCTCTTTTAGACGCTCCACGAGGCATTTAGCTTGTTCAGCGTGGGACGCTGCGTACCCTCGAAACCCAATGGCCTTCGGGTTCGATTTTGAAATGTAAGCATCTGCTGCGCCACATGCCGATTTGGCCGTTTCAAAGACGGACGGAGTGAATGCGCTTCGGGAAGCAGTGCAGCCGTTCACCGCCATTGTTATCGCGATGGCGAAAGCGCCGAACGTCGTTGGCCGTTTGAATCTATCCGTCATACGGTAAAACTGAACGAGCGCACGCTCTTGAGCAAGCGCCGTAAAGGCCCGTAGCGCTGAACGTGGGCGTTACCGGAATGGCCGAGATGGAGAGGAAGCGGACGTTTAATCGATCCGACGGCCTCTGATTGTCGCTTGAAGCGAGGAGGCAGGAAACTCGATCCGGTGGTCTGTGAACGTCGCAACACCGAAAGTATTCACGATACACCCAGTTTTACCGAATATGAAGTCTCGACCTTGTGAAGGTGTTTTAGGAAAATTGAGCATCCGTAGTCGGATGCGTTCACCTACCGCCTCAACTGCGAAAAGTGTGTGCCAATCACGAACTACACACCACCGGCTTGCTTCTGCCATATGCCGCTCAAAACGGTCCTCTAAGCTTTCCACTACCTTAATTGGAGGTCGCTGCGCGCATCCCGCTGCAAGTACGCAGATGCAAGGGATGATGTGTTTCGGCGCAACCACCGGTTGACGATGATCCGCGAGACGCTTGGATGCAAGGGTGACGTCTGGAATTGGGCGAAACCAGCCCTAACGCATCTACTCAAAGCGTGTCCTACACGAACGACGTCGTGCATACCGTCCGGTGCCCGATCCGGGGCCTGCGCCGATTTCGGCGGCACCCTCGCAACTCGAACCGTCGAAGGACGCTATCGTGGCAAGACAACCGCTCCCCGAACCACCCGCCGCGCAAAATCGTTGCCGCCTTGCGCCTGCCCTCTGGAAAACGGTCGCCAGCGTCTGCACTTTCTATACTTCACTCTGAACCAACCCGGGTTGACGCGGCCATCCCTGCGCCGCCACCCTCGTACGCGTACACGTAAGGATCCCGGTTTTCCCATGCAGCTTGTCATCGTCGAATCGCCTGCCAAGGCCAAAACCATCGAGAAATATCTCGGCAGCGACTATCGCGTGCTGGCCAGCTACGGCCATGTCCGCGACCTGCCGCCCAAGGACGGCTCGGTGGACCCCGACGATCAGTTCGCGATGACGTGGGAAAACTACGCCGACAAATCGAAGCAGCTCAAAGCGATCACCGATCTTGCCAAGCTCGCCGACCGCCTGATCCTCGCGACCGATCCGGATCGCGAGGGCGAGGCGATCTCGTGGCACGTCCGCGAGGTTTTGCGTGCGCGGAAAGCGCTGCCGAAGGAGGTCGAGCGCGTCACGTTCAACGCGATCACCAAGGCGACCGTCACCGAGGCGATGAAGAACCCGCGCGAGCTCGACGACGATCTGATCGACGCGTATCGCGCCCGCCGCGCGCTCGATTATCTCGTCGGCTTCACGCTGTCGCCGGTGCTGTGGCGCAAGCTGCCCGGCGCCAAGTCCGCCGGTCGCGTCCAGTCCGTCTCGCTGCGCCTCATCGTCCAGCGCGAGCGCGAGATCGACGTCTTCAAGCCGCAGGAATATTGGTCGGTGACGGCCGAGATGGAGCATGACGGCACCGCGTTCCAGTCGCGCCTCACTCAGTTCGAGGGCAACAAGCTCGACCGCCTGTCGATCGGCAACGAAGGCGACGCGCTGCGCGCCAAGCAGGCGGTGCTCGATGGCAATTTCTCGGTCCAGTCGGTCGAGACCAAGCCCGCCACGCGCAACCCGCCGCCGCCGTTCACGACCTCGACCTTGCAGCAGGAAGCCTCGCGGAAACTCGGCTTCTCCGCCGATCACACGATGCGGATCGCGCAAGGCCTCTACGAGGACGGCACGATCACCTACATGCGTACCGACGGCGTGCAGATGGACGGCAGCGCGATCAGCGCCGCGCGCCTCGCAGTCGCGAACCGCTTCGACGCGAGCTACGTCCCCGACAAGCCGCGCCAGTATCAGTCGAAGGCCAAAAACGCGCAGGAAGCGCACGAAGCGATCCGCCCGACCGACTTCAGCAAGGACAAGGCCGGCGGCGGCGATCATGCGCGGCTGTACGACCTGATCTTCAAGCGCGCGCTCGCCAGCCAGATGGCGTCGGCACGGATGGAGCGCACCACGGTCGAGATGGCCGACGGCACGGGGCGCAACATCCTGCGCGCCACCGGTCAGGTCGTGCTGTTCCCCGGCTATCTCGCGCTGTACGAGGAAGGCGCCGACGACACGCAGGACGAAGACGCACGCCGCCTGCCGCGGATGAAGGAGGGCGATGCCCCCGCCAAGAAGAAGGTCGACGCCGAGCAGCATTTCACCCAGCCGCCGCCGCGCTTCTCGGAAGCCTCGCTGGTCAAGCGGATGGAGGAGCTCGGCATCGGCCGTCCGTCCACCTACGCCTCGATCATCAAAACGCTGAAGGACCGCGCGTACGTCCGGATCGAGAAGAACCGCTTCTTCGCCGAGGAGAGCGGGCGGCTGGTGACGGCATTCCTCGAGCGCTTCTTCGAGAAATATGTCGGCTACGACTATACCGCCGAACTCGAGGAGGAACTCGACGACGTCTCGGGCGGCCGCGCGCAGTGGCAGTCGGTGCTCGACGCGTTCTGGCGCGACTTCAAGCCACGCACCAACGAGGTGATGGAGCAGCAGCCTAGCGCGATCACCGCCGAGCTCGACATCTTCCTCGCGCCCTATCTGTTTCCCGCCAAGGCGGATGGCGGCGATCCGCGGCTCTGCCCGAATTGCGGCGAGGGCCAGCTCGCGCTGCGCGGTGGCAAGTTCCGCGCGTTCATCGCCTGCTCCAACTATCCCGAGTGCAAATATACGCGCCGCTTCGCGCAGCCCGGTGGTGACGCCGAGGCGGATGCGGGTCCGTCGACGCTCGGCACGCATCCCGACACCGGCCAGCCGATCGAGCGCAAGTCGGGACGCTTCGGCCCGTATCTGCAGATCGGCGAGGGCGAAGACCGCAAGATGGCGTCGATCCCGAAGGATATCGGCGAGCTCAACCTCGAATGGGCGGTCAAGCTGCTGTCGCTGCCGCGGACGGTCGGCAATCATCCCGAGACCGGCGAACCGATCATCGCGACGATCGGCAAGTTCGGGCCGTATCTGAAGCATGAGGGCAAGTATGCGCGTCTCACCACCACGGCGGACGTGTTCGAGACGGGCATGAACGCCGCGGTCGTGAAGCTGGCCGAGGCGGCGGCCGGCGGCGGACGCACCGCACGCGGGGCGCAGGCGCCGCTGAAGGTGCTGGGCAACCATCCGCGCACCGAGGCGGAGATCAAGCTGATGGAGGGGCGTTATGGTCCCTATGTCACCGACGGCACGACGAATGCGACGCTGCCCAAGTCGATCGAGAAGGACCAGCTGACGCTGGAGGAAGCCGCCTCGCTGATCGATGCGCGCGCGGCGGCGGCGCCTGCGACGAAGAAGAAGAAGGCCCCCGCCAAGAAGCCCGCGGCGAAGAAAGCACCGGCCAAGGCTGCGGCCGCCGACGCCAAGGCTCCAGCCAAAAAGGCTCCGGCAAAGAAGGCTCCGGCCAAGAAAGCCGCTCCAAAAAAGAAGGCGGAAGCCTGAGGAGCAGCTACCTAAATCCTCCCCCGCCAGGGGGAGGTGGCGCCAAAGGCGGCGGAGGGGGAGGATACGAAACAGCTGTTACCGCTTCCGCCCCCTCCGTCAGGCTTACGCCTGCCACCTCCCCCTGAAGGGGGAGCATAATGCCAACCATGAACCGTCTAAATTAAGCAGCCCGGCGCTGCGCCAGTTGCATCCAGTCGCGCGCGGCGCGCTGCGCCACCGAGATCTCGCGCGCGGTCATGTCTTCGGCGATCTGCGCACGGCATTCCTGCGCCGCGATGTTGCCCGACACCGCCGCGAGGTTGAACCACTTATGCGCTTCGATCAGGTCAAGCACGACACCCGATGCGCCGGTCGAATACACCATCCCGAGCTCGTAACACGCCCGGTCATCACCGCGCTCGGCGTCCTTCAGCCGTCGTTCGATCAGAAAATTCGCGTTCTTGAGACTGCTACCCATGGTCTGCCCCCAATGTTCGTTGAGGCAGACTGCGACGATTCGCCCTACGGAATGGTTAATGGGTTAACGTCTCCATTTTACAACGCGTTGCGCTATTCGATCGCGACGTTGTCGATCAGCCGGGTCGCGCCCATCCGTGCCGCCGCCAGCAACCGCCGCGGACGATCCGCCGCGGGGTTTTCGGCGAGCGTCTCGGCATCCGCAAGCGCGACATAGTCGATCGTGAACCCCGCCCCGACCAGCGTCGTGCGCGCATCGTCCAACACCGACTCGACATCCTCGCCCTTCGCGATCGCCCGCGCGGCGACGCCCAGCGCGCGCGGCAAGGCCACCGCCTGCTTGCGCTGCTCGTCGTCGAGATAGATGTTGCGCGACGACATCGCGAGGCCGTCATCGTCGCGCTGCGTCGGCACGCCGACGATGTCGATCGCGAAATCGAGATCGGCGACGAACCGCCGGACGACCGCGAGCTGCTGGTAATCCTTCTCGCCGAAATACGCCGCGTCGGGGCCGACCTGGTTAAACAGCTTGGACACGACCGTCGCGACGCCGTCGAAATGGTCGGGCCGCGACGCGCCGTCGAACCCGTCGCTGACCCCCGAGACTCGGACCATGGTCGCGAACCCATCGGGGTACATCGCCTCGACCGACGGCAGCCAGAGCAGGTCGCACCCGGCCTCGTTCAGCATCCGGATATCGGCCATCTCGCGCCGTGGATAGCGCGACAGATCCTCGTTCGGCCCGAACTGCGTCGGATTGACGAAGATCGACGCCACGACCTTGGTCCCCGGCCGTTTCGCCGCCTCGATCAGCGCGACATGGCCCGCGTGCAATGCCCCCATTGTCGGGACGAGCGCCACGCGCTGCCCCGCCGCGCGGAAGGCGGCGACGCTGTCGCGCAACGCATTCAGGTCCCGGACGATGTCCACGTGAAACTCCTACTCGATAAGTGCGGTCGCGGCTTCTATGAAGGGTGACCTCCACGATCAATAAGGAAACGCGCGTTGGCCACGGGCCCCCAACAGACCCCCGCTTCTACGCCCGTTGCCGCCTCCCTGCCAGCGGCCGCGTCGACGCATGTTCCCACGCACGTCATCGTGTTCGCCAACGAGAAGGGCGGCACGGGAAAGTCGACGACCGCGGTGCACGTCGCGATCGCGCTGGCTGCCAAGGGCGCGCGCGTCGCGTGTCTCGACCTCGATCATCGTCAGCGCACCGTCGGCCGCTATCTCGACAACCGCGCCGAGACGATGAAGCGCAACGGCTCGGTGCTGCCGATGCCGCGCCACGCGACGCTGTCGGACCAGAGCGAGGACCAGTTCGAGGATCTGTGGCATTCGCTGTGCGAGGGCGCGGACTTCCTCGTCGTCGATACGCCGGGCCGCGACGATCCGTTCGCGCGCACCGCGGCGGCGCTGGCGAACACCTTGGTCACGCCGATGAACGACAGCTTCGTCGACTTCGATCTGATCGGCCAGGTCGATCCCGAGACGTATCAGGTCACGCGTCCGAGCTTCTATTCCGAACTCATCTGGGATGCACGCAAGCAGCGCGCGCGCGCCGACGGGACGACGATCGACTGGGTCGTGCTCCGCAACCGCCTCCAGCATATCGAGGCGCGCAACATGCGCCGCGTCTCGGATGCGCTGGCGCAACTGGCCAAGCGCGTAGGCTTCCGGATCATTCCAGGGCTCGGCGAGCGCGTAATCTACCGCGAGATGTTCCCCGCCGGCCTGACGATGATCGATTCGAAGGCGTTTGGCAGCATGGGCCTCGGCCATGTCGCCGCGCGCCAGGAACTGCGCGAGATGATGGCAGCGTTGCAGCTGCCGGAAGTGCTCGCCGAGCGTGCACCGGACGTGGCTGCGTGAAGTGGATCGTCGCCGCCATCTTCATCTGGCTGGCCTGGCATTACCTGCGCCCAAAGCCGAAGCCCAAGGCTGAACGGGTCGTCGTCACGGACGAAGCGGAGGCGCGTTCGATCCTCGGCATCGATCGCACCGCGGACGCCGACGCGATCCGCAGCGCCCACCGCCGCCTGATCGCTTCGGTCCACCCAGACCGCGGCGGCTCGACCGACCTGACCCGCCGGGTAAACGCCGCCCGCGACCTGCTACTGAAGCGGACCCGGTAACGGCGTGTTCTCCTGCGAACGCAGGAGCTTAGGGTTACAAACACTATCGCTCTTGGCTCCTGGACCCCGCGTTTGCGGGGGAACAGGAGTGAGACATAATCGTCGAGAGGCCCATGACTCACCTGTTCGACCCGACCTCGCTCCGAGAATACGACATCCGCGGGATCGTCGGCGAAGCGCTAGGCCCTGCCGACGCCGTCGCGATCGGGCGCGGCTTTGCCACCCGCATACGTGCCTCGGGCGGAACGCGCGTGGCCGTAGGCTATGACGGCCGCAACTCCTCGCCCGACCTCGAAGCGGCGCTTGTGTCCGGCCTCGTCGCAGGCGGGGTGGACGTCGTCCGCATCGGCCTCAGTACATCCCCAATGCTGTATTACGCCGAGGCGACGCTAGAAGTGGATGGCGGCATCCAGGTAACCGGCAGCCATAATCCCCCCGACTATAACGGCTTCAAGATGGTGCATGCGCACGCGCCATTTTTCGGGGACGATATCCAAGACCTCGCGGCGCTCGCCGCCTCGGGCGCCTGGAGCGAAGGCGCGGGCGAGGTTACGCACGCTGACGTGCTCGACGCCTATGTCGGACGGCTGATGGCGGGCTATGCCGGCGGCGCGTACCGGATCGGCTGGGACACGGGCAACGGCGCCGCGGGCCCGGTGATCGAGAAGCTCGTCCAGCTGTTGCCGGGAGAGCATCATGTGATCTTCGCCGATGTCGACGGCAAGTTTCCCAACCATCATCCCGATCCTACCGAAGAGTCCAACCTCGCCGACCTGAAGCGCCTGGTCGCGGAGAAGAACCTCGATTTCGGACTGGCCTTCGACGGGGACGGCGACCGGATCGGTGCAGTCGACGGGCTGGGACGCGTGCTCTGGGGAGATCAGATTCTCTCCATATTGGTCGAACCTGCACTGCGCGAACACCCCGGCGCGCCGATCGTCGCTGACGTGAAGTCGAGCCAGGCGCTGTTCGACCGAATCGCCGCGTTGGGCGGCGAGCCGGTGATGGCGGCGACCGGCCACAGCCTGATGAAGACCGCGATGACTCGTACCGGCGCCCCGATCGGTGGCGAGCTCAGCGGGCACCTGTTCTTTGCGGGCGAATATTACGGGTTCGACGACGCGCAATATGCGGCGGTGCGGCTGATCCGTGCAGTGCATCTTTCGGGGCGCTCGCTCACCGACCTGCGCGACGCGATGCCGGCGCTGGTCGCGACGCCCGACCTGCGCTTTCCAGTCGAGGATACGCGCAAATTCGCGGTGGTGGATGAGGTGATTGCGCGGTTGCAGGCGGGTGGCGCGGACATGAACCTCACCGATGGCGCGCGCGTGACGACCGCCGACGGCTGGTGGCTACTCCGCGCCTCGAACACGCAGGCGATGCTGACGGTGCGCGCGGAGGCGAAGGACCAGACGGCGCTCGATGCGTTGCTGAGTGAGGTTGATGTGCAGCTGGCGGCGAGCGGCGTGATCCGCAACGGGCGGCTCAACTAGACCGCCACCCCGGCGAAGGCCGGGGCCCAAGTGGAAAGGTAGAATTAACGAAGAGCCGGCATCGGTTAGCAACGTCACCAAATTGGACCCCGGCCTTCGCCGGGGTGGTGCAGGTTGCAAGCTTGCCCTCAGAATTGCGTACCGCCTTCGCGGGGATGACGACAACGCGGGGAATCGTCGCAGTACTTAAGGCAGCGGCGGCACATGATTGACACGCCATCCCCCTCGCCTACCGTCCCGCCACCCCCCCCCCCCCAAGGAGTCCCCCCGTGGAGCGCCCAGTCGATGAATTCCGCTCCAGCACGCGCCGCTGGCTGCTCGGCAGCTTTGCCGGCTGGGGAACGCTGCTCACCTGCCTAGTCGGAATCGGCTTCGTCCTCATCGGCGTCCGCTGGCTCAAGAACCGCAGCGCGGCGTACGAGATCACCGACCAGCGGCTGATCATCAAACGTGGCATCCTGTTCAAGACGATCGACGAGGTCGAGCTTTACCGGATCAAGGACGTCCGCCTCGGCTATTCGCTGCTCAACCAGATGACCGACATCGGCACGATCACCCTCACCTCGAGCGATCGCACCACGCACGGCGGCGAATTCACGCTCCGCGATATCCCGATGGCGCGCGAACGCCGCGAAGGCTTGCGCAAGCTCGTCGACCGCGCGCGCCAACGTCGCGGCGTCCGCGAACTCGACGTCGAGGATACATACGCGCTGGATTAAGCGCGCTTTTGTCCCCACATGGCGGGCATGGCGCCCCCCTATCCTAAGCCCAAGCAGCAACCCCAGATGATCCGGGTCGTCGACCTGGAGACCACCGGCTCGGCCCCGCCCGCGCACGGCGTCTGCGAGATCGGTTGGCAGGACGTCGCGCTCGGCGAGGATGGCCGCTGGGAGATCTACGGCGAAGGCGGCAGCCTGCTCGTCAATCCCGGCCGGCTGATCCCGCCGGTCACGCAGGCGATCCACCACATCCTCGACGAGCATGTCGCCGACGCGCCGTGGTGGCATGACTGCGCACGCCAGGTCCTCGATCCCTGGCCCCGCCGCTTGGCGCTCGCTGCACACCGCGCCGATTTCGAGCAGAAGTTCTGCACCCCCGCGCTGACCCGCGATGCCGAGTGGATCTGCACGTGGAAGTGTGCGCTGCGGCTCTGGCCCGACTCGCCGAGCTTCTCCAACCAGGTGCTGCGCTATTGGCGCAAGCCCCACGGCATGGAGCATGAGCGCGGGCTCCCCGCGCACCGCGCCTTCCCCGACGCCTACGTCACCGCATTCCACCTGCGCGACATGCTCAACGAGGCGAGTCTTGCGCAATTGCTCGAATGGTCGCGCGATCCCGGTCTCATCCCCCGCGTCCGCTACGGGCCCGATCGCGGCAAGGAATGGTCCGAGCTCGATCACGAGACGCTGATGGCATTCATGACCGACCGCGACCCTGACATTCGCTTCACCGCCAACCACGAGATGGACCGCCGCAGCGGCGGCGGCCGAGTCGGCAAGGCCAGCGCGCAGGACCTGTTGCTGTAGCGGACGCTCTTGCGGTCCTCCCCCGCCAGGGGGAGGTGGCGCCGAAGGCGTCGGAGGGGGAGGTAAGGGAAACCTCTGTTCCGTGTCCTCCCCCTCCGTCTGGCAAGCGCCAGCCATCTCCCCCTGGCGGGGGAGGATCGTAAGGGAAACACCATTGCTTTGCCTCAGGTCAGTATCGCTGGCGTAACGACCTGCCTTAACGTAGGTCGGTATCCTATGGTGCGTGTACGCTTGAAATTGCCGTCGTCGGAAGGGCGCGTCGCGCGCTGGCTGGTCGCGTTCATGACGCTTGGCTTCATCGCGCTGGCTGCCGCGGCGATCGCGATCGGCTGGATCACGGTCCGCAACCGCGCCTATACCGCCGAGATCCTCCACACGCAGGACGTCCGCCAGGCGGTGGCGACGCTCCAGATCCAGATGGAGCAATCCGAGACCGCGCGGCGCGGCTACATACTGGCCGGCAAACCGCTGTTCGCCACCGCCTATGCGCGGACCGCGGGCAATCTGGTGCCGTCGATCCGCAAGCTGCGTTACCTGACGCGCGACAACCGCAACCAGATCGCGCGGCTCGCACTGATCCAGCCGCGGTTCGTCCAGTTGCGCGCGCTCCGGACGCAATCGATGACCCTGGTAGCCTCGGGCCGGATCGCCGAAGCGCAGCGCCGGTTCGCGGTCGACGCCAGCGTGCCGTTGATGCGCAGCATCCGCTACCGCCTCCAGGCGATGGCCGCCGACGAAGTCCGCCTGCTCGCGATCCGGACCGAGCGGCAGGAACGCACCAGCGCATTGTTCCTCTCGGTCGCCGGGTTGGCCGCGACGCTGCTGCTCATCGTCGCGATCCTCGCGGTCCTGCTCATCCGTCGCTACACCGCCGACCTCGCCCGCTCGCGCAACAGCCTGCGCACCCTCAACGAAACGCTCGAGGAGCAGGTCGCCGAACGCACCGCCGATCTCAGCCGCGCGAACGAGGAGATCCAGCGCTTCGCCTATATCGTCAGTCACGATCTGCGCTCGCCGCTGGTCAACGTGATGGGCTTCACCGCCGAACTCGCCGCCGCCGCGGGGCCGCTCGGCGAACTGGTCGACCGTGCCGAAGCCGACGCGCCGCACATCCTTACGCAGGACGCGCGGATGGCAGCGCGCGAGGACTTGCCCGAGGCGATCGGTTTCATCCGCACCTCGACGCAGAAGATGGACCGGCTGATCAACGCCATCCTCAAGCTCGCGCGCGAAGGTCGCCGGACGATCGCCCCCGAACATATCGACCCGGCGCAACTGGTCGATACGATCGTCGGCGCGATGCAGCACATCGTCGACGATCGCGGTGCCGTGGTGCGCGTCGAGCGGCCGATGCCGCCGATCGTCACCGATCGCCTCGCGCTCGAACAGATCCTGTCGAACCTGATCGAGAACGCGACCAAATACCTGCAACCCGGTCGCCCCGGCGAGATCACGGTCAGGGGCCATACCGAACGTGGCCGCGTCATCCTGTCGGTGGTCGACAACGGCCGCGGCATCGATGCGCGCGATCACCAGCGCGTGTTCGACCTGTTCCGCCGGTCGGGTGCGCAGGACCAGCCGGGCGAAGGTATCGGACTCGCACATGTCCGCGCACTCGCCTATCGTCTGGGCGGCACGATCGACGTGCAGTCGACGCTTGGCGCCGGCGCGACCTTCCGGCTTAACCTGCCGACCCACATGACCATCCAGGACGCAGCATGAACGATCACAAGACCGTCGGTATCGTGATGATCGAGGATGACGAGGGGCATGCCCGTCTCATCGAGAAGAACATCCGGCGCGCCGGCATCCTGAACGACATCCGTCACTTCACCGACGGCACCAGCGCGCTGGATTTCCTGTTCCACGCCGCTGAGGGCCCTGCGAAGAGCGGCCCGGCCATGATCCTGCTCGATCTCAACCTGCCGGACATGAGCGGGACGGACATTCTCGCGCGGATCAAGGCGGAGAGCAGCCCGCTGCGCCGCACGCCCGTCGTCGTGCTGACCACCACCGACGACAAGGTCGAGATCGAGCGTTGCTATGATCTGGGCTGCAACGTCTACATCACCAAGCCGGTGAACTATGAGAGTTTCGCGCAGGCCATCCGCCAGCTCGGGCTGTTCCTGTCGGTGATCCAGGTTCCCGAAGCCGAGTGAGCGGACCGAGCGTCCTCTATATCGATGACGACGCCGGGATCCGGCGGCTGGCGGCGCGTGCGCTCGATCGTCGCGGCTACCGGATGACCGTCGCCGAGACGGGAGCCGAGGGCGTCGTGAAGGCCGCCGCCGAGCGCTTCGACCTGATCGCGGTCGATCACTACATGCCTGGCATGGACGGCCTCGAAACGCTCGAAGCGCTCCGCCGGCTGCCCGATCCACCCCCTGTGGTATACGTCACGGGCTCGGAGGAAGGCCGCATCGCGGTCGCGGCGCTGAAGGCGGGCGCGGCGGACTATGTCGTGAAGACCGTCGGCGAGGATTTCTTCGACCTGCTCGACGCCTCGTTCGAACAGGTGCGCGCGCGGGCGCTGCTCGAACAGGACAAGGCGTCCGCCGAGGCCGACCTGCGCGCCAGCAACGCGCGACTCGAGGCCCTGCTCGGCGAGGTGAACCACCGAGTCGCCAACTCGCTGCAACTCGTCTCGGCGATGGTCCGGCTCCAGGCGACCGCGCTGACCGATCCTTCGGCGCGAGAAGCGCTCGAAGATACGCAGCGCCGCATCCAGGCGATCGCGCAGGTCCACCGCCGGCTCTATACCAGCAACGACGTCGAGAATGTCGACATGCAAGAATATCTCGGCGCGCTGGTCGACGAACTCGCCGAGACCTGGTCGACCGAAGCGCTCCCCCGTGCGCTCAGCCTCGCCGCCGAGCCGATTCGCCTGCCCACCGACCGCGCGGTGTCGCTCGGCGTCATCGTCACCGAACTCGTCACCAACGCCTGCAAATACGCCTACCCCACCGGCGGCGGCGAAGTCCGCGTGGCGTTACGCCGGATCGACGACGACATCTTCCTGCTTGCGGTCGAGGACGATGGCTGCGGCATCCCCGAAGACGCCGTCCCGCGCGGCACCGGGCTGGGCACCAAGCTGATCCGCGCGATGGCGCAGAGCCTCCAGTCGATCGTCGAGTACGACCCAACGCACACCGGCGTCCGCGCCACCCTTCGCGCCGCGGTACGATAGAAGGCGCACACTACAACAAGGGACTCATTCGCCTTTCGAGTCCTCTACCGTTCGTCCTGAGTAGCCATCGCGTAGCGGCATGGCCGCGTATCGAGAGGGCGTATCGAAGGACAGGCTAGCGTGCGGAACCGATGCTTCGATACGCTTCTGCGAAGCTACTCGATCGCTACTGAGCACGAACGGGGTTTTCTACGCGGCTTCAAAGCGCGCGCACTGCCGCCAGGATCATCCGCCCCGTCAGCCGCGCCGTCTCATCCTCCGACAGACGAGGTCGCGACAAGGTCCGGTGGCCCAGCCCGAACATGAAGGCGAGGATGAGTTCCTCGGCCCCCTCCAGCTCGTTTTCCTGCAAGTCCGGATTCGCGACGCAGGCGAGTTCGCGGATCATACGGCGGAAGTCGCGACACAGGTCAGCGATCGTGTCGGCGACATCGGCGTTGCGGTGCGCCT
The DNA here is from genome assembly GCF_013374115.1 of Sphingomonas sp. HMP9. NCBI lineage: Bacteria > Pseudomonadati > Pseudomonadota > Alphaproteobacteria > Sphingomonadales > Sphingomonadaceae > Sphingomonas > Sphingomonas sp. HMP9. The sequence continues at coordinate 3,160,819 of NZ_AP022673.1, read as the reverse complement.
CGGCCATGATCTCGAACGACAGCGCCTCGTCGCCCTTCGACAAAGCGCGGCGTGCGAGTTCGACGAACCCCTCCTCGATCGACAATCCCTCGGACTTCACCGAGTCGTTCATCGTCTGCAACTCGGCCATCTTCGCAGCGGCGTCTTCCATGACGATTGCCTGGATCACCGCGTTCTTGCCGGTGAACAGCCGATAGATCTGGCCGACCGATACGCCCGCCGCGACGGCCAGTTCGGACATCGGAGTCTGATGAAACCCTTGGGTCGCAAACAGGTGACGGGCTGCGGCAACGATACGCTCGCGGCTCCCCATCTCATGCTGCACTGCACTCAAAATCATATCCTCAACGCGTTTTTTGGTTGACCCGCCGCTCGCACGATCATAGCGGGCAAGCAAGCGGAATGAACGTTCATTCCGATAAAACTCTTCTGCACGGACGTCGGGATGCTCAACATGCAGCGATTGAACCTCAAGGGATCTGTGGCACTGGCCGCACTTGTCCTGCTGTCGGCTTGCGGCAAGGAGCAGGCTGCGCCGCCGCCGCCGACCCCGACCGTCGGCGTCGTCACTGTCGCCGAGGAATCGGTCGTCCTGACGTCGGAGCTTCCCGGTCGTATCGCCGCGGTGGAAACCTCGGAAGTCCGCCCGCAGGTTAGCGGCGTGGTCCGCGACCGGCTGTTCACCGAGGGCGCGATGGTCAGCAAGGGCCAGGTCCTCTACGCGGTCGAGGACGCCCCCTACCGCGCGGCGCTCGCCAGCGCGCAGGGCCAGCTCGGCGCCGCCCAGTCTCAGATCAACGCGACCCGACTCCAGGCGCAGCGCTACGGCCAGCTCGTGCAGCTCAACGCGGTCAGCAAGCAGGAGGCGGACAACGCCACTGCGTCCGCGCAGCAGGCTCGCGCCAATGTTGCAGCGCAGCAGGCAGCGGTCCAGTCGGCCCGCGTCAACCTCGGCTTCACGCGCATCAAGGCGCCGATCTCGGGTCGCATCGGCCGGTCGCTCGTGACCGTCGGCGCGCTGGTCCAGATGGGCCAGACCGATCCGCTCGCGACGATCCAGCGCACCAACACCGTCTATGTCGACGTCGTCCAGTCGGCGGCGCAGCTGCTTGATCTCAAGCAGGCGATGGCGACCGGCGGCGTGACGCGCGGCGACGGTAGCGCCCGCGTCCAGCTCATCCTTCCGAACGGCAGCACCTACCCGGTCGAGGGTCGCCTGCAATTCTCCGAAGTCACGGTCGACCAGACCACCGGCGCGGTGACGCTGCGCGCGAGCTTCCCGAACCCCAACGGCCTGTTGCTCCCGGGCATGTACGTCCGCGCGAAGTTGGTCGAGGGTACGCGCAGCCAGGCGATCATGGCGCCGACCGCCGGCATCACGCGCGATCCGCGTGGCGGTGCGACGGCCTTGGTCGTCAACGCGCAGAACAAGGTCGAACAGCGTAACGTGACGACGGACCGCGTGATCGGCGACAAGTGGATCGTCACCAGCGGCCTGAAGCCCGGCGACAAGCTGATCGTCGAGGGCCTGCTCAACCTGCGCCCTGGCGCGACCGTCAAGCCCGCTGCCCCGCAGCAGGTCGGCAAGACGCCCGGCAACGGCGCCGCACCAGCCGCTGGCACCACGCAGGCCGGGAAGTAACCGCCCATGTCACGCTATTTCATCGACCGACCCATCTTCGCGTGGGTCATCGCCATCATCCTGATGCTGGCGGGCATCCTCGCGATCCGCTCGCTGCCGATCGCGCAGTTCCCTGAGATCGCTGCCCCCAAGGTGACGGTTGCGACGTCCTATCCGGGCGCCGACGCACAGACGCTCGAGAACACGACGACGCAGATCATCGAGCAGCAGATGAAGGGCATCGACAACCTTCGCTACTTCGCCTCGACGTCTGACGGCTCGGGCAACCTCGCGATCACGCTCACCTTCGAGCAGGGCACCGATCCCGACATCGCGCAGGTCCAGGTGCAGAACAAGCTGCAACAGGCGACGCCGCTCCTGCCGCAGGAAGTGCAGCAGGCGGGTCTCCGCGTGACAAAGGCGACTGCCAACTTCCTCCTCGTCATCGCCGCCTATTCCGAGAATGGCGCGCACGACCAGGTCGATCTCGGCGATATGATCGCCTCCAAGCTCCAGGATCCGCTCAGCCGCATCAAGGGCGTCGGCGACACGCAGGTGTTCGGCGCGCAATATTCGATGCGGATCTGGGTCGATCCGTTCAAGATGTCGAACCTCGGCGTCACCGTCACCGACATCACCTCGGCCCTGACCGCGCAGAACGCACAGGTTTCGGCCGGACAGGTCGGCAGCCTTCCTGCGGTGAAGGGCCAGTCGCTCAACGCGACCGTCACCGCGCAGACTCGTCTCCAGACACCTGAGCAGTTCCGCGCGATCATCGTCCGGTCGGCAACCAGCGGTGCGACCGTGCGTCTGTCGGACGTCGCGCGCGTCGAGATGGGTTCGGAAAACTACAGCTTCCAGGCGCGCTATAACGGCAAGCAGGCAGCAGGCTTCGGCGTGAAGCTGGCACCGGGCGCCAACGCGCTCGATACCGTCACGCTCGTCAAGGCCGAGGTCGCGCGGATCGCCAAGCAGTTCCCGCCCGACGTCAAGGTCGCCTTCCCGATCGACAACTCGACGTTCGTCCGGCTGTCGGTCGAGCAGGTGATCCACACGCTGATCGAGGCGATCGTCCTCGTCTTCCTCGTGATGTTCCTGTTCCTCCAGAACTTCCGCGCGACGCTGATCCCGACGATCGCGGTCCCGGTCGTGCTGCTCGGCTCGTTGGCCGTGCTCCAGGTCGCGGGGTTCACGATCAACACGCTGACCTTGTTCGGCATGGTGCTGGCGATCGGCTTGCTCGTCGATGACGCGATCGTCGTCGTCGAGAACGTCGAACGCCTGATCCAGGAGGAGGGGCTTTCCCCGAAGGAAGCCGCCAAGAAGTCGATGGACGAGATCAGCGGCGCGCTGGTCGGCATCGGCCTGGTGCTGTCCGCGGTGTTCCTGCCGATGGCGTTCTTCAGCGGCTCGACCGGTGTGATCTTCCGCCAGTTCTCGATCACCATCGTATCGTCGATGGCGCTGTCGGTGCTGGTCGCGTTGATCCTGACGCCGGCGCTGTGCGCCACGATCCTGAAGCCCGCCAAGGACGGCCATGCCGAGAAGAAGGGCTTCTTCGGCTGGTTCAACCGCACCTTCGACAAGGGCGTCGGCAAATACGGCAACGGCCTGCGCCGGGTCGAGAAGGGCTGGGTCCGCACGATGCTGGTCTATGCCGTGATCGTCGTCGCGATGGCGTTCATCTTCCTGCGCCTGCCGTCGGGCTTCCTTCCCGAGGAAGATCAGGGCGTCATGTTCGCGCAGGTCTCGATGCCGTCGGGAACCCCGATGGAGGAAACCGCGCGGACGATGGACAAGGTCCGCGATCACTTCCTGATCGACGAGAAGGCCAATATCTCGGGCATTTTCACGATCAGCGGGTTCGGCTTCGTCGGCCAGGGCCAGAATGTCGGCATCGCCTTCATCCAGCTCAAGCCGTGGGAAGACCGCAGCGGCAAGGACAACACCGTCGCCGCGGTCGCGGGGCGCGCCAACCAGGCGCTTGCGGGTGTGCGTGCGGGCATGGTCATCGGCTTCGTGCCGCCCGCCGTGCAGGAACTCGGCAACGCCAACGGCTTCGACTTCATGCTGAAGGACAATGCCGGCGTCGGTCACGAGAAACTGCTCGAGGCGCGCAACATGCTGCTCGGCATGGCCAGCCAGGACAAGCGCCTGATGCAGGTCCGCCCGAACGGCCTTGAGGATGCGCCACAGCTGAAACTCAACGTCGACCAGGCGCAGGCGGGTGCGCTCGGCCTCAGCCAGTCGGACATCAACACGACCGTCAGCACCGCGTTCGGTGGCGCGTACATCAACGACTTCATCGACCGCGGTCGCGTGAAGAAGGTGTTCGTGCAGGCCGACGCACCGTTCCGCACGTCGCCGGCCGATCTCGGCAACTTCTACGTCCGCGGCACGACCAGCAATGCGATGGCGCCCTTCTCGTCCTTCTCGACGACGAGCTGGAACTACGGCCCGTCACGACTCGAGCGCTATAACGGCGTGGCCTCCTTCGAGATCATGGGCTCGCCGGCACCCGGCGTCAGCAGCGGCGCCGCGATCGCCGCGATGGAAGAGATGGCGGCCAAGCTGCCCCCCGGCATCGGCTATGAGTGGACCGGCCTCAGCTACGAGGAAAACCTGTCCTCCGGCCAGTCGACCACGGTCTATGCGCTGTCGCTGCTGATCGTGTTCCTCTGCCTGGCGGCGCTATACGAGAGCTGGTCGATCCCGATCGCCGTCCTGCTCGTGGTGCCGCTCGGCGTCCTCGGCGCGGTCGGCGCGGCGATGCTCTTCGGGTTGAACAACGACATCTACCTTCAGGTCGGGCTGATCACGACGATCGGCGTGGCGGCGAAGAACGCGATCCTGATCGTCGAATTCGCCGAGGAGAAGATGGGCGACGGGATGAACGCGGCCGATGCCGCGGTCGAGGCGGCGAAGCTTCGCCTTCGCCCGATCCTGATGACGTCGTTCGCGTTCATCTTCGGCGTGCTGCCGCTCGCGCTGTCGAGCGGTGCGGGTGCCGGCGGCCAGAACGCGATCGGCTGGGCGGTGGTCGGCGGCATGCTGTCCGCGACCGTCCTTGCGATCTTCTTCGTCCCGCTGTTCTTCCTGCTCGTGAAGCGCGTCTTCAAGCAGGACAAGGCCGGCGCGGGGCAAGACCGCGATCAGGTCCGCAATGATGATGACAACCGTGATGGCGGCCATGACGACACTCGTCACCCGCCCCACGACCAGCGGCCGCAGGAGGCCTGATCCAGATGTTCTCGACCAAGATCTCCAGCCGCACCGCGCTCACGTTCGCCGCCGGGCTTACGCTCGCCGGGTGCAACCTCGCTCCCAAATACGTCCGCCCGGAGCTTCCCGTAGCGCCGAGCGGACCGACCGGCCCCGCCTATGCGGCGGGCAACGCCGCGAGCGCGATCGTGCCGGCGGACACGGCATGGGAGGCGTTCTTCACGGACGACCGCCTGCGCGGCGTGATCCGCCTCGCGCTCGACAATAACCGCGACGTCCGCATCGCTGTCGCCAACGTCGCACAGGCACGCGCGCAATACCGCGTCCAGCGCGCAGACCTGTTCCCGACGATCGGTGCGACCGGCAGCGCGACCTACCAGAAGTCGCCGTTCGGCGCGGTGGGCGGCGGCGTAGGCGGTGTCGGTGGCGGCACGGGCGGTAGCGTCGGTGGCGGTACCGGAACGGGCACCGGCACCGGTGGTGGTACCGGCGGCGCGGGCACGGCCGTCACGGGCAGCGGACGCGCCGACATCTACTCGGCCAATATCGGCGTTTCGGCATGGGAGATCGATCTCTTCGGCCGCATCCGCAACCTCACTCAGGCGCAACAGGAAGCGTATTTCGCGGCGGAGGAGAATCGCAACGCCGCCCAGGTGTCGCTCATCTCGGAGACCGCAACCGCGTGGCTGACGATGGCCGCGGACCAGGACCGCCTGAAGATCGCGCAGGATACCGAGCGCGCGTTCGGCCAGACGCTGAAGCTCACGCAGGACCGGTTCCGGATCGGCATCGCATCCGAACTCGAAGTGCGTCAGGCGCGCACCACCTATGACCAGGCGCGCTCGGACATAGCCGACGCGACCACGCTGATCGCGCAGGACCAGAACGCGCTCAACCTGCTCGCCGGGACGACCGTGACGCAGGACCTGCTTCCCGCACGGATGCCGGACAAGACGCCGACGCTGGAGAACCTGCCCGCCAACCTGTCGTCGGAGGTGCTGTTGCGCCGCCCCGACGTCGCGGCGGCCGAGCACAACCTGATCGCCGCCAACGCGAACATCGGCGCGGCACGCGCGGCGTTCTTCCCGAACATCTCGCTCACCGCGGCGTTCGGTACGCTCAGCCTCGGCCTGTCGAACCTGTTCGGCAGCGGCAGCCAGCAATGGTCGGTCGCTCCGTCTGTCACGCAGCCGATCTTCGATTTCGGCCGCAACAAGGGCAATCTGCAATACGCCAAGGCGACGCGCGACGCGATGCTGGCGACGTATGAGAGGAGCATCCAGACCGGCTTCCGCGAAGTCGCCGACGCGTTGGCGCGTCGCGGCACCATCAACAGCCAGCTCGAGGCGCAGTCGTCACTCCGCGACAACGCGGCGGGGGCGTATAATCTGTCGCAGCTTCGCTTCCGCGCCGGGATCGACCCGTTCCTGAACACGCTCGATTCGCAGCGTGCGCTCTACACCGCGCAACAAAGCCTGCTCGCGACGCGGCTGGTGCGCGACAGCAATGCGGTCGAACTCTACCGCTCGCTCGGCGGCGGCCTGAAGTAAGGCCCCTTCGTCATCCTGACGTAAGTCAGGATCCAGCGCCGCTGACGACGCCGTTCGTGGCGCTGGATCCTGGGTCGAGCCCAGGATGACGGACTGGTTAGTTCGCCGGCTCGGACAGCGGCGCGAACCGGGCGACTTGGTGGCCGACCAAGCGCAACTGCTCGATCACCGCAGGATCGCTCGCGCCGCCCTCGTCGTCGAACTTGGTCACCTGCGTATTAATCGCCGCCGCAAACGGCGTCGGCCAGCCGCGCAGCGCGTGGACGATCGAGCGCAATGCCGCGATCGTGCTCCCCGTCGCCTGCCAGCCATAGGCCGTGGCGATCAGCCCGACCGGCATGTCCGCCAGATACGGCCGCTCGTCGCGCGCGGTTTCCTCCAGCAGGTCGAGCGCGTTCTTCACCACGCCCGAGATGCTGCCGTGATAGCCTGGGCTGGCGATGATCACCGCCGATGCGCCGCGTACGGCCTCGACGAACGCCCGCTCGTCTGCGGTCCGGGTCGTCGCCTTCGGGTCGAACAACGGCAGCCGTGCCATGTCGGCGCCGCCGAACATCTGCGTGCGATAGCCCTGCTTCTCGACCGCATCGAGCGCGATCCGCAGCGCGCGCTCGGTCGACGAAACGCCGCCGATCGTTCCGCCGATGCCGACGACGAGGGGGAGAGTGTCGGAAGCGGCCACGGTTTCATCCTGTTCGAACGTCATGAGATGCTCTTTCCCGTTTCGCCGCGCGATGACAACAGGGCTTCGGTCGGTTCTCGTCCTGGAGACGTCGTACCGCTGTCGCTAAGCCCCTGTACACGTTAAGCATGCGCAGGAACGGGCGTCGCAGGCCGAGACTTGCCCGAACTGTCATATAACGATAATACACCTGAAGTCCGCCGCCTGGCCGACCCGCTGGAACGACCGATGCGCCCCGACCCCTTCGACACCAACCGTTCCAGTGCCGGCCGCGCCGGCGCCGATTCGCACGGCGACCGCGAGCCCTATGCGTATGAGCGCGGGCGGCTGATCAGCGAACGCGAACGCCTGCGCCAGAAATACGACGCGGAGCGGGACGGTGACGATCCCGAGCCCTATGACGACCGCGACGCGCTGCCGCCCTACGCGACTGGCACCGTACCGCGCCGCAAGCGTCCGATCGGCCGGTGGATCCTGCGCGGCTTTGGCATCGGCATCGTCCTGCTGGTGATCGCGATCATCTGGCTGGCAATCACCGCGCCGCTGTCGAAATCGCTCCAGCCGCCGACGCCGCCCTCGATCACGCTCACTGCGGACGACGGCACGCCGATCGCGCGGCGCGGTGCGATCATTGGCAAGCCGGTCGATGCGGCCAAGCTGCCGCCGCACGTGACCCAGGCGTTCCTCGCGATCGAGGATCGGCGATTCTACTCGCACTGGGGCGTCGATCCGCGCGGCATCGCGCGCGCGGCGTGGGCGAACATGGGCTCGGGCGGCGTGCGCCAGGGCGGCTCGACAATCACGCAACAGCTGGCGAAGAACGCGTTCCTCGATTCGGACCGCACCGCAACGCGGAAGATCCGCGAGGCGATGATCGCCTTCTGGCTCGAGGCGTGGCTGTCGAAGGACGAGATTCTCTCGCGTTATCTCTCGAACGTCTATTTCGGCGACAACACCTACGGGATCAGCGCGGCGGCCAAGCATTATTTCGGCCGCACGCCCGACACGCTGAACGTGGGGCAAGCGGCGATGCTCGCCGGACTGGTGAAAGCACCGTCGCGGCTGGCCCCCACCTCCAACCTCGAAGGCGCGCGCAAGCGCCAGGCCGTCGTCGTCGGCGCGATGGTCGCGGCAGGCTTCCTGACCAAGGCCGAGGGCGACGCGGTCCGCCCGCAGCGCGTCCTCGCCAGCCGCCCCGGGCAACTGCCGAACGGCACCTATTTCGCCGACTGGATCCTCCCCGAAGCGCGCGATCAGGCCGGCGAGGTGAAGACCGAAACGACCGTCCAGACCACGCTCGATCCGCGCCTGCAACGCGCCGCCGAGCGTACCGTCGCGCGCGCAGGCCTTCGTCAGGCGCAGGTCGCGCTGGTCGCGATGCGCCCGGATGGCCGCGTCGTCGCGATGGTCGGCGGGAAGGACTATCGCAAGAGCCCGTTCAACCGCGCGACTCAGGCGCGGCGTCAGCCGGGCTCGACCTTCAAGCTGTTCGTGTATCTGGCCGCGATGCGCCAGGGGCTGACCCCCGATTCGACGATCGAGGACCGCCCGGTGACGATCGGCGACTGGTCGCCCAAGAACAGCGACGGCCGCTATCAGGGGACGATCACGCTGCGCCAGGCGTTCGCCCGCTCGTCCAACGTCGCGGCGGCGCGACTGACGCAACAGGTCGGCGTCAAGGCGGTGATCAAGGCAGCGCGCGATCTGGGGATCTCGACGCCGATCCCGAACGAGGCGACGATCGGGCTGGGCACCTCGACCGTGTCGCTGCTCGAACTGACCGCCGCCTATGCCGCGATCGCGCGCGAGCAATATCCGGTCCAGCCGCGCGGCCTGGCCGACGTCCGCGAGAAGGGCTGGTACCAGTCGCTGACCGGCGGCGCGACCGAGATCCCGTCGAAGATCCATGACGAGATGCTCGATCTGCTCGCGGCGTCGATCCGGAACGGCACCGGGCGGCAGGCGAACCTGACGGTCGATGCGTTCGGCAAGACCGGCACGACCTCGGACAACAAGGACGCGCTGTTCGTCGGCTTCGCGCGCGATCTCGTGGTCGGCGTGTGGGTCGGCAACGACGACAATTCCTCGAACCCCGGGCTGTCGGGCGGTGGGATCCCGGCGCGGATCTGGCGCGACTTCATGCAGTCCGCGCTCGGCATCGCGCCTGTCGCAGCCCCGCCACCCGCGGTCGAGGAGGTCGATCCGGACGCGCTGCCGTCGGACGAGGAGGACAATGCCGTGCTGCCGCTGGGCGGCGAGATCGAGGGTCTCGGGCTGAACCTCAAAATGGGTGAGGACGGCACGATCTCGGTCGGACCCTCGCATCGCGACCGGCAGGAGGGACCGCCACTACGCGACGATCGCCGCCCGCCCGAGGACGAGCCGGGGTATGACGGGGAGCAGTGACGTCCCCCCCACCCCGTCATCCTGACGAAAGTCAGGACCCAGAGCCACGAATGACACGCCTCGTGGCTCTAGATCCTGGGTCGAGCCCAGGATGACGAAGCAGAAGGGTGCGTCGCGGTCGAAGCCCCCGTTAAGCGAGGGGCCGCGATCCCCGCCCCCGCCGTCATCCTGACGAAAGTCAGGATCCAGAGCCCCAAATGACCCCGCCCGTGGCTCTGGATCCTGGGTCGAGCCCAGGATGACGAAGCAGAAGGGTGCGTCGCGGTCGAAGCCCTCGTTAAGCGAGGGGACGCGATCCCCGCCCCCGCCGTCATCCTGACGAAAGTCAGGATGCAGAGCCACGAATGACACGCCTCGTGGCTCTGGATCCTGGGTCGAGCCCAGGATGACGAAGTAGAAGGGAACGACTTGGTCGAAGCCCTTGTTGACGCCATCACTGCATCGCAGCATGTCCTGACCATGCGCTTTTTCTCCGACAACGCCGCCACGATCCATCCCCACGTCATGGCCGCGATCGCCGCCGCCGACACGCTCGACACCGCCTATGCGGGCGATGCGTGGAGCCAGCAGCTCGATGGCCGCCTGTCGGCGCTGTTCGAGACCGAGGTGGCCGTGCTCTGGGTCCCCACCGGCACCGCCGCCAACTGCCTCGCGCTCGCCGCGCTCTGCCCCCCGCACGGCGGCATCGTCTGCCACCGCGACGCGCACATCCAGAACGACGAGGGCGGCGCGCCCGAATTCTACACGCACGGCGCCAAGCTGTTCCTCGCCGACGGCATCGGCGCGAAGCTGACGCCCGAGACGATCCGCACCGTCCTCGATGCGATCCCCGACGACGTCCACCGCGTCCAGCCGCACGCGATCTCGATCACCAACGCCACCGAATATGGCCGCGTCTACCAGCCGCACGAGGTCGCCGCGATCGGTGCGCTCGCCAAGGAGCGCGGGCTCGGCTTCCACATGGACGGCGCGCGGTTCGCCAATGCGATGGCGCGCGTCGGCTGCTCGCCCGCCGACATGACGTGGCGCGCCGGCGTCGACGCGCTCAGCTTCGGCTTCGTCAAGAACGGCGCGATGAGCGCGGAGGCGCTGGTCTTCTTCAAGCCCGACCTCGCCGCCGTCACGCAATACCGCCGCAAGCGCGCGGGCCTGCTGCTGTCGAAAGGGCGCTATCTCGCCGCGCAGATCCTGGCGATGCTCGACGACGATCTCTGGCTCGCCAACGCCAGCGCTGCGAACGACGCCGCCGCCACGCTCGCCGCCGCAGCCGGCGACCGCCTCGTCCACCCCGTCGAGGCGAACGAAGTCTTCCTGCGCGCAACCCCCGAAGAAGCCGCAGCCCTGCGCGCGCGCGGCTTCGACTTCTACGACTGGGCGGCGGGCGAGATCCGCCTCGTCACCGCGTGGGACAGCCCGGCGGAGGCGGTCGGTCTGCTCGCCGACGCGATCCGGGCGTTATGACCCCCGGCCCGACCGCCCCGCCCCTACCGCCGATCCAGTCGACACGCGCCGCGGTGCTGATCCCGTTCGGCATCGTCACGCTGATCTGGGGATCGACCTGGCTCATCATCCGCGACCAGATCGCGGTGGTGCCGCCGAGCTGGTCGATCAGCTACCGCTTCCTCGTCGCCGGCATCGCGATGGCGATCTACGCGACCATGAAACGCGAGAGCTTCCGGTTCGACGCGCGCGGCTACGCGTTCGCCGCCGTGATCGGCGTCGCGCTGTTCACGTTCAACTTCAACTTCGTCTACCGCGCCGAGCATTACGTGACGTCGGGACTGGTCGCGGTGGTGTTCGCGCTCCTGCTCGTCCCCAACGCGATCTTCGGCCGCATCTTCCTAAAACAGCGCCTTGGGCGGCAATTGATGGTGGGGTGTGCGGTGGCGATGGCCGGGGTCGCGTTGCTGTTCGTCAACGAGGCGCGGGTCGATCCGCACGGGCCGCGCTCGGCGACGATCGGGATCGTGCTGACCTTGTGCGGCGTGATGGCCGCATCGGTCGCCAACGTCATTCAGGGGAGCGCGTTCGCCAAACGCTATCCGATGGCGCCGACGCTCGCGATCGCGATGCTGATCGGCGCGTGTCTCGACGCGGCGTTCGCGTGGATCACGACCGGCCCGCCGGTGTTCGAACCGCGCTTCGGCTATGTGGCGGGCATCCTCTATCTCGGCGTGTTCGCGTCGGCGCTCGCCTTCCCGCTCTATTTCAACGTCATCCGCGCGATCGGCCCGGCCAAGGCGGCCTATTCGGGCGTGATCGTCCCGGTGATCGCGATGCTGCTATCGACGATCTTCGAGCGCTATCACTGGTCGACGCTGGCCGTCGCTGGCGCGGTGCTGTCGGGCATCGGGCTCGTCATCGCACTCAGCGCGCGCAGACCGGCGCGGTAGTCGGGCCAGGCGGGCGTCCAGCCGAGCACGCGCTTGGCCTTGCCGTTCGCCACCCGCCGGTTCTCCGCATAGAAACCGCGCCCCATCGCGGTCAGTTCCTCGAGCGTCACGAACGGCGGTGCGGGCATGCCGAGCAGCATCGCCGCGAACGCGACCACGTCGTTCTGCGACGCAGGCACGTCGTCCGCGATGTTATACGCGCCCGCCGGCGCGTCGAACCCGGCGATCACGCCCGAGACGATATCGTCCACATGCGCGCGGCTGAAGACCTGTCCCGGCTGCGCGATCCGGTGCGCCTTGCCCTGCCGCACCCGGTCGAGCGGCGAGCGACCCGGTCCGTAAATCCCCGGCAACCGGAACGTCCGCGCGCCGATCGTCAGCCAATCCGCATCCGCCACCGCGCGCGCGCCACGCCGACCGCCACCGATCGGCGCGGTCTCGTCGACCCATGCGCCCGCAGCATCGCCGTACACCCCGGTCGACGACAGATAGCCGAGCGTCGCCCGCGACCGCATCAGCAGCGAACCATAGCGGACGAGCACCGGATCGACCTCGTCGACCGGCGGCACCGACGAGAGGATATGCGTCGCCGCCGCGATCTCGACGGCCACGGCGTCCGTCTCGTCGAAGCGGATCGTAGCGTCGCGCCCGTCGCGCGTAGTCCCGACGACGTGCCACCCGTCGCCGGCCAGCCGGTCGGCGATCCGCCCCGCGGTGTAGCCCAGCCCGAAGATCAGCAGCCTGCTCATTTCGTCGTCCCGGTCGTTGCCATCGGCCCCTTATACCCGGTCGGTGCCATCGGCCCCTTATACAGGGTCCCGAAATAATCGCCCGCATTCCACACCGGCCGCTGCGCGCCGTCCGCGATCTCGCGTGCGATCCGGTAGTTCGCATCGACGAACCGCACGCCCTGATCCCACAGGATCGGCTGCGACAGGTCGTCCGACGGCTTGTGATAATTGTTCGCCATGAAATACGCGACCGCGGCCTTGCCCGGCCCCTTCTGACCCGGCCACAGGAACACCGCCGGAATGCCCTTCTGGACGAAACGGAAATGATCGGAGCGGACGAAGATCCCCTCCTCCGGCATCGGGTCGGGCGACAGGCCCACCCCGATCGCCGCGACGGCCTTCTGCACGATCGGGCCGATCGTCGAACGCTCGGCGCCGAACACCACCATGTCCTCGAACTTGTAGGTCAGGATCGGCATGTCCAGATTCACGTCCGCAACGATCGAGCTCAGCGGCACGGTCGGGTGGTTGGTGAAATAATCCGACCCGACCAGCCCCTTCTCTTCACCGGTGACGGCGAGAAACATGATCGTCCGCTTGGGCGCCTGCCCGCTGGCGGTGAAGCGCTTGGCCTCCTCGATCAGGCTGGCGATGCCGATCGCGTTGTCGAGCGCGCCGTTGTTCAGTGCATCTCCCTTCACCGGCTTGGTGATGCCGATGTGATCGAGGTGCGCCGACAACACAACGACCTCCTTGCCCACCACCGGATCGCTGCCAGGGATCATGCCGACGACGTTGCTGCTGGCGGCGGGGACGAAGCTCGTCTTGGTGGCTACCGTCAGCGTGCCGAGCAGCGGCATCGACGTGAACTTCGCGTTGTCGCCGTTCGCCTGCTTGGCGATCCGCGTCCACGGCGTGCGTGCGCCGGCGAACAGCTTGGCCGCGCCGACCATGCTGACGGTGCCGAGCGACGGCGCGCGGGGCGCATCGACCTTGCCGGTGCCGTCGGGGTTCGCCCAGGTCATCCGCGGCGTCGCGTAGGACTCCGCGATCTTGGCGAACGTCCGGACCTTGGCCGAGCGCGGGCTTTCCAGCGTGATCACGCCGACCGCGCCCTTGGCCTGCGCGATCGCCGCCTTGGTCCCGCCCGAGCCGAAGAATGCGCGCTCCTCGCCACCGAACCGCGCGGGCGCGCCACCGAAATAGGCGACGATCTTGCCGCGCACGTCGACGTCCTTGTAATCGTCCTGGCCATATTGCGGCGCGTCGATGCCGTAGCCGACGAACACGACCGGAGCCGACACGCTGGTTTCCGCCTTCGCGCCGTTCGCCGCGGGGACATAATCCTCACCGAACACGAGCGGCTGCGCGGGGCCGCGACCGGTCCAGACGAAATCGCCCTTGCTCGCCGCCTTGTAGCTGACCAGGGGCACCGTCTGGAGATAGCCGCCCGCATCGCCGCCCGGACGAAGCCCCGCGGCGTAGAACTGCGCGGCGACATATTGCGCGGCGATGTCGAATTCGGGACTCCCGGCCTCGCGTCCCTTCATCGCATCGGAGGCGAGGAACAGCACATGCGCCTTCATCGCCGCCTGATCGGCTGGCAGCGGGGCTGCGAGCTTTGCGTTCAACGCGGCGGTCTGCGCCGCGACCGGCGCACTCTGAGGCGCCGTCTGGGCAAGGGCCGACGTAGAAAGCGCGAGCACCGCGAGCGCGCCGAGAGGACGATACATCCGGAAATCCTAGCAAAGGGAACGTGTTGCAGCGGCGTAGCATGCACGAACTCCCACGCAAGCTTTGGGTCGCGGGGGCGAAGACGTTCCACACCGAGAAACACCTCCCCGGCGGAGGCCGGGGTCCAGTTGGGAGACGGTGCTGACATAGACTGCGCTTCGTCACCAAGACCTCTCCAACTGGACCCCGGCCTCCGCCGGGGAGGTGCAAGTGATCGTACCGCACGGCGCCAAGCTTTGGCTGGCGATAGACGGGCGCGGCCCTATATTCCGACAGATATGCTCGATCTCCAGAACAGTCTCGCCCACCCGCTCGTCATCCGCCGCGAGGATTATACGCCGCCCGAATGGCTGGTCCCCGAGACGAAACTGGATTTCGACCTCGATCCTTCCACCACGCGCGTTACCGCGACGCTGTCGGTGACGCGCAACGGCGATCACGCCGCACCGCTGCGGCTCGACGGCGCGGGACAGAAGCCGCTGTCGGTCACGGTCGATGGCGTCGCGATCAACGACTGGCGGATCGACGGCGAACAGCTCGTCATCCCGCTCACCGGCACCGCGCACGTCATCGAGACTCAGGTCGAGATCGCGCCCGATCGCAACACGCAGCTGATGGGGCTCTACGCGTCGGGCGGCAATCTCTGCACGCAGTGCGAGGCGGAAGGCTTTCGCCGCATCACCTATTTCCCCGATCGCCCGGACGTGCTCAGCGTCTATTCGGTCAAGATGACCGCGGACAAGACGCACTTCCCCGTGCTGCTCGCAAACGGCGATCCGGTCGCGCAAGGGCAGCTCGACGACGGCCGTCATTGGGCGACGTGGCACGATCCGTTCCCCAAGCCCTCCTATCTGTTCGCGCTGGTCGCGGGCGATCTCGCGGTCAACCGCAGCCGCTTCACGACCAAGTCGGGCCGCGAAGTCTCGCTCGGCATCTGGGTGCGCGAGGCCGACCTGCCCAAGACCGGCCATGCTTTGAAGGCGCTCGAACTCGCAATGGCGTGGGACGAGACGACCTATGGCCGCGAATACGACCTCGACGTGTTCAACATCGTCGCGGTCGACGATTTCAACTTCGGCGCGATGGAGAATAAGGGCCTCAACATCTTCAACTCGCGCTACATCCTGGCCGACCCGGATACTGCGACCGATTACGACTACGACGCGATCGCCGCGGTCGTCGCGCACGAATATTTCCACAACTGGTCGGGCAACCGGATCACCTGCCGCGACTGGTTCCAGCTGTCGCTGAAGGAAGGTTTCACCGTCTATCGCGACCAGGGCTTCTCGGCCGACCAGGGCAGCCGCGCGGTCAAGCGGATCGAGGACGTCCGCGGCCTGCGCGCGTCGCAATTCCCCGAGGATTCAGGGCCGCTCGCGCATCCCGTGCGCCCCGAATCCTATCAGGAGATCTCGAACTTCTACACCGCGACGATCTACAACAAGGGCGCAGAGTTGATCCGGATGATGGCCGCGATCCTCGGCCCGCAGGGCTTCCGCGCGGGCACCGACCTGTATTTCGACCGCTACGACGGGACGGCGGCGACCTGCGAGGATTTCGTCACGTCGATGGAGGAAGGGGGCAAGGTCGACCTGACCCAGTTCCGCCTCTGGTATTCGCAGGCCGGCACCCCGCGCGTCTCTGCCAGCCTCTCGCAGGACGGCGACCGCGCCACGCTACGGCTCGCGCAGCAGGTGCCCGTGACGCCCGGCCAGCCGGTAAAGTCGCCGATGGTCCTGCCATTGCGGATCAAGCTGTTCGGCGCGGAGTCGGGCGCGGGATTGACCGACGAGCGGCTCGTCCTGTTCGACGACGCACTCGACACGATCGTGTTCGAGGGTCTCTCCGAACGCGCGATTCTGTCGATCAACCGCGGCTTCTCCGCGCCGGTGGTGGTCGAGAGCGATCGCACCGCTGCCGACCTCGCCTTCCTCAGCGCACACGACGACGACCCGTTCGCGCGCTACGAGGCGATGCAGCAATTGATGCTCGATACGCTGGTCGCCTCAGTGGAGGGGCGCACCGATCATGAGGGCGTGATCGCCGCGGTTGCGACCACGCTCGCTAACGCCGATCTCGATCTGGCGTTCGTCGCGGAGGCGGTGCTGTTGCCGTCCGAGAGCTTCATCGGCGATCAGATGACGATCGTCGATCCCGAGGCGATCTTCCACGCGCGCGACGCGCTGCGGCGCGATCTGGGCACGCGGCTCGAAGCACAATGGCGGCAGGCCTATGCGCGCGGCGAGGGTCGGCCCTATGCCTACACGCCTGAGGACAAGGGCCTGCGCCGCCTGCGCACCGTCGCGCTCGGCTATATCGCGGCGAGCGGTGCGGATGACGCCGCCGACCTGGCGTTCGCGCAGTTCGATTCGGCGGATAACATGACGGACCGGATGGGTGCGCTGACGACGCTGGTGAGCAGCATGTCGGACATCCGCACCACCGCGCTCGACATCTTTTACAGCCAATATTGCGACAACGCGCTGGTGCTCGACAAGTGGTTCCAGGCGCAGGCGCAGTCGTCGCGCGACGATACCGGCGCGGTCGTTGCAGGGCTCGCCGACCATGCCGACTTCACCCTCACCAACCCCAATCGGGCCCGCTCGCTGATCGGCGCGTTCGGCGCGAACCAGCGTGCGTTCAATACTGCCGATGGGAGCGGGTATCGGTTCCTCGCGGACCGGCTGATCGCGCTCGACCGCCTGAACCCGCAGACCGCGGCGAAACTCCTGCCGCCGCTCGGCCGCTGGCGCCGCTTCGATCCGGTGCGCGCCGGGCTGATGCGCGCGGAACTCGAGCGGATCGTGGCAACGCCGGGATTGTCGAAGGATCTGTTCGAGCAAGCATCGAAAAGCCTGGAAGGGTAACGCTAATCCTCCCCCGCCAGGGGGAGGTGTCTGGCCCTTGCCAGACGGAGGGGGAGGAAAGGGAAACCGCTGTTCCGGGTCCTCCCCCTCCGTCACCTTCGGTGCCACCTCCCCCTGGCGGGGGAGGATTACGAATTATACTTCCTACCGACGGGCAGTGAAAAACGCGCGCAGGATCCCCGCGGCTTCCGTCTCAGCGATGCCAGCGTAGATTTCAGGCCGGTGATGGCAGGTCGGCTGGCCGAAGAATCGCGGCCCGTGCTCGACCGCGCCGCCCTTCGCATCCGGCGCCCCGTAATAGAGCCGCGCGATCCGTGCATGCGCGATGGCACCCGCGCACATCGCGCAGGGCTCGAGCGTCACCCACAGGTCGCAGCCTTCGAGCCGGTCACTCCCCAAAACCGAAGCCGCGGCGCGAATCGCCTGGATCTCGGCATGCGCTGTCGGATCGGACAACGCCCGCGGCGCATTGGCGCCCACGGCGATAATGACACCGTCCTTCACGACGACGGCGCCAACCGGGACTTCCCCAGCCAGCGCCGCATCGCGCGCCGCGTCGAGCGCGCGGCGCATGGGTTCGGGGACGGGAAACATGGCCTCAGGCCCTGCCCCGCCCGCACCCTCGCGTAAAGCTCAGTTCGGTGCCTGGCTGTTGGCGGGCTTCTCGACGTTGATCGTCGGCACCGCCACCGTCTTGTTCTCGGTGCCGAGCGTGACCTTGGCGACGTCGGCCTGGAACTTCGGCGCCTGGACCACGCCCTGGCGGGTCTGGTCGATGTTGATGATCCCGAAATACATCAGGCCGACCACGACCAGCACGACGATCGCGACGAGTGACAAGAGCGTACGCATGAGACATCCCCTTTTATTGAACAGTTCGATAGCGTAACAACGTCGCCGAGCGCTGCCGGTTGCACAACACGTTTTACGTGAATCGGTTGACGAAAGCCGGCGTGCCAGCTATCCGCGCGCCTTTCCGGGGTTCCTCCCGACACTTGAATAGGTAATCACATGTCGCGCATCTGCGAACTGACCGGCAAGGGCCGGATGGTCGGGAACAACGTCTCCCACGCCAACAACAAGACCAAGCGCACGTTCCTGCCGAACCTGCAGAACGTCACGCTGCTGTCCGATTCGCTCGAAAAGGGCGTCAAGCTGCGCGTTTCGACGCATGGCCTGCGTACCGTCGAGCATAACGGCGGCCTCGACAACTGGCTGGTGAAGACCTCGGACGACAAGCTGTCGCTCCGCGTTCGTCGCCTCAAGCGCGAAGTCGTCAAGAAGATCGCTGCTTCGGCAGTCGCCGCCTAACAGCGACGGTTGAGACGATCACCGCGGCCCGCCCTGCACCGCGCAGGGCGGGCCGTCGGCGTTTGTGCGTCTAGCGATCGAGCCGGAACTTCAGCAGCAGCGTGCGCTGGAGAACCATCTGGTTGTCGTCGGACACGATCCAGACGATCGTCGCGCCGTTCTCGATCGTGGTCGCGATCCCTTCGAAATTGTCGTGGATCAGCGGCGCATCGATCGTCGCGATAAGGCGGCCGCGTGCGATTCGCCCTGCCGCCACGTCGCGCGCTGCCACCCGCGATATGCGCGCGGAGAAGGTAAAGGGCAGCCGGAAACCGCGATCTAGGACGAGCAGGTCGCCGTTCGGTAGCGCGGTCACGTCCGCCGGATCGTACCGGCCATAGGGTTCGTACGCGAATCGCCGAGGCTGCGCGGCGCCGGTCGGATCCCCCGCGAAGATCAGCGCCTGCCGCGTGCGCAACCGCGCCTTAGCCGATCCGGTCCAGTCCGGGCGACGGACATGCGCCTCCTCGCTGATGACGACGAAGCGTCCATCGGGCAGCCGCGCCATCGATTCGGGTCCGCCGTTCGACGGCCATCTCCGCATCGCCTCGGGCGCGACCCGCGCCTCGTACCGCGCGAACCCCGCAGCATAGCGCCAGATCGCGTTGCTATCCTCGAAGCCGACCCAGATCTTCCCCGTCACCGGATCGATCGCCATCGATTCGCTGTCGCGGTCGCGCTTTTCCCAGCCGATACCCGGCCCGGCGGGAAGGTTCTCGAACACGACTCGGTGCGGGCGCCAGTCGGACCCCATATCGAACTGGACGATGTTGCCGCCATCGCTCAGCACCGTGAAGCGATTGCCGGTCGCGGCCGGCGCGACGTCGAGCGAGGAGAAACCCCCGAACGCGCGATCGCGGCTGGCGAGCGCCACGCCGCCCAGATAGGTGAGCCCGCCGACGCGCACATGCCGCGGGTTGGTCCGGTCGAGCATCACGCGCGTCGCGGTCAACTGCGCACGCGTGCCGAGCAGGTCGAGCCGCGCCTCACCCGACCAGGTCGGCACGATCGCACAGACGCTGACGCAGACGAACAGGGCGGTGATCAAGCGTCGCATCGCGCCCTCATAGGGCCCAGCGCGGTCCGCGGAAGCATGAACAGCGGATAACGGAGGCATTCAGGCTCGGCTCAATGCGAATCACTCATAAGCCTCTCATCGAGGATGGAAGCACGGCCCTCGCCGCCGCCGAAATCCCCAACGGGAGACGCACGATGTTCAAGACTTTTACACTCGCCGCCAGTGCCCTCGCATTGGGTGCGACCGCCCTCGTTCCTGCTGCCGCCGATGCGCAGCGTTGGGGCTCGCGCTACGAGCGTGGCTACGACGGCTATCAGGGTGGCGGCTACCGCGACAATGGCTACGACCGTGGCTACCGCGAGTATCGCGGCAACGACCGCCGCTACAATGCGCGCAGCCGTCGCGGCTGCGACAACACCGGCGGCACGATCATCGGCGCACTTGCCGGCGGCCTGCTCGGTCACACCGTCGCCGGTCGTGGTGACCGCACGCTCGGCGCAGTCCTCGGCGCGGCCGGTGGTGGCCTTGCCGGCAACGCGATCGATAAGTCGGACAATCCCGGATATTGCCGGCGGTAAGCCCGGTAACGGGCCGGTGCTCGCCGCGAAAGCGGTCGAGCAACCGCCGGCACGGACGGCGGGCAGTCAGCGCCTGACCCGACCGGCGACGGCTTTGCCGACGTCCCGTTCGTATAGGCCCAACCAGTTTCCCAGTTCCCTCGCGTAGCGTATCGAGGGCGAGGGCCGGCCTCCCCTATGGGAGCCGGCCCTTTGTTCGTCCAAAGCCCGAAAAACCCGCACCAACGATGCAGGACATGACGGTTACCCCGTCATCCTGACGAAAGTCAGGATCCAGAGCCACGATCGACGCTGCTTAGTTACCCTGGATCCTGACTTTCGTAAGAATGACGTCGGTGGTCTGATCAGGCGATCCGCTCGGGCACTTCCGCCGCATCCTCCGCGATCGCCGCAGCCGGCGCGACCGCTTCCCAGGGGAACACGAACCAGTCCTTCGTCACCGCCCGATCGATCGTCCGCGCGCTATACTCGATCCGCTCGGCAGAACTCACATTGTCGATCAGCATCGCGAACCGCACCGCGCCCTCGACAGCCCCCGCCGCCGCCAGCGCACCACGCAGATGCGTGATCGTCCGCCCCGAATCGTTGATGTCGTCGATGAACAGCAGCCGCTCGCCGTCTCGAGTCCGCGCGGCGAGCTTCACCAAAGGCGCGTCGGCAAAGTCCTTCACCTGGCTCGAATAATCCACCGACAGCGTCGGCAGGCCGATCGCATGGCTCAGGAACACCGCGGGAACGAGCCCACCGCGGCCGACGCCGATGATATAATCGGGTTTCCAGGCGGTATCCTCGACCAGCTTGGCGGCGAGAATATACACGGCAGCGACGAACTCGTGCTGCGGGATCGGGGTGAAGGTTGGCATCGACGGATGGTACCGGCTTGCCCTGCCGAGAGCTAGCCGTTCTCCTGCGAAAGCAGGAGTCCAGGGTCGCAGGCGTTGCGCTCGTGACCCTGGACTCCCGCGTTCGCGAGAGAACAATACTCAGATCGTGTCCAGCGCCTGCTCGAAATCGGCGATCAGGTCGTCCGGATCCTCCACGCCGATCGAGATGCGGACGAGGTTGTCGGTGATCCCCAGCGCCTGCTTGCGCGCATCGGGCACCGACAGATGCGTCATGCCCGCCGGGTGGCTCGCCAGCGTCTCGGTCCCGCCGAGCGACACCGCGAGCTTGGCGATCTTCAGCGCGTCGAGGAACGCGAAGCTCTCGCGCTCGCCGCCCTTGAGATACAGCGAGAAGGTCGAACCACCGCCGGTGCAATGGCGGCGATAAATGTCGGCCTGACGCTCCATGCCGGGCTCGTCCTCGAGGAAGCCGAGATATGCGACTCGCTCCACCTTTGGATGATGCCGCAGGAAGCCGCAGACCTTCACCGCATTCTCGCCCGCACGGCTCATCCGCAGTTCGAGCGTCTCGAGGCTGCGCAACAGCATCCAGGCGGTGTTCGGATCGGTGATCGTGCCGATCGTGTTGCGCATCGTACGGATCGTGTTGATGTGCTCCTTCGATCCGAGCACGCCGCCCGCGACGAGATCCGAATGCCCGCCGACATATTTGGTCAGCGAATAGACGACGATGTCCGCACCATGCTTGAGCGGCTGGAACCACAGCGGCCCCAGGAACGTGTTGTCGATCGCGATCGGCGGCTTCTCGCCCGTAAAGATCGCATCGCGGCTGGCCGCGACTGCCTCGACGTCGACCAGCGCGTTGGTCGGATTGGCGGGGCTTTCGAGATAGATCAGCGCGACGTTGCCGGTCGCGGCCTCGGTCATCACCGCGTCGATCTCCTCGCGGGTCGCGCCCGCCGGGAAGTCGAGCCACTTCACCCCGAACTTGCCGAGCACGCGGCCGATCAGCGTCTCGGTCGCAGCATAGAGCGGCCCCGAATGGACGATGGTGTCGCCCGGCTTGACCATCGCGAGGAACAAGGTCGCGATCGCCGACATGCCGCTCGAGAAAGCAAGCGCATCCTCCGCCTCTTCCCACACGCCCAGGCGATCCTCGAGAATCTCCTGGTTCGGGCCGTTGAAGCGCGAATAGACAAGGCCCTCGGCGCCGCCCGGACGCTTGCCGGTGACGCCCTCGAAATGCCGCTTGCCTGCCGCGGCGTTGGGGAAGACGAAGGTCGAGGTGAGGAAGATCGGCGGCTTCAGCGAGCCTTCCGACAGCGACGGATCATAGCCATGGCCCATCATCAGCGTCGACGGCTTCAGCTTGCGTCCACCGATCTTCTCGACCTGCGGCTTGGGCGCGACGCGCGCGGCGACGCCGGTCAGGTCGGCTTCGGTCTCGGCGGGAATGGCGCCTGCATTATCGGGGGTATCGGACATTCATGAGCTCCTGCGTGGCCCGTCTGGCGCGGACCGATGTGCAGAGCCTAAACGACCGGCGCGGGCTTTGGGAGCCGTTACAACCCGATGATGCTGATCTGACGGCCATAGGAGGGTTCGCCACGATGGGTCGCGCGGCGGTAACTAAAGAAGCGGTCCACGCCCTCGTCCTTGGCCGCATAGGTGTCGAGCCCGAGCGCCTCGATCCGGCCGATCCCGGCGTCGGCGAGCCGGCTGACGACATAGGCCTCCAGGTCGAACTGATAATGGTCCGCGCGGCCATCGGCGAAGAAGCGCTCATTCGCCGGATCCGATTCGCAGAACCGGCGGATGAACGCGTCGTCGACCTCGTAGCTGGCGCGCGCGATGCACGGCCCGACCGCGGCGACGATGCGGTCGCGGCGCGCACCGATCGCCTCCATCGCCAGGATCGTCGCGTCGGTGACGCCGCCGAGCGCGCCTTTCCACCCGGCATGCGCCGCGGCGACGACGCCGGCTTCCGCGTCGGCGAACAGCACCGGCGCGCAGTCCGCGGTGAGGATGCCGAGCGCCACGCCGGGGCGGTTGGTGACCAGCGCGTCGCCGCGGGGACGGAGCGAGTCGTCGAACGGCGCGAGCACCGTGACCACGTCGGCGGAATGGATCTGGTAGAGCCCGACGAGCGTGCCGCCCGGCAGCACCGCCTCGCTGGCACGCCGGCGGTTCTCGGCGATCGCGGCGGGGTCGTCGTCGGAGCCGATGCCGACGTTCAGGCTCGCATAGGCGCCGGTCGATACGCCGCCGCGACGACCAAGAAAGCCGTGCCGGACGTCGCCAAGCGACTTGGCGCGGATGACGTCGACAGTCATGCCGAACGCCCCTCGCATGACACCACCCCGGCGAAGGCCGGGGTCCAGTTGGGGGACGTTGCTGACGAAGGGCTGCTCATCGTTACTGCGACCTTTCCAACTGGGCCCCGGCCTTCGCCGGGGTGGCGCGAATCCGCGGCACTATCGATCATCACAACACCAACCGCATGATGCGATCGTCATCGGGCTGCTCGCCGACCATGAAGACATACCGGCCGATCTCGACGAACCCATAGCGCTGGTAGAATCGGATCGCGCGCGCATTGTCGACATAGACGCTGAGGATCATGTCCGTCCGGCCATCGGCACGCGCGGACTCGATCGCCCAGTCCATCAGCGTAGGGCCAACGCCCGCACCAAGCTGGTCGGCGCGAACGTACAGCTGGTAGAGTTCGACCGCCGTCTCGGGCCAGTCGCCGGGGAAGGCGACGGGGCCGGTCTTGGCGAACCCGACGATCGCCGCGCCGTCGGTGGCAAGGCGGATCGTGTAGCTAGGATCGCCGATCTGTGCCGGCAGCCCGTTCTCGCCAAACGCCTCGTCGAGAAACGTGGCGAGGTCCTGCGGGCGGTACAGCGTGCCGAACGTCTCGGTGAACGACTCCTTCGCCATCGCGGCGAGTGCTGGGCCGTCGGCGGGCACCGCGTCGCGATAGGCGATCACGCGCCCATCCCTGCGAACGCCGCCGGGGTCGGCCAGGACGGCGCGGTGATCGCGAGCGCTTTGAACAGAGTCCCCATGTCGTCCATCAGCCGGCGGCGATCCGCCGCCAGCGAGTCGGCGCGCGCGGGCGCCGCCTTGGCGAGCGCCGAGGTGCGCGAATCGATACCGAGCCCGCCGAGCAGGTCGCGCTGGCTGACCGGCCCCCAGGCGACTGCGCCTTCGGCCTGCGCGGCGGCGGCGAGCGTGGTGAAGTCGACATGCGCGGTCAGATCATGCTCGCCCGGCGCCTCGAACGGGTTGGCGAAGGCATGGCCGCGGACCGCCTGCAAGCTGTCGCCGAGCGCGGGCCCCTCATAGCCGTAATCGATCGCGATCAGCGCGCCGCCCTGGCGGGCGATCCGCTGCGCGAGGCCGCGGACGATGGTCACGGCGGCTGGTGAGGTTTCGAGAATCGATCCCGCGGGCGCATCGCGGAACGGTTCGGGAATGACCGCATCGGGCAGCGGCTTGCCCGCGATCGGCAGGAACAGAAGATCCTGCGCGGCAACGAGGCGTTCGTGCCACTGTTCACGCTTGACGAGCTGGCGGATCGGCAGCGCATCGAAGAACTCGTTGGCGACGACGATCAGCGGCCGATCGGTGGGCAGCGTGTCGATCGTGTCGTGCCACGTCGCGCCGGGGACTCGCTCGGCCTGCGCCGCGCGGAGCGCCGGGCTGGTCTCGACGAAATGGACCGGGGGTTCGAGCCCCGCCTTCGCCATCGCGCGCGCCGCATCGGCGGCGAGCGTCCCGCGACCGGGGCCGAGCTCGACCCACGCCACGTCCGGCCGCCCCGCACGGTCCCACAGGTCCGCGCACCACAGGCCGACGAGTTCGCCGAACATCTGGCTGATCTCGGGCGCGGTGGTGAAGTCGCCGCCCGCGCCGAGCGGGTCGCGCGTCGCATAATAGTGCGCGTTGGCGGCGGCCATATACTGCGCGACGGGGATCGGTCCCGCGAGCGCGATCGCGCGCGCGAGGCGTTCGGGGAGCGCGGTGTCGGGCATGTCGACCATCTTAAAACTCTCTACCACCCCGGCGCAGGCCGGGGCCCAGTTGGCATGGCCGATGTAACGACGCGAAACGCACGTCACTCTGGACGTTCCAACTGGGCCCCGGCCTCCGCAGGGGAGGTACTAAACTCACGAGGAAACGCGTGTCAGGCGACGCTCTGCGTCCCCGCGATCGACTCGACCCGCACCCGCCGCTTGGCCGACGTCGCGACCAGATACGCGCCGCCGACGATCATCGGCACGCACAGCCACTGGCCCATGTGCAGCCCGGTATGTTCGGCAAAGGCACGCAGCTGCGAATCGGGTTCGCGGAAGAACTCGACGGTGAAGCGCGCGAGCCCGTAGCCCAGCACGAACAGCCCGACGAGCTTGCCCGGATCGTAGCGCGCCTTGGTCTTCCAGAACGCGAACCACAGCAGCGCGAAGAGGAGGATGCCCTCCAGCCCCGCCTCGTACAGCTGGCTCGGGTGGCGCGCCGGCTCGATCATGCCGAACGGCACGGTGCGTTCGAAGATGATGCCCCAGGCGACGTCGGTCGGCTTGCCCCAGAGCTCGCCGTTGACGAAGTTCGCGAGCCGCCCGAAGAACAGCCCGAACGGGACGGCGCAGGCGATATAATCGTGCACGCGCAACCAGTTGAGCTGGTGCTTGCGCGCGAACAGGATCAGCCCGATCGACGTCCCGATGACCCCGCCATGGAACGACATCCCACCGTCCCACAGCCTGAAGATGCGTAAGGGATGCAGGAACATCTCGGGCGCGTAGAAGATTACGTAGCCGAGTCGCCCGCCGAGAATGATGCCGAGCGTCGCGTAGAAGACGAGGTCGTCGGCATGCCGCCGCGCCATCGGTGCGCCGGGCTGTGCGAGCAGCTTCAGCAGATACCACCAGCCGAGCAGGATCCCGCCGATATAGGCAAGGCTGTACCAGCGCAGCGTGAAGAATCCGATCGAGAAGACATCGGGGTGCAAACCCAGATCCTCGAAGCGGATGTGACTGCCGACGGCAGCTGAAATGGTCGACAGGATCAAAGGCTTTTCCCCACGCGTTCGCCCCTGCATAAAGACGAGTAACGATAAGACCAAGTAGGAGAGCGATATGCGGACCGAGCTCGATGCGGCTATGGATTCGACGATGGCCGCGCTGACCGCGCCCGACGGCATGCTGGCGCTCGGTTCGGCCGAGCGGTTCGGGGTCACGCTCCCGACGATCGCCGCCGCGCCGCCCGCGCTCAGCTATTATTTCGCGCATTACGCCAACGAACACCGCGACGCGGTGTTTCTCGTGTCGGGGCCCGAGCGGCTGACGTTCGGCGAGGTCCATGCCGCGGCGGAGCGTGTCGCGCGCGCGCTGGTCGGCGGTCACGGCCTGGCGAAGGGCGACCGGGTCGGCATCGCGATGCGCAATTCGCCGTCGTGGATCGTGCTCTACATGGGCATCGTCATGGCCGGCGGCGTCGCGACCCTGCTCAACGGCTGGTGGCAGGCGGAGGAGCTGGAGACGGCGATCCGCGCCGTCGATTGCGCGCTCGTCTTCGCCGACCCACCGCGCGTGAAACGGCTCGCGCAGCTCGCGGGCCTCACCGCACCGGTGATCGAGATCGACGATTCGCGCCCGCTCGCCGAGGCGCTCGCGACCGTGCTCGCCAAGGACGATCACACCGCGGACCTGCCGCCGCTCGGGCCTGAGGATCATGCGACGATCCTCTTCACGAGCGGGTCGACCGGCCAGTCGAAGGGCGCGCTGTCCGAGCATCGCGCGATCGTGCAGGGCATCTTCAACTATCTCGGCCAGGCGATGATGATGATGGGCATCGCCACCGCACAGGGCAATCCGCCGGTCGGCCAGCCGGTCACGCTCCTGACGATCCCGCTCTTCCACATCACCGGCGAGGTGCCCGTGTTTCTCCAGAGCTTCGCGATGGGGCGCAAGCTCGTGCTCATGCCGAAATGGGATGCGGGCGAGGCGATGCGGCTGATCGAGGCGGAGGGCGTCACCTATTTCGTCGGCGTCCCGCTGATGAGTTTCGAGATCCTCAACCATCCCGATCGCGCGAATTACGACCTGTCGACCGTCACCGACTTCGCGGCGGGCGGCGCCCCGCGCCCGGTCGATCACGTCCGCCGGCTCGATGCCGAAATGGGCGGAAGCGCGCCGCTGATCGGCTACGGCCTGACCGAGACGAACGCGGTCGGTACGGGCAACTGGCGCAGCAATTACCTCGCCAAGCCCAATTCCGCCGGCCGCGCGGGCGCTCCTTTGGTCGACCTCGCAATTCTCGACGATGCCGGCCACCCGGTCGATCAGGGCCAGCGCGGCGAGGTGTGCATCCGCTCGATCTGCAACTTCAAGGAATATTGGAACCGCCCCGACGCGACCGCCGCGGCGTTCACATCGGACGGCTATTTCCGCACCGGCGACATCGGCTATCTCGACGAAGAGGGCTATCTGTTCATCGTCGACCGCAAGAAGGACATCATCATCCGCGGCGGCGAGAATATCTCGTGCCAGGAGGTCGAGGCCGCGCTGTACGAGCATCCGGCGGTGGCGGAAGCCGCAGTGTTCGGGCTGGCGGACGAGCGGTTCGGCGAGGTGCCGGGCGCGGTGGTCGTGATGCGCGACGGCGAGACGCTGACGCCCGACGATCTCTGCGCGTTCCTCTACCAGCATATCGCCGCGTTCAAGGTGCCGCAGCGGATCTGGATCTCCGACACGCCGCTGCCGCGGCTCGGGACGGAGAAGATCGACAAGGTCTCGCTCAAGGCAACGTACCGCGCGCTGGCGTAGCGGGTCGAACGCGCAGCCTCCGCCCACACGTCCGTCATCCTGACGAAAGTCAGGATCCAGAGCCAAGCGGGTCGCGCTCCGTTACTCTGGATCCTGACTTTCGTCAGGATGACGGGGCCGTGATATCGCGCTGCGCGCCACCTTCTCCCCGTAGGGGAGAAGGGTTAGGGGCCACGGCATGATCAGCAGGCGCAGCATATTCGTCGGCGGCGGCGCGGGAATCGGCCTCGTCGTCGCGTGGGGCCTCTGGCCGCGCCGCTATGCGCCGACGCTCGTCGTCAACCCCGGCGAAACCCCATTCGGCGCCTGGCTCAAGATCGGCACCGACGGCCACGTCACCGTCGCCGTGCCGCAGGTCGAGCACGGCCAGGGCGTCTACACCACCCTCCCCCAGATCGTCGCGGACGAGCTCGGCGCGGACTGGCGCACCGTCGGCGTCGAACCCGCCCCGCTCAACCCGCTCTACGCCAACCCGGTCGGCCTGCACGACTTGTTCGAAGGCCTGTTCGACCGCCTCCCCGAAGGCACCCCGCAGCCGCCGATGCTGACCGGCGGATCGAGTTCGATCCGGATGTTCGAGCAAGCCTGTCGCGCGGCAGGCGCGAGCGCACGCGCGCTGCTGTGCATGGCGGCGGCAAAGCGCTGGGATGCCGACTGGACCGAAGTGACCGTCGATGCGGGCTTCTGCACGCACGCCGGCAAGCGCATCCGCTTCGCCGAACTGGCCGAAGCGGCGGCAAGCTTCACTCTCCCCGATCCGCTCCCGATCGGCATTCAAGGCGCCGGCAAGCTCGCCGGCAAGTCCGTCCCGCGCATCGACACACCCTCGAAGGTTGCCGGTTCGGCGAATTTTGCCGGTGACGTCAGGCTTGCCGACATAGTGCATGCCGCGATCCGCCAAGGTCCGATCGGCAGTCGCCTCATCAAGGTCGACCGCGCTGCTGCCGACCGCATCCGAGGCGTATTGTCGGTAGTCGAGAACCCGCGATGGGTCGCGGCCGTTGCAACGACCGGGTGGGCCGCACAAAAGGCGCTCGACGCGCTCGCCCCGCGATTCGGGAACAACGCCCCCCTCCCCGACACGAAGTCGATCGACGCAGCGCTCGATGCCGCACTCGCTCGCTCCGGCACCCGGATGGCCGAGACGGGCGACGTCGCCGCGACCTTCCAGGGCGCCAGGCTCGTCACCGCGACCTACCGTGCGGGCCTCGGCCTGCACGCGGGGATCGAGACGCGCAGCGCGACCGCGTCCTTCTCGAACGGCCGGCTCGAACTCTGGCTCGCGACCCAGGCGCCCGGCCTCGCGCGGACCGCGGCGGCGCGGGCGGCGGGTCTCGGCGAAGACTCGGTCGTCGTCCACCCGATGCTGATCGGCGGATCGTTCGGCGCGGCGCTCGAACCCGACATCGCCGAGCAGGCCGCCGTCCTCGCGGTCAAGCTCAGGCGCCCCGTCAGCCTGGTCTGGTCGCGCGGCGAGGACTCGATCCACGATCACTACCGCGCGCCGGCAGTGGCGAAGATGGCGGCGCGGCTCGCCCCCAATGGCGCGATTCTGGGCTGGAGCGCGAAGATCGCGGCGCCGTCGACCGGGGCCGAGATGGCGCGCCGGATGATACCGGGGCTCGCGACCGAGGCCGCGCTGATCGGGGTGCGCGGCGACCGCTATGCCGTGGCAGGCGCGACGCCCGCCTATCGCATCCCGGCCTATGCGATCGACCACCACCCCGCCGAGATCGGCATCCCGACCGGCCACCTGCGCGGCGGCGCGCATGGCTACACCGCGTTCTTCACCGAATGCTTCCTCGACGAACTCGCGCATGTCGCGCAGTCCGAACCGATGTCGTTCCGCGTCGGCATGCTCGGCACCGAGCCGCGCCTCGCGCGCTGCCTGTCGACCGCGGCGGCGCTCGGCGGCTGGAACGGCGGCGTCGCGGGCAGCGGCCAGGGGATCGCGGCGCATGCCTTCCGCGGCAGCTACATCGCGGTCATGGCGGAGGCGCATCTGGGGCCCGGCCAGCGCCCGGTCGTCGACCGCCTCGTCGCCGCGGTCGATTGCGGCGCGCAGATCAACCCCGACATCGTCCGCCAGCAGATCGAGGGCGGACTGATCTTCGGACTGGCCGGCGCGCTCGGCGCATCGACCGGGATCACCCGCGGGCTCGCCGATGCGCGCGGGTTCGACACGATCGCGCTGCCGCGGCTCGCCGACACGCCCGACATCACCGTCGAGCTGATCCGCAGCGAGGACGCGCCCGGCGGCGTCGGCGAACTCGGCGTCCCCGCAGTCGCACCCGCGATCGCCAACGCGCTCCATGCGTCAACGGGCTTTCGCATCCGCAATTTGCCCTTAAGACCGGCAGCATGACCCTGCCCCCCGATCATCCGCCGATTCCCGCCCCCAAGATCGGCGTGCTGCTGATGAACCTCGGCACGCCCGATGGCCCCGATGCGAAATCGGTGAAGCGCTATCTCGGCGAATTCCTGTCCGATTCGCGCGTCGTGGAAATCCCGCAGATCGCGTGGCAGCCGATCCTGCGCGGGATCATCCTAAACACGCGCCCGAAAAAGTCCGCGCACGCCTACGCACAGGTCTGGCGCGACGACGGGTCGCCGCTCGCCGCGATCACCCGGTTGCAGGCGGCCGCGCTCAAGGACGCGTTCGGCCCCGCGGTCCTGGTCGACTGGGCGATGCGCTATGGCAATCCATCGATTTCGGACCGGCTGACCGCGATGAAAGCGGCGGGCTGCGAGCGCATCCTGCTCGCGCCGCTCTATCCCCAATATTGCGCAGCAACGACCGCGACCGCGAACGACAAGGCGTTCAAGCATCTGGCCGGCCTGCGCTGGCAACCGGCGATCCGCACGCTGCCGCCCTATTACGACGACACGCTGTACATCGACGCGTTGAAGGATTCGCTGGAGGAGGGGCTCGCCGCGCTCGACTTCACGCCGGACGCGATCGTCGCGAGCTTCCACGGGATGCCGAAGCGGACGTTGCAACAGGGCGATCCCTATCACTGCCACTGCCAGAAGACCGCGCGGTTGCTCGGCGAGCGGATGGGGCGCGAGCTGACGATCGCCTTCCAGTCACGCTTCGGGCCGCAAAAGTGGCTGGGCCCCGCAACCGACGAGACGCTCGTCGCGCTCGCCAAGGCCGGCAAGACGAAGGTCGCGATCTTCGCGCCGGGCTTCTCCGCCGATTGCCTGGAGACGCTCGAGGAGCTGTCGATCCGCGGGCGCGAGAGCTTCGAGGAGGCCGGCGGCACGCATTTCGCCTATCTGCCGTGTCTCAACGACAGTCCGGTCGGCGTCGAAATGCTGCGCAGCATTTTGGCACGCGAGCTTGAAGGATGGGTGCGGGCTGGCTAGCCTCTCACAAAAGGCTGAACCTAGGAGAGACTGATGGCACGCGTCGCAATTGTAACCGGTGGTACGCGCGGAATCGGCGAAGCGATCAGTCTCGCATTGCAGGACATGGGCCTGACCGTAGCGGCGACCTATGCCGGCAACGATGACCGCGCACGGGAATTTACCGAGCGCACCGGCATCAAGGCGTATAAATGGGATGTCGCCGATTACGACGCGTGCCAGGCGGGCTGCGCGCAGGTCGCGGCCGATCTGGGCGATGTCGATATCGTCGTGAACAATGCGGGCATTACCCGCGACGGCACCATCCTGAAGATGACGTACCAGGACTGGAAAGAGGTGATGGACACCAACCTCGGCGGTTGCTTCAACATGGCCAAGGCGGTGTTCCCCGGCATGCGGACGCGCAAATGGGGCCGGATCGTCAACATCGGGTCGATCAACGGCCAGGCCGGGCAGTACGGCCAGGTGAACTATGCCGCCGCGAAGTCGGGCATCCACGGCTTCACCAAGGCGCTGGCGCAGGAGGGCGCGCGCGCCGGCGTGACGGTCAACGCGATCGCGCCGGGCTATATCGACACGGACATGGTGGCAGCAGTCCCGGCGGACGTGCTGGAGAAGATCGTCGCGAAGATCCCCGTCGGGCGGCTGGGTCAGGCAACCGAGATCGCCCGCGGCGTGGCGTTCCTGTGCTCGGAAGAGGGCGGGTTCGTGACCGGGTCGACGCTCAGCATCAATGGCGGGCAGCACATGTACTGACGGGCGCAGGCAGCGCAAAGCGCAGCCGTTGCCCGCAAGCACAGCGAAGCGGGCAGCGCCCGGCACGGCCGGCGGGTCGGTTTACCGAACCCGTCCGACGGCGGCTTTGCCGGCGGCGCTGCGTCGATGTCTACCGAGCTACCAAGGGCACTCTGCTTGTTCCTGGGCCCCCGCCTTCGCGGGGGAACTAGCCGGGCAGCGCTACTTGGACCGCCCCCCAGCGTCCGTTAGGCAAGGATGCCACCGCAAAACGCCGAGCAATCTGCTCCCTCTCCCCTTCGGGGAGAGGGTCGGGGTGAGGGGTGCCGCGAGCGCTGCCTTCCCAACCGCCCCTCACCCAACCCTCTCCCCAGAGGGGAGAGGGCTAACCGCGGCTCAAGCTCACCCGTCGCTGGCGCGCTCGATATCCGCGCCCACAGCCGACAGCTTCTCTTCCAACCGCTCATACCCGCGATCGAGATGATACACGCGCCCCACCGACGTCTCGCCGTCGGCCGCGAGACCCGCCAGGATCAAGCTCATCGACGCACGCAGATCGGTCGCCATCACCGGCGCCCCGACCAGCTTGTCGACGCCGCGCACCACCGCGGTCCGCCCACGCACCTGGATATCCGCACCCATCCGCGCCAGCTCCGGCACATGCATGTAGCGGTTCTCGAAGATCGTCTCGGTCAGCACGCTGGCGCCGTCTGCCTTGCAGAGCATCGCCATGAACTGCGCCTGCATGTCGGTCGCGAACCCAGGGTACGGCGCAGTCGACAGCGTCAGCGGCTTCAGCACGCCGTCCGATGAAACGCGCACGCCGTCCTTGGTCGGCGTCACCGACACGCCCGCCTCGACCAGCGCGTCGATCGTCGCCCCCATGTCGGGGATCGCCACGCCGACCAGTTCCAGGTCACCGCCGGTGATCGCCGCCGCGCAGGCATAGCTGCCCGCCTCGATCCGGTCGGGCATCACCGCATAGGTCGCGCCGTGCAGCCGGTCGCGGCCCTCGATCGTCAGCGTCTCGGTACCGATCCCGTCGATCGACGCGCCCATCGCGACGAGGCAGTTGCACAGGTCGACGATCTCGGGCTCGCGCGCGGCGTTCTCGATCACGCTCGTACCCTTGGCGAGCACCGCCGCCATGATCACGTTCTCGGTCGCGCCGACCGACACGATCGGGAAGCGGAAGCGTCCGCCGGGCAGGCGCCCACCTGGCGCGATCGCCTTCACATAGCCCGCCGCCATCTCGAGCTCGGCACCGATCGCCTCCAGCGCGCGCAGATGCAGGTCGATCGGGCGATTGCCGATCGCACAGCCGCCCGGCAGCGACACCGTCGCCTCGCCGCCGCGCCCGAGCAGCGGCCCGAGCACGAGGATCGACGCGCGCATCTTCCGCACGATATCGTACGGCGCCTCGGTCGAGGTCAGATTGCCCGCGCGGATCGTCATGACCCGACCGAAATCCTCGGGCCGCGTGCCCTGGATCGCGGTCGACGCGCCCAGCTGGTTGAGCAGGTGGCCGAAACCGTCGACATCCGCCAGCCGCGGCAGATTGCGCAGCGTCAGCGGCTCTTCGGTCAGCAGCGCGCACGGCATCAGCGTGAGCGCGGCGTTCTTGGCGCCAGAGATGGGCAAGCGCCCGGACAGGCGATTGCCGCCGCGAATGAGAATACGGTCCATTCCGGGTGTCTATCGCGGCTGACGTTCTGCGCAAGGGCCGCGCACCGATCGGGCGACAGGCGGACGGTGCCTGGGGGTCCAGTCCCGCATTGGGACCGGCTGATCGCTTCAGCGCCGCTAACACCCCGTGCTTGATCGACTTTAATGCGCGGAAATCCCAGCTTTGCTCTGTGGTTCTCGAACATTGGGGACCATTACAGAGTGCCGGACAGCTGCTTCGCCGACCGCATCGGCGATCTCATCGACCTGTCGATGAACGAGAAGGCTGCGTTAGCGCGGTTGGAGGAGCGCCCGCGTGACTTGCGGCGTGGAGCCCTTCTCGTGCGCGAAAATGATCCGCAGGCCGAAATCTACATCCTGCAACGCGGTATGGCGATGAGCTATGTGTTGCTCGACGACGGCAGCCGCCAGATTTTGCGCTTCCTCTATGCCGGCGACATGCTGGCGGTCTCGGCGCTGGTGTATCGCGATTCGCCCGAGACGGTGGTCGCGCTGACCGACTGCACGGTGTGCCCGTTCGATCGCTCGGCGATGACCAGCCTCGTCACCGATCACCCACGGCTGTCGGCGATCATCATGGTCATGAACCAGATGGAGAAGGTCGCGCTGACCGACCGCCTTGCAGCACTCGGCCGGACCTCGGCCAAGGCGCGGATCGCGGCTTTGCTGCTCGAGATGCGCAACCGGATGCGAATGCGCGACCGCGCGATGGGCAACAGCTTCATGCTCGGCCTGACGCAGGAGGAGATCGGCGACGCCACCGGGCTCACCGCGGTCCACGTCAACCGCATGCTGCGGCAGCTGGAAGAGGATGGGTTGATTCGTCGCGAAGCCGGACGCGTGACGTTGCTCAATGAGACGACGCTGGCGCAGGCGGCGAATTATATCGATCGGTTCGAAGGGCTTGACCTGCGCTGGCTCCCGCCCGCGCGGTAACCTCTTATCCTCCCGCGGCGGGGGAGGGTCAGATCACACGGTGACCATCACGCCTTCTCGAGCGTGCACTGCAACGGGTGCTGGTTCTGCCGGGCGAAATCCATGACCTGGCTCACCTTGGTCTCGGCCACCTCGTAGCTGAACGTCCCGCACACGCCGACGCCCTTCTGATGCACATGCAGCATCACGCGAGTCGCGGCCTCCATATCCATGCGAAAGAAGCGCTGGAGGCACAGCACGACGAATTCCATCGGCGTATAGTCGTCATTGAGCATCAGCAC
The DNA here is from genome assembly GCF_013374115.1 of Sphingomonas sp. HMP9. Lineage (NCBI taxonomy): Bacteria > Pseudomonadati > Pseudomonadota > Alphaproteobacteria > Sphingomonadales > Sphingomonadaceae > Sphingomonas > Sphingomonas sp. HMP9. The sequence continues at coordinate 3,125,982 of NZ_AP022673.1, read as the reverse complement.
GCGGTAGGGCGTCGGCTGTTTGGTCTTCGTGCGCGTCTTGGTCGCGATGCCGGCGCCGGTGCCGCCATTGCCATCCTCGCCACCATCGTCGCGGCGCTCGGCCATCATCGCGGCCAGCTTCATTTCGGGGGTCAACACCATGCTGCCAAAATATGGCATGCCGGGGGGCAAGGGCAAGGGGGCGACCGCAAACGTCGCACGAAATCCGCAAACGCAAAAGGGGCGACCGTCGCACGACGGCCGCCCCTTTCTCATCACCTGCCGCCCGAAGACGGCATCGCGTAGCTTACGCCGAGATCTTCATCTTGTCGGTCGCGACCGCAACGCGGTTCGAGATCGGCTGTGCGAACTCGCCGAACATCTTGAGCATCCGCTCGGTCGAACGCGAGCCCTCGGCGATCATCGTGTCGAACGCGGTGCGCGCATAATCGCCCTGCAGCTTCATGAACTCGGTCGGCGACTTGGCGGCAGCGAGCGTCTTGGCGGCTTCGGTCGCGCTCTCGAACGACGTCTTGGCGTATTCGGCGGCGTCCTGGCCGAGCGCCTCGACGTTCTTCGCGGCGATCTTCGACGACTCGACGAGCGCCTCGATGTTGCCCTTGCCGAAGGCGACGAAATCTTCCGCCATCTTCGCCGACTTCTCCATCGCGCCCTTGGCCTGCTCGTTGAACTCGGCAGTGTTCGCGCCCGTAAAGAGGGCTTTGGTCTTCTCGGTGATGCTCTGGATCGTATCCATCATGGCGTCCTTTGTTTCGCTGGCAGGGATCCCCGTTGGCGCGCTGGCCGGAATCGGGGCGGGAATGTCCGTGTGCGGCGATACAAAAACAGCCGCGAGAGGTTGAGGTGCCGGCGTCTTGGCGATCGGCTCGGGTGCCGGTTTCGCCGGCTTGGCGACAGTCCGCGCGGAGGTGCCGGCCATGGCGGCCTTTGCGGTGGCGGCTTGCTTCGAACCGGCCTTGGCCGTCCGTTTCACGATATCCACCATCCACGCACCTCTCTTCGGAGTTATGTCGTGATCTTTGTACACGTTTCGTGGCACTGCACAACGAAATTGTGCAGTGCACCATGACGTGAACGGAAGGCAGCGCTATCGGGCTCTAACATACTCGCCAGGGGCATCGCCAAGAGCCGCGAGCACGCCAGCGCCGGGTTGCCTAACCCCTTCCGCCGATATCGTTTTCGGCTCCACGGCGCGCACCCACGCAATCCAGTCGGGCCACCAGCTTCCCTTGGTCTCCGTCGCCCCCGCGACGAAGTCCTCCAGCGTCGTATGCGCCGAGGGATTGGTCCAAAACTGATACTTTCCGGCCGCCGGCGGGTTCACGACTCCGGCGATGTGCCCCGACCCTGCCAGCACGAACTTCACCGGCCCGGCGAAAAGCTGCGTCAGCTTCCACACGCTCTCGGCCGGGGCGATATGATCCTCGCGCCCCGCCTGGACATAGCTCGGCGTCGTCACCGTGGTGAGGTCGATCGGCGTGCCGTCGACCGTGATCGCGCCCTTCGCCAGCAGATTGTCGCGGTACAGGTCGGTCAGATAGCTCAGATGCCATTTCGCGGGCAGGTTCGTCGTGTCGCCGTTCCAGTGGAGCAGGTCGAACGGCACGTAATCCTGGCCGAGCAGGTAATTCTGCGTGACATAGTTCCAGATCAGGTCACGCCCGCGCAACAGGTTGAACGTCGTCGCCATGTAGCGCCCATCGAGAAACCCCTCGGGCGAGAGCGACGCGACCATCTTCAACTGCTCGTCATCGATGAAATGCTGCAATTCGCCCGCCTGCGCGAAATCGACCTGCGCGGTGAAGAACGTCGCACTCGCGACCTTGCCCGCCTCGCCGCGCGCCGCCAGCAGCGCGAGCGTCGCCGCCAGCGTCGTCCCCGCCACGCAATAGCCGATCGTGTGCACCGCGGGCACCTTCAGCGCAGTTCGCACCGTGTCGATCGCATCGACCTGCGCGGCGACGTAATCGTCCCAGATCACGTCCTTCATGCTCGCATCGGCGGATTTCCACGACACCATGAAGACCGTGATGCCCTGTTCGATCGCCCAGCGGATGAAGCTCTTTTCCGGCGTCAGGTCGAGGATGTAGAACCGGTTGATCCAAGGCGGGAAGATGACGAGCGGCGTCGCCAGCACCTTGGGCGTGGTCGGCGTATATTGGATCAGTTCGTAGAGTGGCGTGCGCTTGACCACCTTGCCCGGCGTCATCGCGAGATTACGGCCAAGCTCGAACGCGCCGTCGGGGGTATGCGTCACCTGCCCGCGGGCAAGATCGGCCATCATGTTCTGCAAGCCTTTGAGCAGACTCTCGCCGCGCGTTTCGATCGTCTTCTCGATCACCTGCGGGTTGGTCAGCGCGAAGTTGGTCGGGCTCATCGCATCGACGAACCCCTTGGTCGCGAACCGCAACTGCTCCTTCTGCTTGGCGTCGAGCCCGTCGACCGCCTCGACGCCGCGCAGCATGTGGTCGCCGATCAGTTCGTAGCTCTGGCGGATCAGGTCGAACACGGGTTCGCGCCACTGCGGCGCCTTGAAGCGCTTGTCGGTGACCGGCGCGGGTTCGGCCGCCTTGGCGGGATCGAGGAACCGCTGCCACAGCGTCAGGCTCTCGCTCCAGAAATCCCGCGCCCGCTCCAGCGTGGCGGCATCGGTGAAGCCGGGAATCGCCGGGATCCCCTCGGGCTTCGCCTGCATCGCCGCCAAGCCCTGCTCCATCATCATCTGCTGCGCGCGCCCCATCACCCAGGTCCAATGCTGGAGATCGGGGAGGCTTGGAATAGGAGGAGTTTCGGCCATGACGTCCTCTGCTTTTTCCGGAGCTTAGCCGAGCGATCGGCCGAGCGGAAGGATAAGTCGATTCAAGCGCGCTCGCCGCTACTCCTGTCGGTCATCCTGACGAAAGTCAGGACCGAGGGCCGCAAACGCCGACGCCCGTAACCCTGGGTCCTGACGTTCGTCGGAATGACGGAGGATGTGTGGCGTCGCTCGTCTTCCGCCAACCCCAATACCCGAGCTTTCGCACCGGCGACGAATGAGGCGGATGACGCCTCCCCTCGCCTGCGGTACAGCATCCCCTCCTCCAGCTTGAGGCTGATCATGTCCGAAGATTTCTACCGCATCAAACGCTTGCCCCCCTATGTCATCGCCGAAGTGAACGCGATGCGGGCGGCGGCGCGCGCGGGCGGGGAGGACATCATCGATCTCGGCATGGGCAATCCCGATCTGCCGCCGCCCGAGCACGTCATCGAAAAGCTCGTCGAAGTCGCGCGCAAGCCCAGCGCGCATGGCTATTCGCAGTCGAAGGGCATTCCCGGCCTGCGCAAAGCGCAAGCCAATTACTACGGCCGGCGATTCGGCGTCGACGTCGATCCCGAGACCGAGGTCGTCGTCACGATGGGCTCGAAGGAAGGGCTCGCCAGCCTCGCCACCGCGATCACCGCGCCCGGCGACGTCGTGCTTGCGCCCAACCCGTCCTACCCGATCCACACGTTCGGCTTCATCATCGCCGGCGCGACGATCCGCGCGGTGCCGACGACGCCGGACGAGGCGTATTTCGAGAGCCTCGAGCGCGCGATGGCGTTCACCGTCCCTGCGCCGTCGGTGCTGGTGATGGGCTATCCGTCGAACCCGACCGCGGAGGTCGTCGATCTCGCCTTCTACGAACGCGTCGTCGCGTTCGCCAAGAAGCACAAGCTCTGGGTGATCTCGGACCTCGCCTATTCGGAGCTGTATTACGACGGCAAACCGACCCCCTCCATCCTCCAGGTGCCGGGCGCGAAGGACGTCGCGATCGAGTTCACCTCGCTCAGCAAGACCTATTCGATGGCCGGGTGGCGAATGGGCTTCGGGGTCGGCAACAAGACGCTGATCGCGGCGATGACTCGCGTGAAATCCTATCTCGATTACGGCGCGTTCACGCCGATCCAGGCCGCGGCCTGCGCCGCGCTCAACGGCCCGCAGGATATCGTCGCGCGCAACCGTGAGCTGTATCACAAGCGCCGCGACGTGCTGGTCGAGAGCTTCGGCCGCGCTGGCTGGGATATTCCCTCGCCTGCCGCGAGCATGTTCGCCTGGGCGCCGCTGCCGCCCGCCCTCGCGCATTTAGGCAGCCTTGAGTTCACCAAACAATTACTCACGCACGCTCACGTCGCGGTGGCCCCAGGGGTGGGCTACGGCGAAAATGGCGAGGGCTATGTGAGAATCGCGATGGTCGAGAACGAACAGCGGCTCCGCCAGGCGGCGCGCAACGTGAAGAAATATCTCCAGTCGATGGGCGTCAACACGCCCGCGCGCGGCGCCGGCTAACGCGCCGACGTGGATATCAATCTGTTGTATTCGGTGGCCGGCGTGCTCGTCGGCCTCATCGTCGGACTGACGGGGGTCGGTGGCGGATCGTTGATGACGCCGCTGCTGGTGCTCGTCTTCGGCTTCCACCCGGCCACCGCGGTCGGCACCGACCTGCTCTACGCCTCGGCGACCAAGACGGTAGGCACGACCGTGCATGGCTGGCGCGGGACGGTCGACTGGCGCGTCGTGCGGCGGCTCGCGACCGGCAGCGTTCCCGCGGCGATCGCGACGTTGCTCATGCTTAACCATCTCGGCGAGAAATCGTCCGACACCGGCCATGCGATCACCGTCATATTGGGCGTGACGCTGATCCTGTCGGCGGTGGCGACGTTCCTGCGCGCGCGGATCGTCGCGTGGCTGACGCCGCGCGTCGGCACGGTCCACGGCGAGCGTCAGGCGATGCTGACGGTCCTGCTCGGCGCAGTGCTTGGCGTGCTCGTCTCGCTGACGTCGGTCGGTGCCGGCGCGCTGGGGATGACCGCCCTCCTGATCCTGTACCCGAAGCTGCCGATCAACCGGCTGGTCGGCTCGGACATCGCGCATGCCGTGCCGCTGACTCTGCTCGGCGGGATCGGTCACTGGATCCTCGGCTCGGTCGACGTCAACCTGCTCGTGTCGCTGCTGATCGGCTCGATCCCCGGGATCGTCGTCGGCAGCCTGATCGCAACGCGCGTGTCGGACCGCGTTCTGGTGCCGGTGCTGGCGACCGTGCTGGCGATCGTCGGCATCCGCCTGGTCATCTGACATGCGCCCGGGTTTCGCCTTCTCGACGCGGTTTCGCGTGCGCTATGCCGAAATCGACGGCCAGCGCATCGTCTTCAACTCGCGCTATCTCGAATATGCCGATGTCGCGGTCACCGAGTTCTGGGACTGGACCGGGATCGCTACGGCCTTGCCGGAGGTGTGGCCCAGCACCGAGTTCAACGTGCGCCGCACCGAGATCGATTATCTGAAGCCGTTCCGCCTCGGCGATACGGTCGAGGCGTTCGTGCGGATCGAGAAGCTCGGTACGTCCAGCCTTACGAAGCGGTTCGAACTGGCGCATGCCGAGACGGGCGAACTGCATACGGTGATCACGATGGTCAGCGTACATGTCGATCTGGAAACCGGGCGGCCGGTGCCGCTGCCGAACGCGATCCGTGCGGTGCTGGAGGCGCTGCCCGACGCCTGAGCCGTCCTCCCCCGCACAGGCCCCTCCCCGGCGGAGGCCGGGGCCCAGGTGGAAAGGTCGCGGTAACGACGCGCAACGCTTATCAGCGACGTCCCCCAACTGGGCCCCGGCCTCCGCCGGGGAGGGGCCTCTCGGGCAAATGGCTCCGCCCCCTACTCCGCTGCCGCCGCTTCGGCCTCTTCCCCCGCAACCTCGCCCGGTAGCGCCCAGATCAGGTCCCCCTTCCCCAAGACGCGCCCGTCATGCGCGCGCACCGAGACCGGCTGCAGCGGCCGCCGATCGCGCGCGTCGACCAGGATCGGGAACGCAGGCACGCACGTCTCCCACCGCTCGCCCCATTGCCGGAGCGCGATCATCGTCGGCAGCAGCGCGAAGCCCTTGTCGGTCAGGCCATAGGCGATCTTGCGGCGGTCCTCCGGGATCGGCTGCCGCTCCAGGATCCCGTGCTCGACCAGCCGCGCCAGCCGGTTCGCCAGGATATTGCGCGCGATGCCGAGCTCCGACTGGAACTCCTCGAAATGGTGCAGGCCGTTGAACGCCGCGCGCAGGATCAGGAACGACCAGCGCTCGCCCATTGCCTCCAGCGCGGCGGGCAGGCTGCATTCCAGCAATGGTTCGCGCAATTTGCCCATCACGTCATCCTCGTCCGTGGGCAAGCGTACCGCATATGCCACAGAAGCGAAACGCCCCACGCATTCGCCACTCATGCAGCCATTAGATCACAGTGATCCGACGCTTTTTGTTGCCAAAAGTCCTTCCCCGGCCCCATCTACGATCCGTGTTGCGCCAATATGAACTGGTCGATCGCGTCCTCGACTACGATCCCGACGCCGACGAGGCCCTGCTGAACCGCGCCTATGTCTTCTCGATGCAGGCGCACGGGAGCCAGAAGCGCGCGTCCGGCGATCCGTATTTCAGCCACCCGATCGAGGTGGCGGGCATCCTCACCGACCTGCATCTCGATGCCGAGACGATCGCCACCGCGATCCTGCACGACACGATCGAGGACACGGTCGCGACGCCCGAGGAGATCGAGCGGCTGTTCGGTGCGTCGGTCGCGCGCCTCGTCGACGGTGTCACCAAGCTTTCGAAGATCGAGGCGCAGACCGAGAACGAGCGCGCCGCCGAAAATCTGCGCAAGTTCCTGCTCGCGATGTCGGACGACATCCGCGTGCTGCTGGTCAAGCTCGCCGACCGGCTGCACAACATGCGGACGCTGCACCATATCGCGAAACCCGAGAAGCGCCGTCGCATCGCCAAGGAGACGATGGACATCTACGCGCCGCTCGCCGAGCGGATCGGCATGTACGAGTTCATGCGCGAGATGCAGTCGCTCGCGTTCCAACAACTGGAGCCCGAAGCCTCCGAATCGATCAACCGCCGTCTCGAACAGCTCAAGAAGGGCGATGGCGACCGGATCGCCAAGATCGCCTCCGGCCTGAAGCTCGTGCTCGCGCGCGCCGGCGTCGGGGCCGAGATTTCGGGGCGCGAGAAGCATCCCTATTCGATCTTCCGCAAGATGTCGGAGCGGCACATCAGCTTCGAACAGCTGTCCGACGTGATGGCGTTCCGCGCGATCGTGCCGACCGAGGAGGATTGCTACCGCACGCTGGGCATCATCCACCAGCGCTGGCCGATGGTGCCGGGGCGGTTCAAGGATTACATCTCGACGCCCAAGCGCAACGGCTATCGCTCGCTGCACACGTCGGTCATCCATGCCGACAGCGCGCGCATCGAGATCCAGATCCGCACCGCCGACATGCACGCGCAGGCCGAGTTCGGACTGGCGGCGCACTGGGCATACAAACAGCAGATCAACGGCAGCGATCGGCAGGTCAGCTGGATCCGCGACCTGGTCGAGATCCTCGATACGGCCGAGAGCCCCGAGGAGCTGCTCGAACATACGCGCATGGCGATGTACACCGATCGCATCTTCGCGTTCACGCCGAAGGGCGAGCTGATCCAGCTGCCCAAGGGCGCGACCTCGATCGACTTCGCCTATGCGGTGCATACCGACCTCGGCGACCAGGCGGTCGGTGCGAAGGTGAACGGCCGTGTCGTGCCGCTGTCGACGGTGATCGAGAATGGCGACCAGGTGCAGATCCTGCGCTCGAAGGGCCAGTCGCCGCAACCGCAATGGCTGAACGTCGCGACCACCGGCAAGGCGCTCGCCGCGATCCGCCGACATCTGCGCCAGAAGGAGCGCGTCGAGCAGATCGCGCTGGGCCGGACCTTGTACGAGGACATCGTCACGCGACTGCCCGCGCAAATCGGCACCGATGCGCTGAGCCATGCGCTCAAACGGCTGAAACTGCCCGACGAATCATCGCTGATGGTCGCAATCGCGCGACGCACGCTGTCGGACGCCGCAGTCATGGAAGCGCTGATGCCGGGGTCGGCGGGCGCGGACGTCACGCATGCGCTGGCACCGCAATCGAGCGCGATCTCGATCAAGGGCCTGACCCCCGGTGTCGCCTATGATCTCGCAACCTGCTGCCACCCGGTGCCGGGCGACCGGATCGTCGGCCTGCGCCGCCCCGATGCCGGGATCGAGGTCCACGCGATCGACTGCAAGGTCCTCGCCGAACTCGCCGAGCGATCGGAGAACGAGACCGACTGGGTCGACGTGGCCTGGGGTGACGAGACCGAGGGCGCGGTCGCGCGGATATCGGTGATGGTGAAGAATGAGCCGGGCTCGCTCGGCATCGTCTCGACGATCATCGGGGGGCACAAAGCCAACATCATCAACCTGCGGCTCGATACGCGCGACAAGAGCTTCCACACCAACGAGATCGATGTCGAGGTGCACGACGTGCAGCAGCTGATGCGGCTGATGGCGGGGCTGCGCGCGGCGGACGCGGTGCACACCGTGGAGCGGGTGTAGAAACATCCGACGATGACGGCGAGCGCGGCGGACGCTAGACGGGGGCGATGAACCGTCCCTCTCTCTCTATCGTCGTCCCCTGCTATAACGAGGCCGCGTGCCTCGACATCCTGCACGCCCGCATTTCCGGCGCGGCCAAGGTCGCGGTCGGCGACGATTACGAGATCGTCCTGATCAACGACGGCTCGCGCGACGACAGCTGGGACGTGATGCAACGCCTCGCCAGCGCCGACCAACGGTTGGTCGCGATCAACCTGTCGCGCAACCATGGCCATCAGCTGGCGCTCACCGCGGGGCTCGATCTGTGCGCGGGCGAGCAGATCCTGATCATCGACGCCGATCTGCAGGATCCGCCCGAGCTGCTGTCCGACATGCGCGCGGCGATGGCGGCGAGCCAGGCCGACGTCGTCTATGCGGTCCGCCGCCAGCGCGCGGGCGAGACGGTGTTCAAGAAGGCGACCGCCGCCGCCTTCTATCGCCTGCTGACTCGGATGACCGAGACGCCGATCCCGCTCGACACCGGCGATTTCCGGCTGATGAGCAGGCGTGCGCTGGATGCGTTCCTGAGCTTGCCCGAACAGGCGCGCTTCATCCGCGGCATGGTCGCCTGGATCGGCTTCCGCCAGGTCCCCTTCCCCTATGATCGCGCCGAGCGGCTCGCGGGCGAGACGAACTACCCGCTCGCCAAGATGATCCGCCTCGCCTTCGACGCGGTCACCGGCTTCTCGACCGCGCCGTTGCGGTTTGCCAGCCATGCGGGGCTCGCGCTGACCGGCGTGTCGCTGCTGCTGTTCGTCTATATCGCGATCGGCTGGCTGTCGGGCAGCGCGGTGCAGGGCTGGACCTCGACGATGCTGGTCACCGTGTTCCTGGGCGCGGTGCAGATGTTCGTGCTGGGGATGATCGGCGAATATCTCGGCCGGCTCTACGTCGAATCGAAGCGCCGGCCGCTGTATATTGTGGCGGACATCGCCGGCCCGATCCAGGGCAAGGCAACCCTGGGGTTCCGCGCGGAGCCGGTCGAGGCGGCGCAGGCACCTGATGGCCCCCTTCCCGTCCGCATCGACTGACGAACGCCGCCAAGCCGATCGCTGCACCACTTGCGCAACAGCACCACCCCGGCGAAAGCCGGGGCCCAATTGGAAAGGTCGCAGTAACGAGACGCCGTCCTCGGTCGGCCAAGTTCCCCAATTGGGCCCCGGCCTTCGCCGGGGTAGTGATTGCTTGGTGCGTGCTTGCCAATTCGGGGAGTTGCGCCACGCCCTATTCCGTTCGTGCCGAGTAGAGACCGACTGGCTCCGTAAGGAGCGTATCGAGGGGTCGTATCGAGGTATGGGTTCCGCGCGCCAAATACCCTTCGATACGCCGTCCCTATACGCGGCTTCGCAGCTACTCGACGGCTACTCAGGACGAACGGAAGAGGGCGCGCAGATACCTCGATCGCTACCGCGTTACCGCCAGCGTCACGATCGAAACCCCCGGCGTCATCGGCACGCGCCCGACCAGATGCCGCTCTAGCCGGAAGATCGTCTCGAACAACGCATTCACCAGCTTGGGCGGCGGGGAATCGTCGCTGTCGTCGCGCCCCGTCATCCGCCCGGCAATCCGCGCCGCCGCCGCCAGCGGGAACAGCAGCGAATTGAAATAACCGAGCTTCTCGGGCTTGAGCCCCGCCGTCTCGATCGCCGACTGCAACGTCGCCTTCGAATAGCGGCGGTGGTGGTGGTTCACCGTGTCGTGTGCGCTCCACATCCACTGGTGCGCCGGCACCGCAATCAGGATCTTGCCACCGGGCGCGAGGCAATCTGCCATCGCCTTCAGCGCGGCGACGTCGTCCTCGATATGCTCGACCACGTCGAGCACCGCGATCAGGTCGTAATGCGCGCGGGGCACGCCCGGCAGCTCGGGCAAAGGCGCCGCGCCGACGGGCTTGCCGAGCCGCTCGCTCGCGATCTCGCGCGCCGCCGGGTCGATTTCGATCGCGTCGATGCTGCCGAACTCCGCCAGCATCGGCAGGTTATGTCCGGTGCCGCAGCCGATCTCGAGGATCTTGGCGTCCTTCGGCAACGCGCCGTAGCGGGTCAGGTAGTCGGCGAGAATGTCGCGGCGCGCGCGGTACCACCAATGCGTGGAATCATGCGCGGCCATGCGGTCGTAGACGATGCGGTCCATCAGTAGTTCGCCCAGTTCGTTGGAAGCATCAGTTGAAAACCCAGAAACGGTTGAGCAGGAACGTCACGATCGCGGCAAGAAAGACGGCAGGGATCAGCGGGATCCACGGATGCAAATGGAGCAGCGCCGTACCGATCCAGGTGATGACCGCATTGAGCGCGAGCCCCGAGCCCTGGACGATCACGAACTTGACGTGGCGCGCCGCCCCCGGCGCCTTGGCATGTCCCTTGAAGCTCCAGCGGCTGTGCAGGAAGAACCCGACCACCACCGCGACCGCGAACGCGAACGGCACCGCGGCCACCGCCTGGCGCGGCGGGAAGACATAGGCGGTCAGCGGCAGGTAGACGAGCGAGTACACCACGCTGGAAATGCCGCCGGCGATGCCGAAGCGCACGAGCTGGCCCAGCACCCCGCTCGCCCGCATCTGCTCCATCTGTCGCCAAATCGCCTGCATGCCCGCCTTGTTCTTTTACCCTCCGGCGATCGCGCCGGTGCCTTGTTCTTTACGGGCACCGCGATAGAGCGACGCTTGAGATACGCCCGCGCATCTAGAGTGCGTGCGGGCTGGAGGAAAGCGTTTTGGATCAGGCACCACTTCAGCGGCGGACGTTGCTGGACGAACTCGATCGGCATTGGATCGCGTTGACGCTGCTCGCCTGGGTGGCGGTGGCGGCGTGGTCGATGGTCGATCGCTGGGGCCAGGTCCGCTGGCTGTCGCTGGGCGATACCGACGACAACATGCGGCTGATGCAGGTCCGCGCGCTGCTCGATGGGCAGGGCTGGTACGATCTGCGCAACTACCGGCTGAACCCGCCGGTCGGGTTCGACATCCACTGGAGCCGGATCGTGGACCTGCCGATCGCCGGGCTGATCCTGTTCTTCCGTTTGTTCACCAGCAACAGCTGGGCGGAGCGGCTGGCCTGCGGGATCGCGCCGCTGCTGCCGTTGTCGATCGCGATGCTCGGCATCAGCGCGACCGTGCGGCGGTTGATCAGCCCCTATGCCTGGCCCCTCGCGGTCGTGTTCATGGTCGGCGCGACCGCCACGATGCTGATGTTCATGCCCGAGCGGATCGATCATCACGGCTGGCAGCTGGCGATGCTGAGCCTGACGGTCGCGGGCCTGTGCGATACGAACGGCCGTCGCGGTGGCGCGATGGTCGGTATCGCGAGTGCGGTATCGCTGTCGATCGGTCTCGAGCTGCTGCCCTATGCCGCGATGGCAGGGGCGATCATCGCGCTGCGCTGGGTTTGGGATCGGTCCGAGGCCGAGCGTTTGTCGATCTATGCGCTGACGCTGGGCGGGGGCAGCACGCTCGGGTTCGCGCTGTTCGCGTCGAACGCCAACCAGGCGATGCGCTGCGACGCGCTGACCCCGGTGTGGCTGAGCGTGATGATCGCGGCGGGCATGCTGCTGTTCCTGCTCGCACGGTTCGGGCCCGCGTCGCGCGGCATGCGACTGGCGCTGGCGGTCGCGGCCGGTGCGGCGATCGTCGTCGGCTTTGCCCTCGTCTTCCCGCAGTGTCTTGGGCGGCCCGAGGGCATCTCGCCCGAGCTGCAGCGCAACTGGCTGAACAATGTCCGCGAGGCCAAGCCGATCTACAAGCACAGCTTCCGCGTCGGCTTCGCGCTGGCGACGCTGCCGATCATCGGCCTGATCGGCGCGATCATCGCCGCCTGGCGCGCGCGGCGCGATCCGCGTGCCGTCGGCTGGGCGGCGGTCGCGCTGTTCACCGCGTTCGCCTGCGCGATGCTGCTGTGGCAGGTCCGCGCCGGGCCCGCGGCGCAGCTGCTGGCTATTCCGGGCGCGACGGCGCTGGCCTGGCTGATCATCCCTCGATTGCTCGGCAACCGATCGATCGCGGTGCGCGTGCTGGGGACGGCCGCCGCGTTCCTGATCGTCTCGGGCATGTTCGCCGGGATGGTGCTCAAATACCTGCCGATCGACCGGCCCAAGCCGTATGAGAAGCGCGTCAACATGGCGACCGGCGACTGCCTGCGCACGACCGTGCTGATGGCGCTCGACAAATACCCCGCGCAGACGATCTTCACCTTCGTCGACATGGGGCCGCGGCTGATCACGATCACGCATCATGATGCGATCGCCGGGCCCTATCACCGCAACGGCGATGCGATCCTCGACGTCCAGCACGCGTTCGGCGGGACGGCGGACCAGGCGCATGCGATCATCAGGCGGCACGGCGCGACGATGCTGCTGCTTTGCCCGAACGCGGCGGAGTCGACCAACTACAAGGCACGCAGCCCGAAGGGATTCTATGCGCAGATGGCGAAGAACGAGGTGCCGGCGTGGCTGACGCCGCTACCGTTGCCGCGCAAATCGCCGCTGCGGTTGTTCAAGGTGGATTGATCGGTTCTCCTGCGAACGCAGGAGCCCAGGGTAACGAATGACACCGTCTGTAATCCTGGGCTCCTGCATTCGCAGGAGAACGACCTAGCGCAGGACTTCGGTCAGCCCGTCGATCACGAACTGCACCGCCAGTGCCGCCAACAGCACGCCGAGCAGGCGGGTGATCACCGCCTCGATCTTCGCGCCCAGGATCCGCATGATCGGCCCCGCGGCCAGCAGCGCGACCAGCGTCAGCAGCAGGATCGTCACCATCGCCGCGAGCACCACCGCCGAGCGCTCGATTCCGCTGTTGCGGCTCATCAACAGCATCACCGACGCGATCGAGCCCGGCCCGGCGATCATCGGCATCGCCATCGGGAAGATCGAGACGTCCTCCGCCTCAGGGTCGCTGGCGACCTTCGCGGCGCGATCCTCGCGGCGCTCGGTGCGCTTTTCGAACACCATCTCGAGCGCGATCAGGAACAGCATGATGCCGCCGGCAATGCGGAAGCTCGCCAGGCTGATCCCCAGCCCTTTCAGCAACGCCTCGCCGAACAGCGCGAACACGAACAGGATCGCCGCCGACACGCCGACCGCACGGATCGCCATCGCCCGCTTCTGGAGCGCCGACGCGCTCGCCGACAGTCCGGCATAGATCGGCGCGCAGCCCGGCGGATCGATGACCACGAAGAACGTGATCAGCGACGAGATGTAGAGTTCTATCACAGGCTCGACTCCTCGATCGCAACGCCTTCGCGGCGCCCTGCCGAGACCAGAGTATTGCGCAGCAGGCACGCGATCGTCATCGGCCCGACGCCCCCCGGCACCGGCGTGATCGCACCCGCGACGTCGACCGCGCTCGCGAAGTCGACGTCGCCGACCAGCCCCGTCTCGGTCCGGTTGATGCCGACGTCGATCACGGTCGCGCCGGGCTTCAGCCAGTCGCCCTGGATCATCTGCGGGATTCCTACGGCAGCGACGACGATATCGGCGCGGCGGATATGCGCGGGCACGTCCGTCGTCCGGCTATGCACGACGGTAACGGTGCAGCTTTCGCGGAGCAGCAATTGCGCCATCGGCTTGCCGACGATGTTCGAGCGCCCGACGACGACCGCCTCGAGCCCGCTGAGGTTCGGCAACACGCTCTTGAGCAGCATCACGCAGCCGAGCGGCGTGCAGGGCACGAACCCCGGCAGCCCGGTCGCGAGACGGCCCGCGTTGATCGGGTGGAACCCGTCGACGTCCTTGTCGGGATCGATCGCCGATATCACCGCCTGCTCGTCGATATGCTTGGGCAAGGGCAGCTGGACCAGGATGCCGTCGATCGCCGGATCGGCGTTCAGTGTCGTGACCAGCGCGAGCAAGTCGTCGGCCGACACGTCGGCGGGCAGCCGGTGCTCGATGCTCTCCATCCCAGCCTCGCGCGTCGCCTTGCCCTTCGAGCGGACATAGACGTTCGAGGCGGGATCCTCGCCGACCAGCACCACGGCAAGGCCGGGCGCGCGGCCCGCCTGTGTCCGAAAGGCGGTGACGCCGTCTGCGATACGGGCCCGGAGGCCGGCGGCGAAGGCCTTGCCGTCGATGATGGTCGCGCTCATGCCCGCGGCCCATAGAGCGCGGACGCGATTTCCGCCAGCGTAGCGACGTCACCGGCGATGCGCAGGCGCTTCAGCCGGGCGGTTTCACCCGAGACAAACGTCACCGCGCGCTTTGGCACGCCGAACGTCTTGGCGACCAGCGCGATCAGCGCGGCGTTCGCAGCGCCGTCCACCGGCGCCGCCGCCAGGCGCGCCGCGAAATGCGCGTCGGTCCCGGCGGTCAGCGCGTCGCGGCCGCCGCGCGGCGTGACCCGGACGGCGATCGCCAGCCCGTCAGCCAGTGCGCGCCATGCCGGTTGCTGGCTCAATAGGTCGCGACGAGGTAATTCTGCGCGATGTTCGGAATGACGATGTTGCTGAGGATGTAGAGGATCAGCAGCACGACGAGCGGCGACAGGTCCAGCGCGCCGAAATCGGGGAGCACGCGGCGGATCGGACGATACATCGGCTCGGTCATGCGCTGCAGTGCGGTCCACACGGTGCGGACGAAATCGCTGTGCGTGTTGATGACGTTGAACGCGATCAGCCACGACAGGATCGCCTGAACGACGATGATCCACCAGATGACGGTGAGCAGCAACTGGACGATCTGAAGAAGGGCGATCAAGGCAAGGGTCTCCGCTGGTGTGTTGCCGATATAAGGGGGCGGGGGGAGAACGAGAAGCCCTGTGGTGTCGCTGGTCAGTGTCGCGAGTGGGCGCACGAGGATGTGCGCTGCACCGCGGCCCCAACCCTCGTCATCCTGGGCTCGACCCAGGATCCAGAGCCACAAACGTCACCCTAGCGGCTCTGGATCCTGACTTTCATCAGGATGACAGGCGTGGGGCGACGTCGCGAGACGCTACCGCGAGCGCCCGTTCGCACTCACCAGCGTACCCGCGCCCTGCTTGGTGAAGATCTCCAGCAGCATCGCATGCGGCACCCGGCCGTCGATAATGACCGCGGCGTCGACACCCGATTCGACCGCCGCGACGCAGGTATCGAGCTTGGGGATCATGCCACCCGTCACCGTGCCGTCGGCGCGCAGTTCGGCGATCCGCGCCGGATCGAGATCGGTCAGCAATTCGCCCTGCTTGTCGAGCACGCCGACGATATCGGTCAGCAGGAAGAAGCGCGCGGCGCCCATTGCCGCGGCGATCGCGCCTGCCATCGTATCCGCATTGATGTTGTAAGTGTGACCATCGGCGCCGATGCCGATCGGTGCGATCACCGGGATGATGTCCGCCGCGATCAGCGTGTCGAGGATCGTCCGGTCGACCGCGATCGGCTCGCCCACGAAGCCCAGGTCGACATGGCGTTCGATTCCCTGCAGCTTGTCCGGCTCGCGGCCATGGCCGACCTTCTGCGCGAGGACGAGGCCGGCATCCTTGCCCGAAATGCCGACCGCGCGGCCGCCCGCCTGCCCGATCCAGCCGACGATTTCCTTGTTGATCGAGCCCGCGAGCACCATTTCGGCGATCTGCGCGGTTTCCGCGTCGGTCACGCGCAGGCCGTCGACGAAGCGCGATTCGACGCCTAGCCGCTTGAGCATCGCGCCGATCTGCGGCCCGCCGCCATGGACGACGACCGGGTTGATGCCGACCGCCTTCAGCAGCACCATGTCCTCGGCGAAATCGCGCTGCAATTCCGGGTCGCCCATCGCGTGGCCGCCATATTTCACGACGAACGT
The DNA here is from genome assembly GCF_013374115.1 of Sphingomonas sp. HMP9. Taxonomy (NCBI): domain Bacteria; kingdom Pseudomonadati; phylum Pseudomonadota; class Alphaproteobacteria; order Sphingomonadales; family Sphingomonadaceae; genus Sphingomonas; species Sphingomonas sp. HMP9. The sequence goes on along the minus strand of NZ_AP022673.1, from coordinate 3,109,794 downwards.
CTTGCCGGCGTACCGCTGCAAATAGGGCAGTGCCTCGGTGAGCGTTTCCGCCTTGGCGAGCAGGGCGGGATCGGGCGTGTGATCGGTCATCGCGCTCCCTTAGCCAGTGCGGGGGATTAGCGAAAGCAGGACCGCATATCATCAATTCCGTCATCCTGACGAAAGTCCCGATCCAGGCTAACGGGCGGCGTCCCTCGTGGCTCTGGATCCTGACTGTCGCCAGGATGACGGGTTAACCCCGGTCCAGCCGCCGCCCCAGTCGCACGAAGAACGTGATCATGAACGGCACCAGCACGATCGACAGCACGACCTTGGTGAGCATCTGCCCCTCCATCAGGCCGAGGATCGGCCGTTCGCCGAGGAACGAGATGGTGATGAACAAAATCGTGTCGATGATCTGCGAAATGATGCTCGCGATCATGCCGCGCAGCCAGACGAGCTTGCCCTCGCCGCTGCCGACCTGTCCCGACAGCTTCGAGAAGATCAGCACGTTGAGCGTCTGCGAGATCCCGTAGGAGATCAGCCCCGCGATCATCATCCGAGAGCTTTGTCCGACGACCACCGGGAACGCGTCGACCGCGGGCGGGTACATCCCCGGATCGTGCGGCAATGCCAGCACTAGGTGGATCAGCGCCGACGACACCAGCAGGGGAATGAAGCCGAGGCGTACCAGGAACGTCGCAGTCTTCTGGCCGTGCAGTTCGGAAATCGCGCTGCTCAGCACCACCAGCAGCAGGAAGCCGAAGATCCCCGCCTCGACTGCAAGCGGGCCGAGCGCGACCTGCTTCACCCCCAACACGCCGGCAATGCACACCATGCCGCCGTACAGGACCGAAAAAACGAAGAGCGAACGCGGGAACGCGGGAACAGGCTTATCCATCGCCGGGGACGCTAGCGAAAACGCGCGCGCCGTCAAATGACTAGCGACCCCGATAGGACTAGCGATGGGCGCGGCGGCGTGTCATGTCGGTCGCTTGCGCGGCCGGGGGGCGGCGCGTGTCAGTTAAAAATGCAGGGCGTCCATGGAAAGACTAGTCATCGGCCTTGCGGGCATCGCCGTCATCCTCGGCATTGCCGTGCTGCTGTCGAGCGATCGCCGGGCGATCCGCCTGCGCATCGTCGGCGCCGCCTTCGCGCTGCAGGCGGGCATCGCCGTGCTCGTGCTGTATTCGAGCTTCGGCAAGGTCGTGCTCGGCGAGATGTCGGGCGGCGTCGCCAACCTGCTCGGCTATTCGCAGAAGGGCACCGAATTCCTGTTCGGCAAGATGGCGACGCCCGAAATCGGCGGCCAGAGCTTCGCGATCGCCGCGTTGCCGGTCATCATCTTCTTCGCCAGCCTCGTCTCGATCCTCTATTATCTCGGCATCATGCAGTTCGTCGTGCGCTGGGTCGGCGGCGGGATCGAGAAGGTCATCGGCGTCTCGAAGGTCGAATCGCTGTGCGCGGCCGCGAACATCTTCGTCGGTCAGAGCGAATCGCCGCTCGTCATCCGCCCCTATCTCGCAGGCCTCACGCCGGCGCAGCTGTTCACGGTGATGACCAGCGGCATGGCCGGCGTCGCCGGCACCATCCTCGCGGCGTACGCGTCGATGGGGATCCGCATCGATTATCTGCTCGCCGCCAGCTTCATGGCCGCGCCCGGTGGCATCCTGATGGCCAAGATCATCATGCCCGACCGCGTGACGCCGCCCGAAGGCGAACTCGCGCTCGGCGACCTGCCCGGCGAATCCTCGGCAGGCGAGCCCATGCCGCAGGCGACGCACGACGAGGAAAAGCCCGCCAACCTGATCATGGCCGCCGCGCAGGGTGCGCAGACCGGCGTGCGCCTCGCGGTCGCGGTCGGCGCGATGGTGTTGGCGTTCGTGGCGCTGGTGGCGCTCGCCAACGGCCTGCTCGGCGGGCTCGGCAACATGATCGGCCTGCCCGGGCTCAGCTTCCAGGGCCTGCTCGGCTATGTCTTCGCGCCGATCATGTTCCTGCTGAACGTGCCCTGGGACGAGGCGGGGATCGCCGGCGGTCTGTTCGGGCAGAAGATCGTGCTGAACGAATTCGTCGCCTATATCTCGCTCGGCACGCAGCAGGGGCTGAGCGCACGCACGATCGCGGTCATCACCTTCTCGCTGTGCGGCTTTGCGAACTTCTCGTCGATCGCGATCCAAATGGCCGTCACCGGCAGCCTAGCGCCCAACCAACGCCCGATGATCGCCAAGCTCGGCCTGCGCGCACTGGCCGCGGGCAGCCTCGCCAACCTGATGTCCGCAGCGCTCGCGGGCCTTCTGATCGGCTGAGCCGCCACCCGTCCGCCGTCCCTCTTCCGCAGTCCGTCGCCCCTCTTCCGTCGCCCCTCTTCCGCAGTCCGTCGCCCCTCTTCCGCAGTCCGTCGCCCCTCTTCCGTCGCCCCTCTTCCGTCGCCCCTCTTCCGTCATCCCGACGTTCGTCAGGATGACGAGCGCTGAGATGACAGGCATGGCAACGATGCCCGGCGCCCAAACGCAATGGAGCCCGCCACCTTCCGGCAACGGGCCCGACGAAAACCACCTGGCGGGGGTGGGGGAAAAGCGAGGCAGCTATCTCGCGTGAAGTCGCGATTACGGCAGCATCACCGTATCAACGACGTGGATCACACCGTTCGTCGTCCGTCGTCCCTCTTCCGTCATCCCTCGTCCGTCGTCCCTCTTCCGTCATCCTGACGAAAGTCAGGATCCAGGGTAACGAACGCTACCCTTTATGGCTCTGGGTCCTGACGTTCGTCAGCAGGACGGAAACCGAGACGACACGCCCGGCGCCCAAACGCAATCGGGCCCGCCACCTTCCGGCAACGGGCCCGACGAAAACCACCTCGCAGGGGTACGGGAAGCGAGGCAGTTATCTCGCATACCGTCGCGCGATTACGGCAGCATCACCGTATCGACGACGTGGATCACACCGTTCGACTGCATGACGTTAGCGATCGTGATGCGGCCCTTGTGGCCCTTGCCGTCCATGATGCCCCAGCCGGTACCGACCTTCTTGAACATCAGCGGCTCGCCCTGCACGGTCGTGTAGGTCGCGGTGCCGCCGTTCGCCTTTGCCTTGGCGGCGATGTCGGCGGCGGTGATCGTGCCCGGAACGACGTGATAGGTCAGGACGCCGGCGAGCTGCGCCTTGTTCTCGGGCTTGAGCAACGTGTCGACGGTGCCGGCGGGCAGCTTCTTGAACGCGGCGTTCGTCGGCGCGAACACGGTGAACGGACCGGGACCCGACAGCGTCTCGACCAGGCCGGCGGCCTTGACCGCGGCGACCAGCGTCGTGTGCTCCTTCGAATTGACGGCGTTCTCGACGATCGTCTTGGTCGGATACATCGCGGCGCCGCCGACCATCGGATTGGTCTGGGCGGCGACGATGGCGCTGCCGCTGACGGCAACGGCGGCGGCGACGATCGCGGTACGAAACACGTGATTCATGACAGCTCTCTCCTGCACTGCGCCGGTCGTCCGACGCTTCTACGGAAAGATACGGCCGGATCGGGAGAATGATGCAGCCGTGTTTCAGATCGTTGCGATTAGTCTGTCCCAAGCCGCGATTTCATCGTCATGCCGCTGCGTCACGGTCAGGCGGCTTGCCGTCGCCGTCGCGAGATCGACGTCGATCGACCCACGCCATTCGAACGTCGCATTACCCGACAGCGTGACCATCGCGGTCTCGCTCGCCTCGGCTCGGATGAGTCCGCCCTTGTTGAAGACCGTGGTCGGCGTGTCGTACGCAATCCGGCCGGTCAGGCATGCGGCATAGGTCGACGCCGCCATCGCGCTGCCGCAACTGTCGGTCAGCCCGACACCGCGTTCGAAAGTGCGCACGAACAGGTCGGCGCCGCGGACCTCGACGAAGCTGACATTGGCGCGGTTGGGCAGCCAATCCGGCGCGGCCTCGCACACCTCACCAACGCGAACCAGCTCGGCCTCGTCGATGGCCTCGACGAACGTCACGAGATGCGGGTTCGGCATTGCGACCGCGGTGAAGGCGCGGTCCGTCGGCAAGCCTGCGATCGGCGTATCGACGATGCGATCGGTCCCGACGGCCATCGGCCACGCCGCGACATCCAGCGACGCGGGGCCGGCGATCTCGCGCACGGTGAACACGCCCTCGGCAATATCGCCGTCACGCTCCACGGCCGCGTCGCTCGTCTTCAGCAGCGCCATCGCGGACTCCGAGCCCGTCGCCGCGAACCCGGCGCGCGCGACGCAGCGCAACCCGTTGAGGCACGTCTCCGACTCGCTGCCATCCGAATTGAACATTCTCATGCCGAACGCATGGGTCTGGTCGCCGGCCGTCAGCAGCAACAGCCCGTCGCCACCAACCGGCCCATCCCGATCCGCCAATGCCCGCGCGACGGCCGCCCAGGCCGCATCGCCAAGCGTCGACGCACGCGCGTCGATCAGCGGAAAGTCGTTACCCGAGCCGTGGCATTTTAGGAGATCGAAGCGCATGCCCGTCATCTAGTCACGCCCGCGCACCAATGCGAGCGCCTAACCCATCCGATAATGCGTCGCGAGCCGGTCGAGCGCGAGCGTCAGGACCAGCCGCCCTGCCCGCGCCGGCCACTGCAACGCCTTCTCCGCCACCGGCAGCCCCTCGCCTGCGCACACGACGCGCCACAGGATATCCGCCAGCCCCGGCCCCGCCGCCGCCAGCGCCGCGTCGAACCGACGCTTCGCCGCGATCTGCGCCGATGCCGGATCGAGCGCGTCATGCCCCCCTCCATCGACGCGCTCCACCCAGCGCATCGTCACGCTCGGCGCGATCGACGCGCGTTCATAGTCTGCCCGGAGCCGCTCCCCTGCCTGGAACTGCGCCGCGTCGATCAACGCACGCGACCGCAGCCAGCCGAGCGGCGACTCGGCGAGGTTTACCGTCACGGTGCGACCGCGACGCGTGCCGGCCGGTTGTGGAACACCCTCCGAATCGATTGATCGCTCTACCAGGTCGCGCATGTGCCATCTCCCATTGTGGATGACGGTTGCCATATCCGCACGGTTGTAGGACAGGAGAATAACCCATCTGGTTTGGAGCTGTTCGATGATCACCGCTATTCGCGAAGTCCGGCGCGCCAAGGGGCTGACGCTGGAGGAGGTCGCCCGACGCTGCGATCCGCCGACCACGGCGCAGACGATCGGGCGGCTGGAGACCGGCACGCGGACCGTGTCGGTCGGCTGGCTCAACCGGATCGCCGCTGCGCTGGGCGTCGCGGCGAGCGACCTCGTGACCTTGCCGGATCGTGCCGACCTGCCCGTCGCGGCGATCCTGGACGGCCGCGGCGCGCATGCCCCGCGACGAACCACGACGGCACTCCCGCCCCAGGTCGCACCGGGCCAGATCGCAATCACCGTCACAAACGGCACGGGCGACTACCGCGCCGGCGACGTCATCTGGGCATTAACATTGACCCCCACCGATTTCAAAACAGCGCTCAACCGCGACGTTCTAGTCCCGCAACCGGCAGGACGGTTCGCGTTCGGACGACTGACCGCCTACGACGGCGGCGTTACCGTCCTGCCGCCGGGCTCAGGTACGCAGTCGCTGACGATCGCAGACACCGCCTGGATCGCCGTCGCGATGCGTCTGGTTCGCGAACTATAGCGATAGCGGGCGACATGTTCGAACCACCGATATTTATCGGTCCTGGTCAGCATCTCGACCTATTGCGCCGCCCGCTCTTGAAGCAGCCGAGCGCGAACTCCTCATAGTTCGGCAACGGATCATTTGCCCATTGCATCTGGCCGATTGCCGCGATGCTGAACGTCGGCCCGAGCGACGGCGTCGTGTCAATCACGCCGCGCACGACTAGGACGCGTGCGGTGCCCTCCAGCCGCGACGTCAGCTCGCCACTCGCGAAACGCGTCTGGCCGGCGTCGAACAGGCCAACCCCGACGATCGCGGCAAATTCGCTGCCGAGCGCGAATAGCCGCGCAAGACGATCCCGAAACGGACGGGCTCGCTCGATACGATGCCGACCGCCAACGGCCTTCCGCATGTTTCCGATTCGTAAGTGCCATATCCCAGTGTCGGGATCAGTTCGACGTCATCCCCCTGATAGATTGCGATGAGGCAGCCGGCAGAGATGGCATCCGGCATATCGCCCGTGCCGGTCAGGACGGTTGCGACCTGCCGCGCACCATCGACCACGCGGAACGACTGATCCTTGGGTATCTCGACATCCGTCATTTTCTGACGCCGTGCCTCGGCAAGCGTCGCTGCGACCGCTGTGCCATCCGCCTGCCCGGCCAGCTTCAAACCTTGTCGGGCAGGCAGAACCGCAGGTGCAGGTGCAGATACCGACGCTACGACTGAGGGGGCTTGGGTCGCCCCGACAGCGTTGCCGGTGGCCACGCTCGGCTCGGCGCTGCATGCCGCTATCGTGCAAGCGAACATGGACGCCACAGATCTGCGCAAGACAAATGCCCTATCCCGCATGGGAGCGCTGTTGGCAGTTTGCGCGCATCCTTCCATCATTCAATGACTCGAACGTTCGCCTGATCATCCGCCCCGAAGCTACGTTATTGCACCGCGCGTCGCATGGCCGCGATCGTTTGTGCGCTGGCTTGCGAGGCCTTGCTGGAGCCGGCTGCATCGATCGAAAGGGCGCCGGCGGAGCGGGCCCAGGTCAGGACGATCGGCTCGCTGACAGTCTCATTCGGCGAAAAGGCGCCGAATACCGCGCCGATGCGAACCACGTCGCCCGACGACGATAAGATGCCGACCGCGGTTGGCTTGTCGCATGATTCCGCTTCGTACTCGTCCTGACCGATCGTCGGGACCAGCGAGACCTTGCCGTCCTGGACGATCGCGGCGAAGCATCCGGGGGTACCGTTGGGCAGCGTTGCCTCGCCGGTGACGACCGGTGCGACCCGCTGCCCGTCCACGGTTAGCCCGAACGACTGCGCTGACGTGACCTGCACCTTGGTCATCTGCTTACCGGCGGCGGCCGTCTTGGTCTGCGAAATGGCACCCGCGTCGGCGCTACCAGCCAGAGAAATCTTGCCCGCTGATGCGGGCGCGGCAGGCGCCTTCGGCTCGGGCGCGATCGTCTCGCTGGGCTCCGCTGCGGGTGTGGCGACGGCGTTGGTCGAATTGTTCAAGGCGGTACCAGCCTCGGGAGAGCAGGCGAGAACCAGCGACGCCGCGCCGAGCAACAGCCATTTGGGATCGAATGTCATAGTATCTTCCTCAAGCGTATTTCAGGTAACTGCTGCGCATCTTGTCGTCGTAAGCGAATTTCTTGTAGGCCGGACCATTGTAGATCCGGGCGAACGTGGACCAGTTCCGCGCCCGCAGCGCGGTCAGCAATGTCCGGTTCGCGAGCACGAAAGCGACGAACGCTTCCGCCTGCGCGAGGATGCCGCTCTTCATTGCCGCGACGAATGCCTCGACGGTGGCATGACCTGCCTGGACATGGTTCTCGCCAAGGATCTGGAACGCGCCCCAACTCGCCGACTTCAGCGCCGCACTGCTATTGAGCTTCATCGCGCGCTCGAGTTTGGGATATTGCTCCGAAAATCTACCATAGCCGCCACCGACCGGGTTGGAGAGATCGGGATGCGGGACGTCGTACCGCCCGCCGGTATGCTTGCTGAACTTGTGGCGCTCGTAGAGGATCGTCGGTCGGCCATCGCCATCGAAAGCGCCGCGGATCGCGACTTCGGTTTCGACCACGGCCTTGATCGCCGCGGTCTCGCACTGGAGCCGGGCGGCCATGTCGACATAGGTCGCCTCGCTGAGCCCTCCCGGGCCAATGCCTTGCGGCGCTGTCGCCGGGGCAGTCCGGGACGGCGCAGCTGGCGCCGGTGCACGTGCTGGCTGGTGTGGCACGGGGCGGGTCGGCGTCGTGTTGCCCCGATGATCGCGGCCGAGCTTGTTCAGCGTCGGGCCGTTCGGATCGACGACCCCGTCCGGCCTTGCGGAGCCGCAGGGACTGGGTCTGGTAGCGCGTGATCGCATCGGCGGTTCGAGGACCGAATACGCCATCGACCTTCAACGGAGTCGATCCCGACGATCCGGTACGATTCAGTAACATCTGAATGGTCCGCACGTCGGCGGCACGGTTAGGCCACCGGGGACCAATTGGAGCCACAATCGCCATATCAAACCTTTCTCAACATCGGATCCGTCATCGGACGGACCATGGTTGATCGTCGCAAATGCGCGTCCCCGCGCACCGCATCGTCACCGGTCTGGCCGATCCAGCCGGTCCAGCCGAGCCGGGTGGAGCCATCGAGCCGCGCGGGCCGGGCGTGCTTGCCCGCCACCTCGAGCGCGACGTCCCATTCGAGGTGACTGGGCGCGAACGCATCCAGCGCCTCGGACAAAATGCGAAACCGTGGCCCGGAGGGCAACAGGGCGTCGTAATCGGCACGAGCGCGCGCGCGGATTACGACGCGGGACGCATCCCACGTAACCTTGGCCCGGCCGCCCAGCATGACCTGGTTGCCAAGCCCGGAAAAGGATCGCCCGAGCCGGGTCTGGTTGTCGGCCTCGATCGACCACCAGCGTAACTGATATTCCAGGATCGTCACGGGCTGTCCCAGCAGGTGAGTCATCGCATCCTCGATCGCGCCGGCGCTGCGACGTGAGGCGAACAGCGCGGCGTAATGCACGCGCGCCTGCCCGGGAGCTGCTCGGGAGCTGCTCGGCGATACGCCTTCGGTGGCACCGGTAAGTCGCGCAACATGATCGGCAAACCGATCGTAGTCGAGCCGGTCGGCCTGCGCCGCCAGCTGCGAATCCGCCCAGGCGCGAAAGAAGAACTGGAGCATCGGTCCCGACAGCGGATCGAGCCAGCGGCCGAACGGGCGCTTCTTTGCATAGCGGCGTTCGAACACCGCGAACTCGGTCATGTGCGAGGGCAACGGCCCCATCGGCCCGGTCAACCCGAACCAGAACCCACCGATCCGCGCGCGGCCGTTGCGGACCTCCACCTCGTCCAGCGTCGAGTCCGGAAAGGCCAGCGTCGGCACCTGTACCAGGTCGGTGATATTCTGATCCGGCCTGCGCGCCAGCCCGACCCCCGGCAGGCCGGGCGCGCGCGCCTCCGCCCCCCGCACGATCGGGAACAATCCGAACCGCTCCCGCGACGCCGCAGCCGCCGCGAGGAAGTCCAGATGGTGTGACGGCGGCCGATCCGGCGCGCTATACCATGAGTGCGATCGACGCGGCGACGCGTCGGGCGACCGACCCCGTGGCCGCGCTGGAGACAGCGCTGGTGCTTGGCGAGCGGATCGCCGAACGTGGCATGACGGTACTCGGTCGATGACGCTAACTCTCGCCATCGAAGACGTGCGGCACCTCGACAACGGGTCGCCCGGCGAACCCATGCGACTGGGCCCTGCCCGATCCTACCCGCTATATCTCGTCGCGGCATTTCGAGATCCGGTTGGACAATGGCGGTTATGTGCTGACCGACTGCAGTACGAACGGCACGATGCTTGCGGCGACCGGCGAGCGCTTCGCTTCGCCGCACCGTATCGCGGATGGCCACCGGTTACACATCGCCAGCTATGTCATCGCCGCCCGCCTGACCGGGCAGGCCGAGGAACGCGTCGGTCCGCTGGCATCATCTGCCGCCCCGGCCTGGCAAGGCTGGGACGCCGACGCACCGTCAGCCCACGCGACGAACGATGCCGCCTTCCCAATGGCGGCGCATGGCTGGGACGCACCGCCACCTTCCGGTACCGGATCGTCGGCGGGTTGGCGGCTCGGGTACAGGACGCGCCTCCCACGAGAGTAGAGGCGACTCTTAATACCATGCTCGGTGTCGCTCGGTTTGAACCAGTCACCTCCGCCGAGCATGCAGGGGATTATCTGGAAGATGCACACTGGGGCATCTCCGCGAGCCGGCGTGGTCCGAGGATGCTCTATAGCTCGCAAAAGTTACCTAGCTCGATGCTTTACCGTCACGATGTCTACCCTCGCACGCGACATTAAACGCACGTCTCCATGCCCGGTCTAACAGAGCTCGGCGTGAACCGGTGGCCTCGAGTCAGGATGCACCAAAATCGCTTCAGAAACCGCATGAGTGAAATCCGCCGATAATTGCCTTGGCACCATACACCCTCAAGTCGTCATTACTTCCGCGTAACGAAGCTAAACAGCATTATTATCATTATAAATATTATATTTATATCGCTTTATTATACCAACATAATGATAGAGTGACTCAATAACGCCCGACGCCCCCGCCTTTCATCCAGCGACAACCAGAGTCCGACCGTTGTTATTGCTCAGGACCGCGATTGAAGCAATTGGCGGATTTTAGCCTGCTCGTTGCTTTTCGAGTTCGGCGGCGACCGCTCCTGGTATGACGTAGCCGAGCGACGAGTGCGGCCGCTCAGTGTTGTAATCATCGACCCAGCGCGCGAGGATCGAGCGCGCCTGGCGGACCGTGAAGAACAGCGTATCGTTGAGCAGTTCGTCGCGCATGCGACAGTTGAAGCTTTCGGCGAACCCGTTCTGCGTAGGCTTGCCTGGTGCGATATAGTGCACTCGACGCCGGCATCACCCGACCATGCGAGCACTGCGTTCGAGGTCAGTTCGGTCCCCCTTCGACTTCGCTCAGGACAGGATTGTCGCTGACGATCATCCTGGGGGCGCCGCGCTCGGCGACCAGGTCGCCCAGCTCGCGCACCACCCGCTTGCCCGAGATCGACGTGTCGAGCACCGCCCGCAAGCATTCGCGCGTCACGTCGTCGACGGCGTTGAGGATGCGGAACCACCGGCCCGTAACCATCTGATCGTGCACGAAGTCCAGGCTCCAGCGCTGGTTGGGCAGCGCCAGCACCGGGGCGGGCGCCCGCGCGCGCCACCCCCGCCCCGACATGAGCGATACCGCATGCTCTTGCGATCCACTCCGACGATAGCAAACGCCGCCACTCGATCACCCGCAGCGCCGTGTGAAGATGCGCGACTGCTTCCCGCTTTGCGGCAGGCGTCACCACTTTTTTTACAGCAGGTCTTTCAGAGCTGCGTTGTCCAGCATCGTGTCGGCCCGCCGACGCTTGGGCCAGGTGTTTTCCTCCTCGAGCGCCTGCTGCCGCTCGCATCGGATACCTCCAAGCCGCCTAACTGGGCCGTCCAGCCGTAACAGGTCGCGCTCGACATCCCATTCCGACGACACAGATGCGTCACCACCGCGCCTGCCTCACCTTCTTTCAGAATGCCGATGATCCAATCTTCCGAAAACTGCTTCCCTTTAATTGGTCCGTCCCTTTCCGGGGGCGGACTCTAACTCCAACTGGAGAAAATGCGGGTCACGTAGCGTTAACCATTTAAGGACTCATTGGCCATAGCTAGAAGATGACGGTGGCAGCGAGGGCGACGGTAGAGAAAAAGACGGTAGGGCAACGGTCGTAGCGGCTAGTTACGCGGCACCGGCCCTTCAGGCGCCTGAACATGATCTCGGTGCGGCTGCGGCGTCTGTGGGCGCTTGTCGTATCTGACGGATTCGAGCCGCGATCTCCGGCCTGCGATGCATGGCTCGAAGCCCTTGGCATGCAGAGCGTTCCTAAACCAATCGGTGTCATAGCCACGATCGCCGAGCAGCCGTTGTGCCTTTGGCAGATCGTTCAGCAGCGCGGCTGCACCGGTATAGTCGCTGACCTGCCCGGCAGTCATGAAGAAGCTGAGCGGTCGCTGGTCGCGCCGCCGACCGCGTGCAGCTTGATATTCATGCCGCCTTTTGTGCGGCCAATCAGGCGCCAGAGGTCCTCTTCTTTTCGCGCACGCTGAACGCCGTGCGGTGCGCCTGCAAGTAGGTCGCATCGATCATGATGGTCTTGGACTGGGCGTCCGCAACAGCAGGCCCTGCGTCATGCGCACGAACACGCCCCTCTCGCCCCACCGCTTCCAACGGACGTACAGCGTTTTGTGCGGTCCATAAGCGCTGGGCAGGCCCCGCCACCGGAGTCCATTACAATTGACGAAACCGATGCCGCTCAACACCCGCCGATCATTGACCCGAGGCTTGCCGTAGCTTTTCGGAAATGTACGGCTGCAAGCGCGCCATCTGCTCATCGGTCAGCCAATGCAGGCCGCTCATCCCACGTCTCCTCGCGGAGCCTGGATCAGAACACGCTTCTTACATCAATGGGTCCTGATCCTAGTGACACCTTACACGATGTGTTAGAGATATCATGGCGGCATGAGAGATCATTTATCATCAATCGTTCATTTTGCGCGAACTCTGCAACTCATAATGCCTTAACATTAACCAAGCAAGGCGCGAAAATACGCGATAGTCTCTTTCAAGCCTTCACGTAGCGAGATAACCGGGTCCCATTTAAGTCTATTTTGAGCCAACGCGATGTCAGGTCTGCGCTGACGCGGGTCATCTTGCGGCAGGGGCATGTGAATCAATTTTGATTGCGAACCGGTAAGATCTAGGACCTGTTGCGCGAGCTCGATCATCGTAAACTCGATGGGGTTGCCGATGTTACATGGCCCTGTAAACGATTGCGGCGAAGCCATCATTGATAAGAAGCCCGCAATGAGATCGGAGTAAAAGCAGAAGGAACGCGTCTGGGTTCCGTCTCCAAAAATCGTAATGGGCTTTCCTTGCAACGCTTGCACAATAAAATTGGAGACTACCCGCCCATCATGGGTACTCATCCTCGGTCCATACGTATTAAATATACGGATTATCTTTACATCTAAGTGATGCTGCCGATGATAGTCCATAAACAGAGTTTCGGCAGTTCTCTTGCCCTCATCATAGCAGGAGCGCAGCCCAATAGGATTTACATGCCCCCAGTAGCCTTCCTCCTGCGGATGTATCTGAGGATCTCCGTAAACCTCAGATGTCGACGCTTGCAGTATTGGGATATGCAGACGCTTTGCAAGACCCAACATGTTGATCGCACCGACTACACTTGTCTTGATTGTTTGTACGGGGTCGGCTTGATAATGGACCGGCGATGCGGGGCAGGCAAGGTTATATATCTCATCCACTTCAACATAGAGTGGAAATGTAACGTCATGCCGCAGCAATTCAAAATTAGGATTATCTAGTATGTGATAGATATTCTTTCGAGAGCCGGTTACAAAGTTATCTATGCAAAGAACTTCATCTCCACGAGCAAGTAAGGCATCGCACAGATGAGATCCTAAAAATCCTGCACCGCCCGTCACCAGGATACGCTTAGCAGAACCTTGAGTTTTCTGATTAACCACTTGAAGTTTTACCCTAAAAATACTGAACTTTGCTGATTTCAGAACCCGCGCATTTAGGCTTGATTTTTACGTAATTCTAGCTGGCGCCCGCAATATAACGCAGCCGTCTCACGTTTTGGCCCTTAGACGAACAGCCAGACTGCGCTGCCATCGTGGGGCATCGAGTATATTGTTGTGTATGGTCGCCTCTGCCGCCGTTACCGCGTGGGACGGAACCAAAAAGCGGGCAACCTGCACGAGAGTCGTTTGCGCTGCCGTGATAGTATACAACGCCACGAAGCGGATCCAATATAGTGTGACCTTCGAGAGGCATTATGTCGCCGCCGGGTGTTGAGTAAAGGTTGCCGATACCGCGTTGAGCAATTGGCCGCAAAACATTACTTGTCGCTTTACGACTACGGCGCGACGGCACCGGAATCAACGAACCGCACCTGACCGAAGCTCGGCTCGGCCAATTTAAGCGTGATTCTTATCAGTCGATTGCGACGTGCGCCGAAAGGGCCCGCTACTCGTAATGGACGGCGGCGTGGCTAGCGATCGGCCATATGCTTCATCGTGCGACCGCCCCGCATATATGATTTCAAACCATCCACGTACCGCGCACACCATGTCAGGCGGCAATTCAGCACGGCTCGTCGACTAAGACGCGCTCCAGACAACAGATTAAAGTTGCCAAAGGCAATTAGCACTGAATATCTTACATCCGCGGATCATGTGACGCCAGTCTTGAGGTCGGGAACTGTAGAACAGTAATTGTCGAAACTACCGCCGCCAGACATGCGCGGCGATAGTAGTTATATCCTTCCAGTGCGACTAGGATGTAATCTACACGAATGACTTAGATCCTGCTGACATCACTTTACCGCCAAGGCGTTGTCACGTTTGCCGACGCCGACATAGGTAAGCCCTGCGGTGTTCACCTCATTCCTGGCATAGACGTTACGGAGGTCGACCATTAGTGGCGCACGCATCGTTTTGGCCATCCGCGAAAGATCTAACGCACGATACGCATCCCACTCAGTTACGATGACCACGACATCGGCACCGGCTACAGCCTCATAGGGATCATCGACGAAAGTAACGTGAGTCAGGATCTTGCCCGCTTGCTCGATCCCTTCAGGATCGCAGGCCCGTATTGTGGCACCGGCGTCCTGCAAAGGCGCCCGGCTTGGACGTTCCTCACGACGAGTTGCTCGAGCCCCGACTCAAAGATCGGCATGACCTCTTTTCAAGCAAAGCAATCTTGTTCGGGTCCTTATCGACGCAAATCACTTCGTGGCCAAAGTCCGGAAAAGCACGCGCCCGATACCAGGCACAACATAACCTGCCCCTACCATCGTGATCCGCATATACACCCCCCCAACTTTCACGTTAGATAATGCTGCCCATTGCATTGGCTCACTCGACACGCAGGTGGCCAAGTCCTCTCACTATGATGTTCGATATGCTGAGGCGGCCCAACCCGCGGGAGCAAAAGACCAAAGCATCCGCATGCGAGATGGATAACAGCATATGACTTTGAATTGCCGCTAACCCGAACGAGCGAAAAGTATAAGAAACCCAACTGGATAAACTTAGGCCTTGAGAGTAGGTGAAAGGATCGGTTAAGAGATATTTTTGTCATACGCGAAATGCAACAGGCTCTACCGCGACCTTTATTATTTACAAGGCCTCAAACGTAGCGCTGATCGCGTTCTGGGCGCACGTGTCCTGTCAGAAAGTAACAATTGACCGCAGAATTAAATGATACGTGGACCGCTGGCCTGGGGCAGGATAACTATCGTATGTGGCAAACGGCCTGAAAGCAGGCGCGGAAGCACGCCTAATACCGTGTTAAGGGGGACTGCAGGTGGGCGGTGGTAGTACGTGCTGATGACGCGCGATCCCGTTGTACGGCCATTAGGATCCAGGGCCGAGAGGCTGCGCGCACAACTGACGCTTGGCCTACTGTGTGGCATCGTGTTGCCAACGACGCTTCTGATCCCCTATCTCGGTGAGGAAAGCCGAGCCGGACGGGGTGTCACACATAGCATTATCGGCGCAACATTTGCGATCATTGGTGCGACACTGATCGTCCGCCGCGTCGCCTCTTTCCCAGGCACGCGGGCTTTCACCTATATCGTACCCTCGTTCGCCAGCGCTTACGGGCTAGTTATCGCAACGCTTCTGCTAGCCCGCCTTGAGTACAACCGACTGTTCCTCTCGGTCTCGTTCGCCTTGTCGCTGCTGGTCGCCCTCAGCGTCGCGCTGCACGTCGCGCGCAAGATACAACGCCGCTTCTGGCTGGTACCGTTCGGCCACATCAAAACCGTGAGCGAGGTGCCTGGCGTTGACTGGACGATCTTGACCGATCCGGTGGTGCCGGACGACCCCCATGTGGTCATCGTCGCTGATCTCCAGCACGATCACAGCGATGACTGGGCGCGCATGCTCGCAATCGCAGCAGTTCGGGGACATGAGGTTTATCATACCAAAGTGCTGATGGAATCAATTACCGGCCGCGTATCGATGGACCATTTGTCGGAGAACAGCTTCGGCTCGCTTGTACCTAATCTCGCTTATGTCCATGCCAAACGTATGTTAGATCTCTTCAGCATAATTATTCTTTCGCCTTTCCTTGCAGTATTGCTACTCGGAATTGCACTGATCGTGAAACTAAGCTCGCCCGGACCATTGCTCTTCGTTCAGGACCGGATGGGGCACCGCGGCATTCCGTTCCGGATGATAAAGTTTCGTACGATGTACGTGCGCAGCGAGGTGAGCGATGCAGCTGCGCGAAGCGACGCAATGACGACTATCGGCGATCCGCGCATCACGCGTATCGGACACATCTTGCGACGCAGTCGCATGGATGAGTTGCCGCAAATATTTCATGTCCTAAAAGGCGAAATGAGCTGGATAGGTCCGCGGCCGGAGGCCATTCCGCTCTCACGTTGGTACGAGGGACAAATCCCCTTTTACCATTACCGGCATATCGTTCGACCTGGCATCTCCGGCTGGGCACAGGTGCAGCAAGGGCACGTCACCGATCTTGCCTCTGTCAAAGCAAAACTTAGCTATGACTTTTACTATATCAAAAATTTCTCCGCTTGGCTCGATGTTTTGATTGCGCTTAAGACGCTGCGGACGATCCTGAATGGTTTCGGCGCACGCTGAACCACGCTGACTAGCACGCCGTACGGAGCGCATATCGAGGCCACCGCGATACCACCGACGTTGACGCGCGAAAAATCAAGGTAACGAAGGTGCGATTGCCGATCTTATTCCGCCGCAAGGCATTACGCGCCAGTACCCAGGCACCTCCTACCGTCCCGCCGGGGCAGCGTGTATATGCTATCGGGGATGTTCATGGTTGCGCAAACGAGTTGCATTGTCTGCTAGACATGATCGAAGCGGATCATACTGCGCGCAGCCCCGCGACGCGCACCGTGATATTGCTCGGTGATCTGGTAAACCGCGGTCCCGATTCCGCGCTGGTCATTGATTATGCGCGTGACCTCCTCGCCTCAGGCGTCGGCCGGTTAATCAAAGGCAACCATGAGGAGCTGTTCGTGCTGGCCGCACGCGGCGACCGTCAAGCAGTTCGCTCTCTGATGCACAACGGCGGCCTAGCAACACTGACCAGCTTTGGCCTAGCGGAAGAAGACATCAACCGGGGCAATTACAACGATCTGGCGACGCTTCTGAAAACGAGAATCCCACGAGATGTTGTCACTTTGCTGGATGCGGGTGAGAGTAAAATCGCGGTTGGCGGCTATCTTTTCGTTCATGCCGGCATTCGCCCGGGCGTACCTCTCGCTGAGCAGCAGGCCGCCGACTTGCGCTGGATCCGAGAGGATTTTTTGGCAAGTCGGGCAGCACACGGCGCGATGATAGTTCACGGACACACGATCGAAAAAACCGCTAATGAGTACGATAATCGAATTGGGATTGACACCGGTGCGTATAAAACTGGCGTTCTGACCGCCATCGGCCTGGAGGGTGCGGAACGCTGGTTCCTTTCCACCGGGTGATGCAGCTGTCGAGGTGCTCAGGCTTGTCGTGCCGTCCGAGCTGGGGCATGAAGAGCGACTGGTAACGCTGAGGAAATGCTCCTCAAGCTTACCCTACAGGGAGGATGAGCAGTTGCGCTTCGGGCTCAGGTTAATCGCACTGACAGCTGGCATCGCGCTGTTGGCGAGCTGCGCCAGTAAGCGCGATAGTCAGCTTTCCTATAATCCGAAGAATTTTACAGCACCTGACGCACTCGCGGGTACGGCTACGCTTGTGACGTATCGGGCGGGTCCTGGCGACGTTCTAAACATAACCATCTTCAACGTCGAATCCATGTCTGGCGATTACCAAATCGATGCTGCGGGCAACATGGTGATGCCGCTGATCGGTACGGTTGCCGTCGCTGGCAAATCGACGCAGGAAATTGGTACGGACCTTACTACCCGACTCGACACGCGCTACCTGCAGCGTCCTCAAGTCACAGTGTCTTTGAAAACTACTGTGGCCAGAACGGTCACGGTCGACGGATCGGTGGCGGCGCCGGGTCTTTACCCCATTCCGGACAAACCTACGTTGATGAAAACGATCGCAATGGCGCGTGGCACCTCACAGGGCGCCAACCCTAAAAAAGTTGTGGTGTTCCGCCAGATCAACGGTCAGCGGAATGCGGCCGCGTTCGACCTAACAACGATCCGCAACGGCACTGACGCTGATCCGATCATTTATGCAAACGATATCATTATAGTCGACGGGCGACAGACAAACCAGACGTGGACAACCTTATTGCAAACGGTTCCACTCCTTGGGCTGTTTACACGCTTCTAGGGGTCGGTAGACCTAGCGATCCTCTGCAGCATCAAGGTCTTGCCGCTGCTGCGATGCGGTGGTAGGCTTTTATAAATGCGAGATGTGCAGATTGTGCACTAACTCGACTTTGGGAGGTTTGATGCGCACGTTTGCAACGATCGCTGCCGTAGTGGCGCTTGCGACATCTCAGGCGAGCATGGCCGCACCTGTTACCCGTACAACGGGGGCAGGCGCTGCACAGGCTAATGTCACAGCGCAGGATTCACGGTCGGATTCGGCTAAGAGGTCGAATAGGATCCTCTACGCCTTGGCCGGGCTAGCCGCCTTTGGTTTAGTAGTTGCCCTCGCGTCGGGTAGTGGTGGCAACGGCGGTACTCGCCCTACAAGTCCATGAAGCATAGGCTTGCTGAAATTGGGTGCCGTCGCGCGGATACGCTTTTTTTCCCGCGTTAATGTGTGACTTGCATGCTCATGCGCTGGCGGCGGTAGCGCCTCAGCTTCAATCTGGGGCTACGTAGTTGTCGCGCATCATAAGTCGTTATCTAATGCCGGCGTATATGTTGTTGTGCCTGGTATTGGGCGGCGCAAGCGCTGCCGGGTTCTTGGTGAACGGCGCGCTCCAGCTGCTTGGATTGTTGTGCATATTGACGGTCGTTCTTTCGAGATCGCTTCCCCAATTGCCTCGTCGCGCCTGCATTGTACTCATACTATTCGCCGCAGTCGGGATCCTGCTGATCCTCGAACTTATGCCACTGCCGCCTTTCTTGTGGAGACTACTACCTGGGCGTAACTTGGCCGAAGCGGGTTTTGATCTTGTTGGTGGCAGCACGCCTTGGCTTCCTATTTCCCTATCGCCTGATCGCACGGTCGCCGCACTGCTTGCGATTGTACCTCCGTTTGCGATGCTGCTGCTGACCTTTGCCTCGTCGGGGTACGGACGACTTTACGCATTGTACGTGCTTGTGGCCGTCGCAGTTGCCTCGGTCTTCCTCGGCATTTTTCAAAAGATGCAAGGGCCGGACTCTCTATATTACATTTACGACGTTACAAACAGGGGCGGCGTTGTCGGCTTCTTCGCGAACCGCAATCATCTTGCAACGCTGTTGCTGACGACGCTTCCTTTCATTGGCGCTATAGCAATCAGCCCAAATCGTAAATCGCAAGAGGTCGATTCAAAGATCGGACGGCTTATGATGACTGGTTGCGTAGCCCTGCTGATCGCGGTCGGGGTAGTCGTGGTCAAGTCCGCTGCCGGCTGGTTGTTGCTGATACCGACGCTACTGGCTGCCGGGGCGGTATTCATCCGAGGCGAAAACGGTACGGTCCCACGCTCGCTAATACAGATTGGTCTGATGATCGGTTTAGTATGCAGTGTAGCCGCGATCGTGGCACCTATCAAAATAAACGACCTGGGTGACAAGTTGAGCGGCATCGATCCGCATATGCGTAACCAGTCGATCCGCACGACGGCGGCAGCGTCGCTGGATTATCTGCCGTTAGGTTCCGGGGGCGGTACGTTTCAACGGATCTATCCGCATTATGAAGATGTGAAAGAGGCTTCGCTAGAATACCTCAATCACGCCCACGACGAGTATGTCGAAGTTGCCCTGGAGCATGGACTGCCAGGCATCGCTCTCCTAGTCTCAGCCTTCATATTCTGGATTACGCAGGGACGACGACTGTGGCGAAGCGGGGAAGGCGATGCGATTGCACGCGCCGGTTTCGTTGTCATAGGTGTTATGTTCGCTCACAGCCTAGTAGACTATCCGACGCGCACTTCAGCGTTGGCCGCCGTCGCTGCCGTTGCTGCAGCGCTGATGGTCGCTCCAGAATCAGCAGAGATGCCGGCATGGCAGTCCACGCGGCGGCGTCAACGTCGCGCGAAGGGTGCGCGCACGATCGAGATAGCGTTGGCCGACTGATGGACACGAAGCAATTTCTGGCTGCTTGCATGCTACACTTGCCGCGCGTTGCACGAACCGTCATGCCTATTCACGACCAATCGCCGCCGAGAGGCATGGCCATCTGCCAGATCGACGGAAATCCATGACCGATATTACCGCGACTTCCTTGCCTGAACGCGCTGCGATGTCTCGCGACCAGTTGGTCCAGGGTTCACCTGCGCCTGTAGAACCGATCGACACTCGCAAAACGCCAAGCCAGTTTGACGTCAATGAAGTCTGGCGCGTCCTGATGAAGTGGCGGTGGCTAATCGTGGGCATGCTGATCGCGGCCGTCGCTGCGTCGATTATCGTGACGCTCTCAACGACACCAGTGTACCGATCCAGCGCAACGTTGGAAATCAACACGCAGCCTATGCAACTCATGCAGCAGCAGACGGACCTTCAGCCGGCAGCGCGCAATGAAGCGCAATTTTTGACCACACAAGTCGGACTTTTGAGCAGCCGTACGTTGGCGGAGCGGGTGATGAGAACCGTTGGCCTGGCTAATGACGACGCTTTCGTGAAAGGCTATACAAACCTCGCAGACCGCGAGGGCGCAGCGGTCGGCAAAATGATGCAGCATTTTGAGGTTACGCCGTTACGTGGCAGCAACTTGATCGTCATTGCCTATAGTGATCCTAATCCGGCGCGAGCGGCGCGAGTGATCAACGCGTATGCGCAAGGTTTTATCGATTCGACACTGGAGCGGCGCTATAATGCGACCGCTTTTGCCCGACAGTTCCTGCAGACCCGCCTTTCCTCTACTCGCGAGAAACTTGAAGCGAGCGAACGGGCTCTCGTCGCGTACGCTCGGTCTCAGAACATCCTCTCTCTCAGCAGCAGCAGTGCCGGAACTGGCAAGGCCGGCGACAACACTAGTCCTGCGCAAGACTCGCTGTCGGCGCAGTCGCTGGTATCATATAACGAAGCACTTTCCGCTGCGACCCGCGACCGTATTGCAGCCGAGCAAGCCTATCGTCAGGCGGCTCCGACAGCCAATGCGGCTGCCGACAACGCTTCGGCTGTTCAGGGATTGCGTAGCCTGCTCGCTGGGGTGGAAGCCGATTACCAGCAAAAGCTCGGGACGTTCCGTCCCGATTTTCCCGAAATGGTCGCGCTGCGTCAACGCATGGCATCGATCAGTAACAGCATTGCAGCTGAAACTGGTAAGATAAGCTCGGCTCAACGCGACATGCTGCGGTCGGCTTTTGTTGCAGCGCAAGGACGCGAACGCCAGCTTTTCGCGGAGGTGAATTCGTACCGCACAAATGTGTTGGATCTGCGCAGTCGAGGAATCCAGTACAATATTCTTCAGCGGGATCTCGACACCAACCGCACGATTTATGACGGTTTGTTGCAGCGTTTCAAAGAAATCGGCACTGCTGGCGGTGTCGGCGAAAGCCAGGCGGCGATCGTCGATAACGGTAGGATTCCAACTTCACCCTTCACGCCTAACGTCTACAAGAATCTAGCGATCGGCCTTTTAGCTGGCGTCATACTTGGATTGGGCTTGGCATTCGCCATAGAGTTCGTGGACGACACGCTTAAGACTCCCGAAGACGTGATAAACAAGCTTAAGGTGCCGTTGCTGGGTATCGTTCCCAAGACAGCCAAGGACGTCTCGTTCGTCGAAGAGCTAAAGGATCAACGTTCGGAGATCAGTGAAGCCTATTATACGATCATGAGCTCAATACAGTTTATCTCGAATAGCAATTTTCCACGAACCGCGTTAGTGACGAGTACACGACCGAGCGAAGGCAAGTCCTCGACGTCGCTCGCACTCGCCCAAAATCTTGCCCGTGCTGGTGCCAAGGTCGTTTTGGTCGATGCTGATATGCGCAAGCCTTCATTCAAGACTAGTCAACCTAGCGATATCGGACTGGCGACGCTTCTGGTAACTCCTGGGCGTACGATGGACCACGTGGCAACGACCGCTCTTGCCAATTTATCGCTCCTGCCGAGCGGACCAATTCCGCTGAACCCAGCAGAACTACTGGCCACGAACCGGATAGAAGCAATTCTTAGTGAGCTTTCAGATCATTTCGACATTGTGCTGATCGATTCACCGCCAGTGCTTGGCTTAGCGGACTCGCCGATCCTTTCGGCAATCTGCGATGCCACCATCCTAGTGGTGGAGGCTGGTTCAGCTCGCCGTCCGGCGGTGTTGAGTTCGCTACGTCGATTGCAATCGGCAAATGCGAGCATCACTGGCGTTATATTGACAAAGTACAATCCGAAGAACGGCGGCTACGGCTACGGCTATGGCTCGGGTTATGGCTATGGGTACGGCTATGGCTACGGCACACGTCGCCAGAAGCGTTACGGAGAAGACGCGGAAATCCGCCAACTCGATATTGATCGCGTCGCATGACTGTAGAGGAGGGTCGGTATATCCCCGGCAGCGTTGTACGGGCGGCAATGTTGGGGGCCGCCCTTGTACTCGGCTGGATGTCGGTACGCGTTGCGGTCCAAGACAGTGTCCGTGATGCTGATCCGCAATTAGCAGCGCAGTTTTGGCCCGCTGATGGTGCAAGCCTCGCGGCGCTTGCGCGTCAGCGTGTCGCTGCTGCTAGCGGCGATATCGACGATACCACGCGCGCGCTTTACCGCTCTGCGCTAGTGCGTGATCCCTTGCTTGCCGACCCACTTGCGCTCGCGGGCGTTGATGCGGCGGTCAAGGGAGATTTAAGGCGTGCCGAACGACTGATGATGGCGGCGCGGGATCGCGATCCCCGTGCCCCGCTCGCTCGCTTCTGGTTGCTGGATCATTTCGTGCGCACCGGGCACTATGCGGCAGCGCTCGATGAGGTTGGGCCAGCGATCCACCTCAGGCCGGAAGCGATAACTGCAATCATGACCGTACTAACGGCCATTGCCGCCACGCCTGACGGGCAGAAGGCGCTGACAGTTGAACTGGCAACGCGGCCGTTCTGGCGCACTGCCTTTTTCCAGACAGCGGCTAACACTACCTCGCCGGACGTCCTCCTGGCTCTGCTGGCGCCTTCATCGAGCGCCGCAAATTCGGCCGCGACGGGGGATGAGCAGCGCGCGGTGTTTGTCGCGATGGTCAACGCTGGCGATGGAGCACGCGCCTATCGGGCTTGGCAGCAGCTTCTTCCGACCAATTATCGCGAACGTGCTCACGGTATCTATGACGGCAACTTCGGTCGGTGGCCTGGAGCCAAGCCATTCAACTGGATCCTCGCGCAGGACGAAATTGGTTCTACGCGCATGGTGACTGCTGGCGATCTACCGCAGGCGACGGCACTTAATGTGCGCTACTTCGGATCAACGACCGGCGTACTGGCGGAACAATATGTGTACGCGCGATCAGGCACATACCAGCTTCGGCTTGTTGCACGGCGCCGCACAAACGGGGCGACGGGCGGGCGATTAAACATGGAGGTGCGCTGCGCCAACGGCGCAGTAATCGCCACTTTGCCGCTCGATCCCCTCAATACACAGCTGCGGGCGCTGTCAACGCCAGTAACCGTCGCACCAGGGTGCGAAATGCTGCGGGTACGTTTGGTGGGAACACCCGGCGAGATGTTCAGCGAGATCGAGGCGCAGGTCACCGGCGTCGAGTTGGTCCCTAGTGGCTGACGGCCTGCGGGCTTCCACGTGATTGCCTTCGCAATCGCGGCACTAGCCACTGTCGCTGCCCTGCAATGTGATTGGCGGGAAACGGCATGCTGACCCGCCTTCGCAGGCTGACCCAATCCAGTCTTGGACAGCGGCTGGCGGTGGCGACCTTGAGGAGCGGGGCGGTTTGGGTAGCAGGCACATTGGCGACCTTTGGCGTCGGCGTGGTGCTGGCGCGGCAGCTCGGTCCCGCGGGTTACGGCATTTACGGCACGGCGATCGCGCTGGTCACGTTGCTCGCCGTGCCGGCGCAGCTCGGCTTACCACTGCTAGCGACCCGTGAGGTTTCGGCAGCACGCGTCCGCGGCCAGGCTGACGAGGTAGCCGCCCTAGCATGGTGGTTTGCACTGACGGTCGGTACCGCATCCCTCTTTCTGGCGACTGCCCTTTGGATTTGCGCCCACGCGTTGCCGCTTGCGCCGTCGCTCAAGACGGCTCTGACCGCTGCGGCGATATTGCTACCTACACTGGCGCTCTCGGCACTCGCGACCGGCCTACTGCGCGGGCAGGAGCGCGTGGTCACTAGCCAGCTGCTCGATGTGCTGGTGCGGCCGCTCGCATTCCTCACTGCACTCCTCGTCTGGTCGCGGCCGCTTGGGGCTGGAGAAGCAATTCGTGCACAAACTCTGGCGGCCGTCGGCATTACAGCGATCGGCTTTGCCCTGTTCTACGTCCGCCTTCCTCGTGCTGCTGGGCGTAGTCCGCCGCGCCTGCGAGCGTGGACTGCGGCGGCGTTACCCATGACGCTGTTGGAGGCAATGCGCGCGTTGGAGGGCAGCTATGGTGTACTTTTGGCCAGTTATGCAGCGAGTATCTCCGACGCCGGATTACTAAGGGTCGCAATGGCCTGCTCGGCCGTCGTATCGGTGCCTATCTCTTTACAGAACATCGTCGTGGGACCGTTCCTCGCCGGTGCGCATGCGGCGGGCGAGCGCCAGCGGCTCGCGCGCATCGTCGCTGGATCAACCATCTTCATGACGATCTCGGTTGGAGCAGCAACGCTTGGCGTCGCGGTTGCCGGGGGATGGCTGCTACCGCTTGCCTTTGGATCGAATTTCGTCGGTGCCTACTGGCCGCTTTTGGTTCTCAGCTGCAATCAGTTGGTCGCTGCAGCCCTGGGGCCGAGCGTCATGCTTCTGAGCATGACGGGACACGAGCGAGTGGTCGCTCGAGCGTTTTTGGCATCTGTGATGGCGGCAGTGGCGGCAGGCCTTGTGCTTACGCCCCTGTTCGGCGCTATGGGCGCAGCTGCGTCTACCCTCGTCGCAACGATTGTCCGTGCCGGACTATTAAACCGGTTCGCTCGCCATACCTTAGGGATTAACCCGTCTCTTCTTGGCACCGCCAGCCTATTCGATACCGGTTCCCGATGCCTGCGCCCCTTTCTAACATGGTCGCTCAAGCGCGGCCGTGGTCCGAATTAGAAAGGACAAAAGATATGACGAATTCACTGATCGGGCGAGGACGGCACAAGACGCGCGCTGCTCACGCTACGTCGTTCGACGGTAGTAATGCTACAGTCAGTTCGTTCCCAACACGCGATCCTGATACCCGTACCACTTTCCGTACCAAAGCAGCACTCGAGGCCGGCGGTGACATCCCAATCCTCCACTACGCAATCCGCGACGGCAATCAGCAGACAGCAGGCTCTGCCCTTTCACGCCAGGTGCATGAAAGCGTAGTAGCTCAGCTGTGGCTTGGTCGAAGCCGGAACAAGCGCCAAGGCGACCAAGCTCAGGCGAGCGACGATCAATACCGTATCTGGCGAGCACCCCGTAACCGCGCCAATCCTCCTCAAGGAATCGCAGTCGTCATAGCTTTCCCGCGATCGCTGCAATGGAGTGATACGTGAGTCCGGTTACTGCTCTTGCCTGGAAGTTGCCGCCGCCCTTTAGGCGTGCAGGCCGGGGAGCGCTCAACTATCTCGACCGCATCACCACCTGGATAGTCATACTGCGTGAGGTCAAAGGCGTAACTCCAGCCGACCGCCGCTGGCTGCGCCGGTCGGCGCTCGCTGCGCCAGCAACCGCTTGGGGTCGCTTTTATAGCTGGCGCAACCCGGTACTTCTGCACGACGTCGATATCGACGTGCCAACGCTCGGTCGCTTTTTCGCACACGCGCATAGCGACGAATTGTACCTGCTATTGCCCCGCCGCGAAGCAGCGGTCTATGCAGCCGCCCGCGCGCTACTCCATCCCGGTGACACCGTCGTCGACGCAGGCGCCAATATTGGCGCGTTCAGCGTATTCGCTGGCCGACTGATTGGGCCTTCCGGTAGGTTGGTTCCGATCGAGATGATCCCGCGCACCGCGGCACGCCTGCGCGCCAACCTTGCGCGCAACGGGGTGGAAGCGGACGTCGTGGAGGCAGCACTTGCCTCGAGTTCGGGGCGTACTGTCACCGCTGCGATCGACCCAGCAATATCCGGACAGGCTACGCTCGTACTCGCGCACACGCTTGACCGACCGAGAATGCTCTCGGTGGTGACGCGCACGCTCGATGAGGTGCTCGCGGACGTGGCCGAGATTGCGCTACTCAAGATCGATATTGAAGGCGCCGAGATCGATGCGTTGGCAGGCGCTGCGGCGACACTAGCGCGCACACGGGCAATCATCTTTGAACAGCTTGATGACACCGGGGCTATCGCAGCAGAAATTGCTAGGGCTGGCTTCGCAGTGAAGCGGCTCGACCGGCACAATTATCTTGCCCAGCGTACAGGCGGCTGAATGGCCAGGATTGCGCTACTGCTCCCAAGCCTTGAGCCAGGGGGCACCGAGCGTGTCACGCTCACGCTCGCCGAGGAGTTCTTGCGGCTGGGTGACGATGTCGACCTGCTGTTGCTGCGCCAAGAGGGCGCGTTGTTGGACGCGGTTCCCGTCGGCGTGCGCTTGGTTCCGTTGGAGGCCAGACGGTTACGCAATGCGGTTCGCCCACTTAAGGACTATTGCACACAGGTGCGGCCTGATGTCCTGCTCGCCTCCATGTGGCCGCTGACCAGCATCGCGGTGTGGGCGGCGCGGCGCAGTCGAACACGGGTCGTGGTGGCCGAGCATAATACGCTGTCCGTCGAGGCACAGACCTGGCCAGCGAGCGCGCGCGCCTTGCTGCGCCCTGCCGTGCGGTGGAGCCACCGCCAAGCTGCAGCCCGGATTGCCGTGTCGCAAGGCGCAGCCGACGACCTAGCGTTGCTCTGCGGCCTGCCTCGTAGCGCCGTGCACGCCATCCATAACCCGATAGCGCCCCCCTCTCCGCCTCAACCCGGCAACCTTCCCGATTGGGGCAGCGCCGGGCGACGCATCCTGAGCGTCGGCACGCTGAAGCCTCAGAAAAACCACCTCCTGCTGCTCGACGCCTTCGCTCGCATGGCTCGACCGGGTGACCGGCTGGCGATCGTTGGTAAAGGGAGTGAACGCGCAGCGATCGAGCAAGCTGCGGAAAAGCTCGGCATAGCGAGTCAGCTGCTGCTCCCCGGCCACGCGCCGGATCCGGAGCGCTGGTATGCATCGGCGGATCTATTCGTGCTGTCCTCGGACTATGAAGGTTTTGCCAACGTCGTGGCCGAAGCGCTCGGCTATGGTCTGACGGTAGTATCTACGGATTGCCCAAGTGGACCGGCTGAGATTCTGAAGGGCCTTGGCCGACTGGTCCGCGTTGGGGACGCGGTCGCAATGGCCGAAGCCATGGACGAGGCGCTCGCAGCGCCCGACGCCAGGGAGGCCGCGCGTGCGCGGGCTACTGCCTTCGCGCCGGCACCGATTGCCGCGCGCTATCGAGCACTGCTGCTTGGGACGGCCGAATGACAGTTCTGTACATCAGTCAGGATGGGATCACTGATCACATCGGCCAAAGTCAAATCGCGCCCTACGTGCTCGGTCTGGCCGCGCGCGGCTATGACATCCACCTTCTCAGCGCGGAGAAGGATGGCAGAGAGGCGCTGATTGCCGATTATCAGGCGCGCTTTGCATCCGTTGGTGTGCGCTGGACAACAATATCTTACCACAAGCCTTTGATCGGCACACTGCGCGACCTTGCCGCGATGACCCGCGCGGCAGGCCGCATTTGTCGCGCCGAACGCATCACACTCGTCCATTGCCGCAGTCACCCAACCATGCCAGTCGGCATGGCGGTGAAGCGATGGACGGGTGCCAGGCTGCTATTCGACTTCCGCGATTTCTGGGCGGATACAGGGATCGCCAGAGGCCGGTTCGTGACCGTCTTCCGCTGGCTCAAGCGCCTCGAGCGAAGGTTCGTGCTTGCCGCGGATCATGTGAATTGTTTGACTGAGCGTGCGGTGACGCACTTGCGCCGTGAATATGTCGGCACAGCCCCAGCGCCCACCTTCTCGGTCGTGCCGTGCTGCGCCGACTTCGACCTGTTCGGTTTGCCGCGTGACGTGGCGACGACCCGCACGGAACTCGAGATCGCCCAGGACGCCACAGTGCTCCTCTATCTCGGAAGCATCGGCGTTGAGTATCTGCTCGATCGTATGATGACGCTGTTCGTGCAGTTGCGGACGCTAAGACCGAACGCAATTTTCCTATTCGTCGTCAACAATGCCACCGACACCGTGTATGCTGCGGCTGCCGCTGCCGAACTGCCCCGCGAGGCGATCCGGGTCACCGGCGCGACGCGATCACGGGTGCCAGCGCTGATTGGAGCAAGCGACCTGTCGGTCGCTTTCATTCGCGCTGACCTGTCCAAAATTGGTTGCTCTCCCACCAAGGTCGGCGAGACGCTGGCATGCGGCGTGCCCGTTATCGCCAATGCGGGCGTCGGCGACCTCGACACCCTGCTCTCACCAGGTGTCAACGGATCGCTCGTGCTGAGAGACTTTGCGCCCGCCACGATGTGCGCCGGACTGGGACAGGTACTTGCGCGGCCACTGTCCTCGGCAGAAATCCGCTCATCCGCACTGGCCCTTAGCCTGGACTCTGGCGTAGATGCTTATGCCGCGATCTACGAGGCGCTTGATGTCAGGGGGTCTTGAGTGCGTGGATACCTGGCGCTGCGCGGATTTGCGGCGATGCTGAACGTCGTGGCACCAGTGGCAAGCTCACCACGGTGATGCTCGTACCAGCTTTGACCGCCACCTTTCACGTGCCGACCCGCGTGTTGGTACCTGCGAAAACGGTTAGGTCCGCCATCCGGCGCGAGCAGCCAGTATTGACTTCGGCTGCACGAGGGGCAGCAGAGGCCCGCGCTCTGCCGTACTCCGTCAACAACGATCGCTGGGCCACGCTTGGCTCAGATGGCCATCGGGCGGTGTACTCGCTTGCTGTGCTCCCCGTCGCCGAGAGCCAGCATAGTTTGTCCGACCTCTATCTTGCCTTCGCCAGGCTCGCTCCATGAGAATCCTTACGTCGATCGTGACGCATAACCGCTGTGCTCTTTTGGAGCGCTGCATTGACCATGTTAAGCGCCAAACGCGCCCATCCGATGGTCTGATAATCATCAACAACGCCAGCACTGACAATACGGTGGCGATGCTCGATGCCAATGGGGTAGCGCACATAGATCAGCCAAATCTCGGTCCGGCGGCCGGGTGGAACCGTGCGATCGCCGAGTGCATGGATGGCGGCTTTGACGCAGTCTGGCTGATGGATGATGATGGGTTTCCTGACACCCATGCGCTGGCAGCGCTTGAGGCGGGTCTTGCACCGGACGTAGCCTGCGTCTCCTCAGTCGTGTTGCGCGAAAACCAGCCGACACACTTTGTCTTTCCGTTCCCGCTACTGAACCGCGCCGGTCTGCCGGTGGTCGCGGGGCGACCGCGCAAGCTGCCGACGCTGGCAGAGCTCGGCCAAGTCGCAGGGGATGGCACTTACCCGTTCGCGCACCTGTTCAACGGCGCGTTAATAACCCGGGCGGCGATTGAGGCGGCAGGTACCGTGGACACGGGTTTCTACACATATGGCGACGAAGTGGATTATTTCTTCCGCTTACGCCGGGTGGGCAGGGTCCGCTCGGTTCTGGCAGCACGTCACTACCACCCCGATGTCACTCAACGACCGCTCACGCCCATCAAACTCTATTATTTCGTCAAGAACACGCTGGCACTGAACCACCGCTATTTCGACAAGGTACCGGTGCGAAATGTGCTAACGCTCGGCATCGGCCTAGCGCGCTACGGCGCGCGCAACGGTTGGCAAACTCTTGCAGCCCTGCTGATGGGCCGACAGCGCCGCCTCGTGCCGCGAGCCGTGGTGCGCGGGTTACGTGGACAGGTAGGAGCTGATTTTGATGGCTAATGCCACCGCGTGGATCACTGCCGTCAGCGTTCGGGTAAGCGCAGGTCTGCTCGCATGGAGAAGCTGAATTCCGTCACTGCACACCCCAGACTTTGCGGGATGGTCGGCGTGATGGGGCAGTACGATGCTGGTTCGTCGTTCTCGCTCTTCCCTCGCCGCACTGCTCCTGCGGGCCTCTTTGGAATCGGATGCGTGGCTACTCGTCGTGTGAGCCTTGACATGCCGACCGGCGAAGCCGACACGATGCTTGCTTTGAAGCAGTCTCCTGCCTGCTACGTACAAACCGTCGTTGCGATAACAGCCGGCTTTGACCGTTCGATGCCTCGAACATTTGCAGTACGACTGGCGCACCGCTGTAGGTCGCGAGTGCCGCTGACCCTTGGATCGAAGCATGTCGAATATACCTGCGGAACGCGCAAGGCCCCCATCGTCGTACTGGCAATCAGCGGACTAGCTAAGACCGAACCAGGCAAGCGCAAAGTCCGGCATGCCACATCGGCGCCTGTTACCGTGCTACGGGTAGCCTCCGCCCATAACACCGTCTTCTGCCCTGTGTTGAACACCATAAAGAGCGATGTTTGATGTGCGGCATCGCCGGTATACTAACGACAGGTTCCGTCGCGGAAGCATCTGTCAGAGCGATGGCGGACGCACTGGCGCACCGTGGACCCGACGATCAGGGCGTTTGGATCGATGGACAGGCTGGGATCGGCATCGGCCACCGCCGGCTTGCGATTGTCGACCTTTCGGAAGCAGGCCACCAGCCCTACCATTCTCGCTGCGGCCGATATGTGCTCACCTACAATGGCGAAATCTACAATCACGCGGACATCCGTCGCGCGATCGAGGCGAACGGGCCTGTTGAGTGGCGCGGCCACTCGGACACCGAAACCCTGCTCGAAGCGGTCGCTTGCTGGGGATTGTCCGGAGCACTGGAGCGCTGCAGCGGTATGTTCGCGCTAGGGCTTTGGGATCGAGAGACACGGCAGCTGAGCCTCGCCCGCGACAGGATCGGCGAAAAACCACTATTCTATGGCTGGAACGAGAATAAGCTTCTATTCGGCTCAAGTCTGGCATCGTTCAGAGCTGTCCCTGGCTTTTCAGCAACTGTTGATCCTGACGTTACCGCGCTGTACTTTCGCTTCAACTGCGTACCGGCGCCCTTCTCAATCTATCGCGGCATCTACAAGGTCATGCCTGGCACGATCGTGACGCTTGATGCACAAACCATCGCGCAACCTCCCGTCCGTCCGCCTGCTGTTCCATCGGTAGCGCCGGGAATATCGTGCGCACGCTACTGGTCGCTGACTGATGTTGCATGCGAAGGCATGGCGGCACCGGAGCACGATCCCGATCGCGCGATTGCCGCCCTAGAGGCCACGCTAACGACCGCCGTCATGCAGCAGACGATGTCAGATGTACCAATCGGTGCATTCCTATCTGGTGGAGTGGACAGTTCCCTAATCGTCGCGCTTATGCAACGTGCTATCGGCGGGCGGGTAAAGACTTTCACTATTGGCTTTGATGATCCAGATCTCGACGAGGCACCACATGCCGCGATGGTTGCGCGTCATCTCGGCACCGAGCATCATGAGCATTATATAACACCAGCTATGGCAATGGATGTGATTGCCACTTTACCCGCTATCTATGACGAGCCGTTCGCGGACTCCTCACAGATTGCAACCCATATCCTAAGCCGCGAAACACGCCGTACTGTCACCGTTGCACTATCAGGCGACGGTGGCGACGAACTGTTCGGCGGCTATAATCGATACACAATGACCAGCCGCATCTTCGACCGTCTGTCGTTACTGCCAGCGGGCGGGCGTCAGGGGCTCGGCCGGTTGATTAACGGCGTCTCGACAGACCTGTGGGATCGCATAGGAACGCTTCCTTTCGTGCCGTCTGTGCCAATGCTCGGCAACAAGGCACATAAAGTGGCGCGTGCCCTGCGGTCGGGTGGTGCACTGCGCGATATCTATGCTGCCTTTACCGAGGAATGGCATGCCGGGGTCCCTGTTCTCCATCAGTCGCGGCTTTCTGGACTAGCAGCGGACGAGGCCTTTCTTGGGCTAACCCGTGAAGAGCAGATGATGTACTGGGACATCTTGTCCTATCTACCAGACGATATCCTGACCAAAGTCGATCGCGCCTCCATGGCAGTGGGCCTGGAAGTGCGCGCGCCCATGCTCGACCGGGACGTCGTCGCCTGCGCCTGGCAGACGCCGCTCGGTTTGAAAATCCGGGACGGCCAAAGCAAATGGCTGCTGCGGCAGGTGCTCTACCGCCATGTGCCGCGTTCGATGATCGAGCGCCCGAAGGCCGGGTTCGGCGTGCCGCTAGCCCGATGGCTGCGCGGCCCTTTGCGTGACTGGGCTGAGTCACTGCTAGCGCCATCATCTTTGGCAATGATAGAGGGTCTGGACGGCGCCGCGGTGCAGATTCGGTGGCAGCAGCACTTACGCGGCACACATGACTGGACAGCAGCGTTGTGGTCCGTTCTGATGTTGATCGGGTGGCAAGTGCAATGCTGATCTACTGGATTTTTCTGGGCTTTTCTTGCTTCATGGCGCTGCTTGAGCAAGGCGTAGAAAAGGTAAACTACCGCGTCAACTTCGTGTGGGTCTTGTTTTCAATTGCACTCGCTGTGTTCATCGGCGGTCGCTGGAAGACTGGCGGCGATTGGGGCAACTATTACTCTAATCTCGAACCGTTCTACTGGCTCACGGTCGATAATGCGGCTGCTACGAGTAAGGACGTCGGCTATACCGCTTTGTCGATCGTGGCTTCGCAGTTTACGACCGGAATAGTTTTCATCACCATGTTTTCCGGTATCGTCATGGCAGGCGCGCTGATGGTCTTTTGCCTTGCCCAGCCGCGACCATGGCTCTGCATGACCGTAGCGTTTCCCTACCTCGTTGTGGTTTGCGGGATGGGATATATTCGCCAAGGCATAGCGATCTCATTCATCCTGATGGGCTTGCTGGCGCTTGGGCGCGAGGACATCAGGCGATACACAATTTGGGTCGCCACAGGCGCATTGTTCCACGCAACAGCATTGGTGCTGATCCCGCTGGGCGCGATCGCGAGCCGACGCAACCGCTTGCTCGTTATTGCGCTGGTTGCCGCGACTACCATCATTGCGTTTCGGTCGTTAATCGGTGCTCGCGCTGATGTTCTCGTCACCAACTATGTAGACACAAATGCGAGTTCCTCAGGGGCACTTGTCCGCGCCTTTATGGGTGCACTTCCTGCGGCTATTTTCCTCATCTTTCGGAGACAGTTCGGTTTACAGGGCAGCGCTCTGCTGGCATGGACAGCCCTCAGCGCAGCGGCCGTGGCAGCCGTACCGGCGGTACTAATTTTCGCATCGTCAACGGTCGTCGATCGACTGAGCCTGTACTTGCTGCCCGTGCAATGCTTCTTATACGCCCGCGTTCCCGACGCGCTTGCCCGGTCAAATCAACAGCGCCAGCTTTTCGCCGTCGGCATTCTACTCTTATACCTCGTCGTATTTTTCACCTTTGCTAACTATGGCGACCATGCAGCCTCGTGGTTTCCGTATCGCTTCTACCTGTTCGAGGACAGCGTGTGCCTCGAGTGCGGCGATCCCGGCGATAGGTCCTACTAAATGCGCTTAATAGCATTCTTTGCTGCCCCCGGTTCACCGGGACTATGCCTTACATTCCGGCAACAGCAGGGTAGCTGACATGGCCAACTACGCCCCCCTGCCGAATGCGCTCGTGCCGCTGACACCTGTTACAAAGGTCGCTTCGCGGGACGCCAAGGCACACCGTGTAACAGCCGCAGTACGGCGCCTGTTCGCACATTTGTCTGTCAGGCGACGTTGCCAGGCAGGGCGCATCTGGCTATTCATGCTCGTGGGCGCCTTTGCAGAGATGGCGAGCATCGGCGCATTGCTCCCGTTCCTGACCTTGCTCGCGGCCCCCGAACGGGTCGAGCGCTCCCCTGTTTTTGGCCAGATCATTGACTTGCTCGGTCTGCCTCAGGACCGGCTCCTGCTGGCTGCAACGCTGTTGTTTGTCACGGCCGCCGTTTTAGCCACACTGCTCCGGCTGCTGCTGCTGCGTGCGACGCAGCGCTTCGTCTTTGCCGTCGGTCACGATCTCGGCACGAGCCTCTACGACCATTTGCTCCACCAGAGTTACCTCTACCACACGCTCCACAACAGCGCTGAGATGCAGGCCGGCATCCAGAAGGTGAACAACATCACCAACCTGTTCCTGCAGCCGCTCATGCAGGGGCTAATCTCGCTTACGGTCATGATCTTCATCATCGCCGCGCTCGCGTTCATCGATCCCGTGCTCGCAGCAGCAGCGCTCGTGAGCTTCGGTGGCGTCTATGTTGTGATATCTCTGAGTGTGCGACGTGTGCTCCAGCGCAATAGCGGCCGTCTCTCTGGCCTTGCTACGCAGCGTATCCAGGCAATCCAGGAGGGTATGGGGGCGATCCGCGACGTGCTGATCGAGCGCGCACAGCCACTCTATCTCCGCAAATTCGGCCAGCTTGACCAGTCGTTTCGCGATGCGCAATCGGTCACCACCTTCCTCGCCAACGCGCCACGGTATTTGGTCGAAGGAATCGGCATGGTGCTGATCGCGGTGCTGGCGGTAGCTGCATCGCGCCAGCCCGGCGGGATAATGACAGCGTTGCCGGCGCTCGGCGCGCTTGCGGTTGGAGCGCAGCGGCTGATGCCGCTCCTCCAGCAAGTCTATTTCGGCTGGTCGCAGATGATGACCAACTACGTCAATCTTACCAACGTGCTCGACGTACTGGATCAACCCGTTGAGCGGCCAAACCGAGACGCCGTGCCGCTTGCCTTTGCGCATGCAATCGAGTTGCAAGGCGTGTCATTCGGCTATGGCACCGGGGTCCCGGTTTTGCGCGATGTCTCGATCACCATTCCCAAGGGTGCGCGCGTCGGGCTGGTAGGACGTACAGGCAGCGGTAAGAGCACCATTCTCGACATTATGATGGGTCTGCTTCAGCCACAGCACGGCGCAGTGCTCATTGACGGGACATCGCTAGCCGATGCGCAAGACCGCTTTAGCTGGCAGGCCAACATCAACCATGTTCCGCAGGCGATTTTCCTGTCCGACGACACGCTTGCTGCCAACATTGCTTTTGGCCAGGAGGCGAGCGCAATCGATATGGTTCGGGTGCGCGCCGCGGCCGAAGCCGCCCATGCGGCCGAGTTCATCGAGGCGCTCCCGGATGGCTATGCGAGCAGCGTTGGAGAGCAGGGCATGCGGCTATCGGGTGGGCAGCGCCAACGGATCGGGTTGGCGCGCGCGCTTTATGCGCGCCGTCCACTACTGGTGCTAGACGAGGCGACCAGCGCGCTCGACGCCATAACCGAAAACGCGGTCATGGAGTCGATACAACAGCTCGACGAGGAGCTGACGATTATCATCGTGGCGCACCGGCTGAGCACGCTGCAGCATTGCTCCACGATCATCCGGCTTGATGCCGGGCAGATTGTTGCCGAGGGGACGTTCGAGGAGGTGATCGGTAGTGAGGCCAGCAGCCACGCGGCCCAGGCGGTCAAGGCATGACGCAGGTGTTCGAGCCCGGACAGGGCGTGTCAGAACAGGCCGGATCGATCGCAACCGTGGTCATCCCAACCTACAACAGCTCCCGCACCCTGCCCCGTGCGCTTGCGTCAATCGATGATCGCACAGCCGAGATCCTCGTCGTGGATGACGCTTCCAATGATACGGCGGCGCTACAGACGATTGCCGCAGCGGACGGGCGCGTTGCTTTGGTGAGGAAACCGACGCGGACCAACGCAGCTCACTCCCGCGCCGTTGGGCTGGCACGCGCGGCAGGCGATATGGTGCTATTCCTCGATTCAGACGATCAATTTCTACCCGGCCATGTCGCCCGGCGACGCGAACTTCACACGGCAGAGCAGGTCAGCATCATCATCGGTCGCTTTCGGCTGAGCGATGGGACACGCGAGTGGAACGGTCCGATGGCCGCCTATGACGGTGGCGACATCGAGGACTATCTGTTTGCGCGAGGGGGTGATGCCCGATCGTCGACCATCTCCGTGCACAAGCCACTGCGGCGCGGTACCAATTTCAATCCGCAGTTAACCAAACACCAGGACTGGGCTTTCGCTCTTGCCGCGTGTCGCAACGGGGAGCGGATCGGTTTCGATCCTACGCCCGGCGTGATGATCAACATCGCGGGCGAGGCGCGAATGAGCGCGCGGTCGAACGTCGATGCAAGCCTCGCCTTCGCGCGCGATCATCTGCGTAGTGACTCCAATCGCCGTCGTTTCCTGTTGGGGCGTCTGCGCACAAGCCTGCGCCTTGGCGACGTGCATGCGGCTCGCCAGTTCCGCATTGCCCTGCTTCGGCTGACCCCCAGCCCCAGCGAGCGCTGGGGCAGCGCAGCGATGATGCTAGCGGCAAGGCTTGGTCTGGCGGCTCCCCTGCACCGGTTGCTGACGGCGCGACGATGAGGCATTCCAAGCCCGCCAGCGTCCAAGCGCCCCACTCCGCCTCCAACGAGGAGGCGGACGAACAAACGCTGCCGCAAATCGTCCACGTCATCCCCTATGATGACATCGGCGGTGTCGAAACCGCAGCAGCAAGCGTTGCTGCTGGACGGTATCCCGGTTTCGTCCTCCGAAAGGCATATGTCGCGAGCAATCGTCGGTCCCAGCCGCGCGCCTATGTCTACGAGCCGGGCATTGGCCCAGAGAACAATCCATTGGCCTTCGCCCGCACGATTTGGCACTTGCTTCGCCTGCGACCGGCGGTGCTGGTACTGTCGCTTTGGCGGTCGTGCATCGTGGGACTGATCGTAAAGCTACTACGCCCGCGCACCCGGCTAGTCATCTTTCTCCATAATGTCCGCCATTCCAACAAGGTGGATGCGATACTCACCCGGCTGACCGCGCGGGTAGCCAATGCGGTTTTGGCAGACTCCGCCTCTACTGCAGCGCAGCGGCTTGGTCCTGCATGGGCGCCGCGCGTGCGGCCCATATCCTTCCTCACCACGCGCCTCGATCAGGTCGCCAGCGAGGTACCAGCACCACATTTCGTCAGCTGGGGAAGGTTGCACCCGCGTAAGCGGATTGATCTGGCATTGGATTTCTTCGCGCTCGTGCATGCTCGCCGTCCCGAAGCGCGCTTCACGATTATCGGCCCTGATCGTGGCGAGCAATCGATGCTCGAGGCAAAGGTCGCAGAGCTGGGGCTGACGGATGCTGTACGGTTCACCGGTCCCGCGGACATGTCCGAGATCGCTCGCCATGCCAGCACCGCAACCTTCTTCGTTCAGACCAGCCGGTTTGAAGGCATGGGCATGGCGGTCGTCGAAGCGATGCAGCTGGGATTGGTGCCGGTTGTGACCCCGGTCGGCGAGATTGGCAGCTATGTCGAGGACGGCCGCAACGGAATATGGTTTACCACCCCCGAGAACGCACGTGACAGGGTAGAGCAGCTACTGGCGAACACCAGTGCCTTTTGCGAGGTACGCAAGGCGTCAGTGCGGACGTGGTGCAATCAGCCCCTCTATCGCGACGAGTTTTTGGCCGCGTGCGCGGAGCTTACTGCTGGTCGAGGGGGAGCGGGCCGGTGAAGATCGTCGCTACCGTCAATGCGGCGTGGAATCTTGTGAACTTCCGTATGGGCGTGCTGCGCGCGCTGATGGCGCACGGCTTTGAAGTCGTCGCCGTGACACCACAAGATAGTACGGCGCACGCCACCCTAGAACAGGCCGGCATTCGGCTGGTCGCGCTGCCGATGGACAGCGCCGGACTGTCACCCGCCCGTGACTTGGCGCTGCTAGCGGGTTTCCGGCGCATTCTGCGCCGCGAGAGGCCTGCCGTAATGCTGGGCTACACCATCAAACCCAATGTTTACGGATCACTTGCAGCCCGTAGCCTGGGCATTCCCACGCTCAACAACATATCAGGCCTCGGTACCGGCTTCATGCGCAGGG
The DNA here is from genome assembly GCF_013374115.1 of Sphingomonas sp. HMP9. Lineage (NCBI taxonomy): Bacteria > Pseudomonadati > Pseudomonadota > Alphaproteobacteria > Sphingomonadales > Sphingomonadaceae > Sphingomonas > Sphingomonas sp. HMP9. The sequence goes on along the minus strand of NZ_AP022673.1, from coordinate 3,071,983 downwards.
GCGCGCTCAATCGTGTTGTGCGGGGTCTCTATCGAGTTGGCTTGGCAGGCGCGCATACTGTCTTCTTTCAGAACAATGATGACCTCACGCAGTTCGCGTCACTAGGGCTAATTCAGCCGGCACAAGCCGTGCTGCTGCCCGGATCGGGAATCGATCTAAACCATTTTACCGCAGCAGCACCCACTGACGCGATGCGGCCACTGCGTTTTCTGCTGGTCGCGAGAATGCTGTGGGACAAGGGCGTTGGCGAATATGTAGAGGCGGCGCGGATCGTACAGCGCCAGCATCCACATGTCCGTTTCGGGTTACTCGGCGGACTTGGTGCCGAGAACCGGACTGCCATACCTGCAAGCACAGTCGAAGCCTGGGTCCGCGAAGGCGTGGTCGACTATCATCCCGCCGTCGAGGATGTCCGCACGTCGATGGCCGATGCGCACGTGATCGTGCTTCCGTCCTACCGGGAGGGCACATCACGAGTGCTACTGGAAGCGTCCGCCCTCGCCCGGCCGATGATTACCACCGACGTGCCTGGCTGCCGCGACGTGGTGGAGAATGGCGTCGCCGGGTTGCTCTGCCGGGTAAAAGATCCAGGCTCACTGGCTGCGGCGATGTGCCAAATGATCGCTCTTACTCCTGCCGAACGCCACGCAATGGGCCAAGCAGCGAGATCGCGGGTCGAGCGCGACTATGCCGAACAGCGTGTGATCGACATCTATCTGGATCGCATCACCGCTGCGGTAAGCAGCCGTACCGTAGCTTGACACAAGGCTCCACGGCCGTGATCGCCTTTCCAGCATGAGCCAGCATTGCCACAAAACGGAAGGGCGTCGATGAAGATCTGTGTCGTTGTCGCTCGCTTCTCCCTTACGGGCGTGCCTTTGACACAGATCAGGTTCGCGCGGGCGCTCGCCGCGCTCGGGCACGATGTCGATCTGGTCTTCGGTCATGTCGGCTCCGAGGCTAAGGTACACGACTTAGGCGCCGCCAGACTGGAAGTGCTGGGACCCGCCACGGCACGCGGCATGTTGCTGCCCTTCTGCCGCTACCTGCGCCGTGCCAAACCCGACATCGTCTTCTCTTCGCAGGACAATCTCAACGGCTTTGTGCTGCTGGCGGCAATCCTGACCGGATCTAAGGCGAAGATCAGCGGATCGTCGCGGGTCAATCCGTTCTTCACCTATTCCAACCGCCTGCTCACCCGAAAATGGGTATTCAAGCAGGCGATGCGGGCTGTCATGTGGCGCGCTGACGCCCTCACCTGCGTATCCGAGGGAATGGTACAGGAATATCGCGCGCTGTTCCGCCATGCGCCGCATGTCACGGTTTATAACCTGGTCGACGACGCGCCATCGCGAGCCCGCATTAGCGAGCCAATTGACCACGCATGGTTCGTCGATAAGACAACACCGATTGTGGTCAGCGCGGGGACGCTATCGCCGCGCAAGGGCTTCTCCGACCTCATCGCCGCCTTTAATCGGCTGGTGCAGGACGGCCGCGACATCCGGCTCGTGATCTTCGGCGAAGGACCGTCGCGTGGTGAACTTGAGCAACAAGTGCACGCGCTCGGATTAGCCGATCGGGTATCGCTGCCGGGCGAGATCACCAATCCGCTGCGCTACTTCGCCCGCGCTGACGTATTTGCCATGACGTCCTATTTTGAAGGGCTAGGTAACGTCCTGATCGAAGCGATGATGTGCGGATGTAGCTTAGTCGCGACAGACTGCCCCAGCGGGCCGGCCGAAATCTTGGGGTTCGGGCGTTATGGTAAGGTTGTCCCTGTGGGGGATCATGAGGCGCTAGCGGCCGCGATCGCGTCACAGCTTGATCACCCTACCCCGGCTAAAATCTTAGCTGAGGGGGTCGTGCGCTTCAGCGAGGACGCCGTGCTCGCGCGGCATTTCGACCTGCTGGGACTTTCCCCTTGTGAACAGACAGCCGCGTGAGTTCACTCCGCCCCAATTTTATTTGCATCGGGCCGAAGCGGAGTGCCACGACCTGGCTGGCTGACCAACTGAAGTTTCACCGCGACATCTGGCTCACGCCGATCCAGGAACTTAGCTACCTGAGCGGCGGCTTTCCGGCCCATCACGGCAAACCCTATATGGCGATGCGCTGGACTCGCTGGGAGGTCACGAAGCGGGTTGTTCGCAACAAGGGGCCGGGCATAATGGCCGACCGCGCCTTCCTGCGTACGGCGCGGCAGCTGGCAGCCGACTCTACCTTCGACCTGGACGGGTATCGCACGCTGTTTGCTCCGGCTGGACGGCGGGTCTCAGGCGACATATCGCCTATGTACGCCTCGATGAGCGGCCCCGAGATCTCACGGGTGTTGCCGGTGCTGAGCGACGCCCGGGTGTTGCTGCTAGCCCGCGACCCTGTCCAACGCTTCTGGTCCGAGCTGTCTATGCACGCGCGCAAGCGTACATTCGGCGAGGTCGACTATGGTTCGCCCGAAATTGTCCGCGCATTCTTCGACGATCCCGAGCGGCAAAAGCAGCATTTCCTGAGCGATATCGTCACGCGCTGGCAGAACGGCATTGGTGCAGACAGGCTCGGCATAGTGTTCTTCGACGACATCGTCGCCGAGCCGGAAGCGTCGCTACGCCGGATCGTTGACAAGATCGGTGCAGACTGGAGCAAGCGCCTGCCGGCGATCGCGCCAGGGCGAAACCGCAAGCAGGGGCGTGTGACACTCAAGCCTGCCCCGGAGGTCCGCGATGCTGTTAGGTACTGGTTTGCCGACGAACTCGACCGCTGCGCCCACATGTTGGGTGCGCGTGGCGCCACTTGGCGCGATCGGCACAGCCGCTAGGCCATTCAGATCTCAATCGGCGAAGACAGACCACTATGTTGCCCAATCTGATGGCATCACCGGTTTGCTGCTACCGGAACCGCGGAGAGAAAAGTATGCGAAAGTTTGAACGCCTGGTTCGCCACGTCCGGAAACGCTATCGATCGTTCAAGCAACCCCGCCGGGGGGCTGATGTCTGCGCCGACCTGGCCTCGATCATGAAGCCAAGAACGATATTTGACGTGGGCGCAAACATTGGCCAGTCGGCGGTCAAGTTCAGGCGTCGCTTTCCTGAGGCCCAGATCCACTGCTTCGAGCCGTCGGCCAGCAATGCGGACCGCATCCGCACACGCTCGATCAAAAACGTCGAGGTTCATCAAGTTGCCTTGGGTAGTACAGCGGCAACGGCAATGCTGTCTCAGGGCGCTGACCCTGCAACCTTCCACATCTCCGAGAATGGCGATGCGCAGATCAGAATAGAGACTATCGACGCGTTCTGCGCTGAGAACGGCATCGAGCGGATCGATTTTCTAAAAATCGATACCGAGGGCCACGATCTCGAAGTTTTAAAGGGCGCAGTCGCGATGCTGGATGCGGGACGCGTAGTAGCAGTCCAAGTCGAAGCGGGCATGAACCCTGAAAATACGTTTCACATCCCTTTCGAAGCGCTGAAGGCCTTTCTCGAGGATCATGGGTATCGGCTCTTTGGCTTCTATGATCAGGTCACCGAATGGCCGACGAAGCAGCCTCATCTCCGCCGCGCCAATCCCATGTTCGTCAGTCATGAGATCTTCAGCAAGGCACGATAGGAGCAATGGCCCGGCTCGGCTCCATCTGCCCTTATCGCGGGCAGAGGGCTCTAACCCGCAACGTTAGCAACGATCCCATTTCGGACCTACCCCTTCTGGACAAAACCCGGTTTGACGTCGAACATACCTAATAAGCGCGTTGAGGCACGATCAAAGCGGTGTTAGCTTAAATGGAGGGCAAGAGCGGCGCTCCGGGGGGATGAAGACAATGCGCCGCGCCGAACAGCGCCTGCTGGTGATCGATGGACTACGCGCCTTCGCAGTGGTCGCGGTGGTCCTATTCCACAGCTTTCCGGTACTCGTCGGCGGTGGCTATATCGGCGTCGACGTCTTCTTCGTCATCTCAGGCTTCGTAATCGCGCTGCGCTATCTGGAACCAATGGTCGCAAACGAGGTCAGCTATCGGACCTTTTTTCTTCGACGGGTACGACGGCTGGTACCCGCCTATTTTGCAATGCTTGTCGCCACGACAGTCATAGCGGCGTGGGTGATGGTACCAAAGGACCTTATCAACTTCGGCGCTAGTCTGATCGGGCAGGCACTTTACGCCCAAAACGTCGTCTTCTGGATGCAGGGCGAGTATTTCGATGCAGCGCTGCTGAAGCCGCTGCTGCACACATGGTCTCTTGCGATCGAAGAGCAGTTCTACCTCTGTTTCCCGATACTCGTCGCAGCCCTTCGCCGGCGGCGGCGGTTCACGTTTGCGTTCTGCGTGCTGCTATCCCTCGCCATGATCGGTGCCAGCGCCATCATCGAGCAGATTAGCGCCAAGACGAGCTTCTACTGGCTGCCCTTTCGTGCCTGGGAGTTCTTGGTAGGCATCGGAGCCGCGACGCTGTTCCGTCGCGGCATCGGTAAACCGGTGCCGCGTGGCGTAGCCAACGCCGTTGGCGTGATCGCGTTGGTTGGTCTGCTGGCCGCGGCATTGCTGTTCAACGACGACAACGCCAGCGTCCTGACGCAAGGATTGCTTGCGGTAATGGCGACTGCCGCCTTGTGTCTGGTACAGAACCGCCTGTCACCTGGTTTAGCAACAGTTTTCACCAACCGCGTCTCGCAGCACTTCGGACACATCTCCTACAGCTGGTATCTGTGGCATTGGCCGCCGCTCGTGTTCGCCTATTTGCTGCTCGGGCATTCCGTCAGCGGCCGGGAAGTAGTTGCGCTGCTGCTGCTCGGCTATGTGCTCGGCGTCGCGTCGTGGTGGGTGCTGGAGCGTGGCGTATCGCGATCGGCACGGCTGACCCCTTCGCGCCGCACGATGGCGCTCCTCCTTGCGTTTTTGCTTTTTGCCGTAACTACTGGCGTTGCTCTAGTCGCGACCAACGGGTTGATCCAGCGATACCCAAGCCGCGAGCAGCCGCTGCTGCTCGCACAGATGGACCGACCCGACGGCCGCTGTGCCTTTGCGGGCCGGCTGCGGCACTGGCGCGGACAGACCTGCCTGATAAACGGCGCTACCGGGCCGGGTGGTATCCTCTTCATCGGAGATTCGCACGTCGAGATGCAAAAGCACGCGCTGGCCGCGCTGGGTGACCGCTATGACGTCCCCGTATACATCACCACCCAGAACTGTCGGATCATTGACTTCGGCGTGGATCGTAACTGCAAATGGTCGGTTTGGCGGGGCGTCGCTCACGACATCCGGCGGCAGGGTATCACGCAGGCAGTGGTCATCGCACGGTGGCCCGACCTGCTCGATCGCGGGACGTTTGACGCTGCAATCGCTCGTCTGGCGGCCACGGGTGTGCGAGTGGTGCTCGAGCGGCCCACGCCGCAGGATGCCGCCCTTGCACCAGCCTACTACCTCGCCAGCCCAAGTGCATGGAGTGACGCAAGCCGCTATACGCGTAATACTCACGACGTGCGTCAGCGCGCAGTTAATCAAGCGATGTCCGATTGGGCTGCGCGCCACTCGCGCGCAACCGTGCTTGATCCCACGCCGCTACTCTGTCCAGGCAACCGCTGTCTGTTTGCGCACGGCAGTGAACCACTCTATTCGGACACGCATCACCTCACATCGGCCGGCGTGCGCCTGATCGCCCCGCTCTACGACCCCTTGTTCAACGCCGTCCGACGCGAGCGGACACGATCGCCTCAGCCCCAGCGTCAGCCGAAATGACCATTGTGAACATCCGACGCCGACTGAAACGTGCGATCTACCAGCTTCCTATCATGGCACCTTACCGCGCCCACCGGGCCGAGAAACTCTCGCGAAGGTTCCGCGACCATCCGCTGGGCTTCCGCTTTGCCGGCCGAGATGGCTTCTTCCGCGAGAGTTGGGAGCCCCACGAACGCGCCGTGATCGCTGCAGCGCTCGGCGACACTGACGTATTCATTGACGTTGGCGCGAACGAGGGAATCTATACCTGCATCGCCGCAGCGGCTGGCGTTTCTGTCTGCGCGATCGAACCGGAGGCCGGAAACCTCAAGTTCCTGCTCTCGAACATCCATGCAAACGGTTTTGCAGGCGTCGAGGTCTTTCCCGTAGCAATGGGACAGGCAACATCCGTGCGGCCATTCTATGGGGACGGCGTGATCGCGTCGCTGACACCGCACTGGCACGGGTGGCGCGCCTCCTTCTCGCGCCTGGTCCCGGTTACCAGCCTGGACAATTTGTTCGCCGCACGCTGGCCGGAGCAGCGGCTCTTCTTCAAGGTCGACGTTGAAGGGGCCGAAATGGAAGTCATGAGCGGCGCGGAAGCGCTGCTGGCACGTTCAGACAAACCGCGCTGGCTGATCGAGGTATTCCTGCAGCAGCGAGATGCCGCACGCTCGGCCAATCCGCAGTTCGGAGCACTTTTCGAGACGATGTTCCGTCATGGCTACGCATGCACGCAGATCGATACTGGCGAGGCGGTTACAGCAACCGACGTCGCACGCTGGATAGCAGCGCCAGCGGTCGCGGACCTCGGGCGGTCGAACTTCCTGTTTGGCTGAAGCCCGTGCCCATACACCGATCCAGCGGTGGGTGTAGCGGCTAAGGTAGCGGCTTGACCTTCTTGCCCTCGCGCGCAAGGCGCGCCCGCTCTCCGGCAGCGCGCAGTGCCTGCGCTTCGGCCTGTGACCGTTTGGGCACGACAACATCATTCAAAACGGTTTCGCCGATAATTGCGGACATGCCAAGATCCACCGGTCCGTTGATAACGTTGCGCCCTTCGAACGTACCTCGGGTCGCTGCACGCCGTGCCGCACGCTGGCTCATGGTACAATCGCGGTAGATGGGACCGTCGCTGAACGGGAGCACGCCGTCGTGATTCATCACGAACCGGCAGCGATCGAACAATACGTTGTCCGCGTGAGTGATATCGGCGGACAGGTTTTTGCGCAACCGAAGTTGCCCGTTAGGCGACAGCGCAGGATCATCGGTGAAAATGCACATCGTGTATCTGTTGGCCCGGGCGGGATCGGAATCACCAAAGGCATGGACGAGGCTACCGGCAAAGGTGCAGCCGGTGAACTGAAAGCCCGGCTTGTTAGGCCACACCGACCAATTGTCGGTACCGACGAAGACACAGTCGGTGAACGACACATCTGCGGTATCACCCGAATCCGCGACCATTCCGCAGCCCTTGTTGTCGGCGAATCGACAGCCGAGAAAGGCAAGTTTTCGAATCGACTTCTTGCGTTCTGCCTCAATGTCTACGCCAGCCCCAGGCGCACTTGCCACGGCGCCACGTCCGGTTCGCGTGAAGCTTGAGCGTTCAATGCGGTAATCTCGGCCACCGACAATGCTCATCCCCTGACGCCCGTTGGTATCTGCTTTGAGGTTAATGAAATGGCGCACAGTGCCGGGCGTCGGATCGCGGGGCCCGTCAATATAAAAGCCGTCATGTGGCTGGTGGTGGGCATGGACGTTGACCATCCGCTCGGCTCCTGCGTTATTGCGGAACACGACGCCTGCGCAGCCGATCTGCCAGCCCTTGTCGCCGCGACGCCCTCCAAGCACGAGCTCGCCCGAATTCCCATCGAGTTCGATGTTCTCGATCAAAACTCCTCCGCTACAAAACCGTGCCTCGATCATCGCGGCATAGGGGCGCGTCATGCCCTCGATGCCTTTCCGCACGATTCCAGGATTAGGCGATCCATCCGGTAAAAACACACCGTAACGTTGCCCCGGCGCGCAGCGCAGTCTCGCGCCATTGCCACGGATCGCCAAGGGGTGACGACAGTTCGTGAAGAGCATGAGTTGCGCCTCAACAAAGCGGCCATCTGAGGCACGGTTTTGCGTGCCGACAAGATACGTCGTGCGCCGCAACAAGACGGTGCCCCCGCCTGCTGCGTTCACAGCGTCAGACAGGCGGGCAAACGCCGCGCTGTCATCAGTTCGCCCGTCGCCCTTTGCGCCGAAGCGTTCAGGCGTGAAGGTTATTTGAGCGCCCGCAGCAGGCGCTAGGCTAATGACGAGCGCAGCACCAGCAACTCCATGCAAGAATTGGCGGCGATCAGGCGCGAGTATGGAAGCCACTATGATCATACCTTTCTATATCAAAGCCGTACCGTATCGACGCCGCTTGGCGGACTTATTGCTGATTCCGACGAAGTCGCCCCCCGTTTCCGAGATGATCGCGCCCCCTGATTCCGAGATGATGTCGCCCCCCGGAAGCGGGGCCTTGTCGGCAATGATCGTTGTTGTTTCGTTCGGTGCTTACGTCAAGCGATCTGGCTGGTTTTCGCACGCCGCATGCTATCGCCATCGAGGTCGAGCCGATGGGCGTTGTGGACGAGGCGATCGAGGATCGCGTCGGCATAGGTCGGATCCGCGATCACCTGATGCCAACTGGCGATGGGCAGCTGGCTGGTAACGATCGTCGAGCGCCGCCCGTAGCGTTCTTCGAGGATCTCGAGCAGATCGTGGCGCGCGAGTGCGTCGAGCGGCTCCAGGCCCCAGTCGTCGAGGATGAGTAGCTGCACGCCGCCGAGCTTTCGCAGCAAGCGTTCGTGACGACCATCCCCGCGGGCAAGCGCGAGGCTGGTGAACAGCTTGGGGACGCGCTGATAGAGCACCGAGCGATCGTCGCGGCAGGCCTTGTGACCAAGCGCGCAGGCAAGCCAGCTCTTACCGACCCCGGTGGGTCCGGTGATGACCAGATTGTCGTGTGCGGCGATCCAGTCGCCGACCACGAGCTTCACGACCAGCGCGCGGTCGAGCCCGCGGGGTTTGCGATAATCGATGTCCTCGGGCGAGGCCTGATGGCGCAGCTTGGCGAACCGCAGCCTGGCGGCAAGCTTGCGATCGTGGCGGACACCCCATTCGCGGTCGAGGAGGAGTGCCAGCCATTCGGGATGGGTAAGCCGATCCGCTTCGGCATTGGTGGCAAGTTCGTCAAACGCCCTGGCCATACCGGCCAGGCCCATTTCGTTCAGCCGATCAAGGGTCGGATGTGCGAGCATCGTCGTGTTCCTTTCAGTGATAATAGCGTGAGCCCCGGATGTTGGGATGATCGACCGGCGGGCTCTCAACCGGAGGCGATGACGGGATCTGGTCGAGGTTCTTGTCGAGGATCGATCTGACCGAGCCGTAGGTGAGCGCACCGATATCGAGCGCGCGCGAACAAGCCGCTTCGATCCGCTTGGCACCGAAGCTGCGCGTCATGCGCATGATGCCCATACAGGCCCGGAAGCCCTGCTCGGGATGGCGCCGTTCGACGAGGATCTTCTCGCACAGCAATGCCGTACATGGCCCGATCGCGGTCGCATCGCGCGCGATCCGCTCCACGGTCCAGTCGGCAAAGCGCCGGTGCGACGAGGGCATATGCTCCGGGATCGTGGTATGGCGGCCATTGCCCGAGCCGCGCATGTGCGCGGCGATCCGCTCGCCCTTGTGGAACAGCTCGATGGTCGCCGCGGTGATCCGCGCTTCGATCGGCTCGCGTGCGAAGCGGTATGGGACGGAGTAATAATGCCGCTCGATCTCGACGTGATAATCGAGTCCCGCGCGCCTGCGCCGCCATTCGGCGTAGACATAGGGCTCGGCTGGCAGCGGCTTCAGCGCGGGCCGGTCGATCTCTTCGAACAACTGACGACGCGTCTGCCCAACCCGGCGCAGCACGCGCCGATCGTTCAGCTCGGCAAGCAACCCGGCGATCGCGGCGTTCAGTTCGGCCAGGCTGTAGAAGATCCGACGCCGAAGGCGTCCGAACAGCCAGCGCTCGACGATCAGCACGGCAGCTTCTACCTTTGCCTTATCGCGCGGGCGGCGCGGCCGCGTCGGCAGCACCGTGCTGTCGTAATGCGCCGCCATCTCGGCATAGCTGCGGTTGACCTGCGGATCGTAAAGACAAGCCTTGATCACCGCGACCTTCGCATTGTCGGGCACGAACAGCGCCGGCGCACCGCCGAACATTGCGAGCGCGCGCGTGTGCGCCGCCAGCCAGTCGGGCAGCGTCTCGGTCCAGCTTCCCTCGGCATAGGTCAGGCTGGACGCCCCCAGCACCGCCACGAAGATATGCGCGTCACGCACTTCGCCCGTCAGTCGGTCGATCACCACCGCGATCTTGTCGCCCGCATAATCGACGAACAGCTTGTCACCCGGCGCATGGTTCTGCCGCATCGTAACCGGCAGCTTCATCGCCCAGCCGCGATACAGGTCGCAGAATCGGCTGTAGCGATAGCCGGTCGGATGCTCGGCGATATACTCGTCCCACAACACCTGCAGCGTGACATGTTTGCGCTTCAGCTCGCGATGAACTTGCGCCCAGTCGGGTTCGGGACAGCGGCGGTGGCCGGTCTTCTTGCCCGCATCGCGGTAAAGTGATGCCTCCAGCGCAGCATCGCCGAGCGTCTCGTCCAGCGGCCATCTCAGTCCCGCATCCGCGACACGCTTCAAGGTCGCCCGCACCGTCGAGGGCACCGCACCCACGCGCAGCGATATCGCCTTGTATCCCAGCTCCTGTTCGAACCGGTATCTCATCATCTCGCGGACACGTCGCATACTCACCCTTCCCGCCGGCATCATTCACTCCTTCGGACAGACCCAAAGGAGCGACGATAACCCTGCCGGCGATCCCGGTCCGACCCACCCCGCAAGGGGGCGACATCATCTCGGAATCCGGGGGCGACTATTTCTCGGAATCAGGGGGCGGCATTATTTCGGAATGAGGGGGCGGCTTGCCTCGGAATCAGCACCCTGTCGCGAAAATGACCATATGCGCGCCGGTCAAAAATCAGGATATAAGCGACTAACTAAGCGCTCCCGAGCGCCACACGTTTTAGGCGCGGGATACCCAACCCCGCCACGTGAACGCAGCGTAGAACAGCTCCACCTCCTTGAAGCCAGCATCGCGCAAGCAAGTCTCATCGTCGTCAGGTGTAAGCAGCGCCAGGCTGGCGCCCACGGCAGCGCGGGCCTGTTCGGTCTGGGCCGGGTCGGCACCGGACGCGACTGCATACGCGGCATAGCGTGCGAGCCAGCGCGTGCGGAACGGTTCGTCCTGCGGAAAGCTCGAATGGACCACGACTAGCGGGGCGCCCGGCTTCATGCGGCGGTGCATCTCGCTCAAAGTGCGTACGCGTTCGTTGCGATCGAGGAAATGAAGCGTGAGGAGGCAGGTTGCAGCATCGAACGGGCCCGGAGGCGCAGCGTCAACATAGCCCTCAATCAGGTCGGCACGGTCAGCATCCTCACCCATCGTTTCGCGTGCTAGATCGAGCATCGGTCCGGCGGGGTCGACGCCCGTGAAATGCCAGCCGGCTTGCGCTCGGGCCAATGCTTTCAGTTCGAGCCCGCCACCGGCACCAAGCACAAGCACTTGGGCATCGGCTGGCGCGTGCTCGGTCAGCAGGAGCGCCGTCATGCGATGCACTGCGTCGATACCGGGTGTGAAGCGCCGAGGGCCATCGGCGTAGTGCGCGATGCGCTCGCGATCCGAGAACATGTCGAGGAACATACGGTTGCTGTCAGACATGAGTTTCACCTTTGAAACTGGTTAGAGCGAAGGGCGAGGCAATCGCGTCATGCGGCATGGACGATTTCGGGATCGACGGATTTGCCGCTCGCAACCATGCGAGCGTGGAAGTCGGCACTCAGTTCGGCGAGCGTCACCGCGTTGAAGCGGTCGAGCAGCAACGCTTTGGCATCTTGGAAAGCGTCGTTCAGCGCGCCGTTGACCGCCTGTTCGACAAGGCAGCCCGGTGCTTCGGTGCGGTTGCCCATAGCGAACAGGTCGGGTTCGCCAAGGGCACCGTAGACGTCTCGCAACGTGATGAAGGCAAGATCACGGGCGATCGTCCAACCGCCGCCATACCCCTTCTCCGAGCGAACGAACCCGGCATCGCGCAAGCCTGCCATGATGCGGCGGATGACCACCGGGTTGGTCTGCATCGCCTTGGCCATCGTCTCCGATGTCACCGGCCCCTCCACCTCGGCCATGTGAAGCACGACGTGCAGCACGCCCGACAATCTGCTGTCTTGTTTCATGCAACATCATATGTTGCGAGAGTGGCACCGCGTCAAGACGCGAGTGAGGCGCCACGTCGATGTTGCATTGCGGCAGTAGCTCAGTATGATACGCTATATCATAACGTTTTCATCCGACCGTTGAAGGCTTGATGTTGAAGTCAGTTTTACCTCGTGGTTTCCGCCCCGCCTGTTCTCTCCTGGTCAGCACCGCATTCGTGACGGTTCCGGCATCCGCAACCGCGCAGGATGACAGGCGCGAACAGCCGGAAGCGGCCGATCGGAACGAGGTCGAGGAAAAGGACGACATTGTCGTCCTGGGCACCCGACGCGCGACCGATCCCAGCCTGTCTTCGGACCGGGTCACGCAGCGCATGTCGCAATCGAGCCGCGCGATCGAGAACGACATCCTGCGCGCGTCGGGGGTCAATCGGCTGTCGGACGCGCTCGAACTGGTCAGCGGAGTCAGCCAGCAGAATAATCGCGGCGGGTTTCTCGACAATTTCGCCATTCGCGGCTTCCTGGGCACACCGGACGGCGGCGCCGAATATTATGTCGACGGCACGCTCGCCAACCGCGGCATGGCGCCGCCGCGCGATCCTTCGACAGTCGAGCGGATCGAGGTGCTGAAAGGTCCGGCCGGCGCGATCTTCGGCGATATCGATCCGGCGGGACGGGTGAACATCGTCACCAAGACGCCGCGTTTCGCACCCTACGCCTCCGCTGCCATTACTTATGGCTCGTTCAACACGCGCCGCCTGGAGTTCGACGGCACCAACGCGCTGAGCGATACGATCGCGGCCCGGATCGTCTTCGCCGCCGGGGACAGCGACGGTTATCGCGATTTCGTCGCCCTAAAGCGGCGGGTCATCGCGCCCTCGCTGACCTGGCGGCCCAGTGACGCATTCCAGCTGACCTATGTCGGCCAGCATATCGATTTCGCGTCGCCGTTCGATCGCGGGCTGCCGGCGGTAAACGGCGATGCACTGGCCCTGCCCGCGTCGCGCTATCTCGGCGAACCGGACAATGGCCTGACCCGCGCGACCGACACACGTCACCAGTTGAGCGGCGAATGGAAGTTGAGCAACCGCTGGTCGCTCAACGGCGCGGTGGTCTACCGCACGGGCGACCTGCGAGGCTTCTCTGCCGACCAGTCGCGGCTGGTGGACGGTCGTACGCTGTGGCGGCAGCGGCGCGAGCGCGGCTACGAGGTCGAGGATCTGTCGGCCCGGCTCGAGCTGCGAGGGGAGGTCGACGCCCTCGGGCCGCACCGGGTCAGCATCGGTGCGAAGGGCTATACGCTCGACTATCTCGAACTGCTCAACCGCCGCAATCCGAGCGCGGCAAACCCCTACGCGATCGACATCTTCGCGCCCGTCTACGGGTTGGCGCAGGCGCTTCCGCTGTTGCCGTCGATCAACCAGCGCGAGACGCGCCGGGTCGGCACGCTGTATATTCAGGACATGTGGGACGTGACCGGCCGGCTGACGCTGTCCGGCGGGGTCCGGATCGATGGCTATCGCCAGCGGCTGCGCCGCAACCTGACCGGGGTGACGTCGCAGATCAGCGACGAGCCGGTGAAGTTCCGCGCCGGTGTCCGCTACGCAGTAACCGATGCGATCGCAGTCCACGCGAACTGGGGTCAATCGTTCCTGCTCAACTCCGGCACCGGACGGGACGGCGCGAGCTTCGCACCCGAGGAGGCGACCGGGTACGAGATCGGTGCGGCCGGCCGGTGGCGCGGGATCGACATCGGCGTGACCTGGTACGACATTCGCAAGGACAACATCCTCACCAACGATCCGACCGACGCCAACTTCCTGGCACCGGTCGGTCGACTGTCCAGCCGCGGCGTCGAGTTCGATGCCGCCCTGCGCCTGGGCCAGCGATGGCAGCTGGTCGGCAACTACAGCTGGGTCGATGCGAGGACGCTCGACGACAGCTTCGCGACCCCGGCCGTCCTGAACGTCGCGAAACATTCGGGTACGCTGCTGGTCGTTCACAAGCTTCCACTGTCGAACGGGACATACATGCAGCTAAGTGGAGGCGTCGCGCACATCGGCGACCGGGCGGGCGCGATCGACGCCAGCGGTCTTGTTCTGCCCGCCTATACCAAGGTCAAGGCGTCGGCCGAGCTGCCGGTCACCCGCAATCTCACCTTCCGCGCCGAAGTCGATAACCTGCTCGACACGCACTACGCGCAATCGTCCTACAGCCCGCTGTGGATCTACCCCGGCGCGCCGCGCTCCGTCCGCGCCTCGCTGCGCCTGTCCTACTGACGAGGTCTCCATGTCCGACATTCAAGATCACCCGGTCGCGATCCGCGAACTCGTGCTCGCCTACGACGACCACCGCGTCCTCGACGGCCTGTCACTTGCCGTCCCTGCCGGTAGCATCACCGCCCTGCTCGGCGGCAACGGGGCGGGCAAGTCGACCACCTTGTCCGCGCTGCTCGGCTTCGTCCGTGCCGATGCCGGCCGGATCACCGTGTGCGGCGTCGATCCGGGTGTCGACGCCGATGCGGCCCGGCGGCAAATCGCTTACCTGCCCGAGAACGTCGCGCTGTACGAACATCTGAGTGCCGTCGAAAATGCGGACTATCTGCTGGCACTCGCCGATCAGCGACAGGAGCGCGGCGCGATCACCGACGCGCTGGCCGCCGCCGGGTTGCAGGATCGTGCGTGGGATCAGCGGCTCGGCGGCTTTTCTAAGGGCATGCGGCAGAAGGTCGCGATTGCGGTGGCACTGCTTCGCAAGGTGCCGGTGCTGCTGCTCGACGAACCCACCTCCGGCCTCGATCCGCGCGCGACGGCCGATTTCAACGCGTTGCTGCTCAAGGTACGGGACCGCGGCACGGCCGTGTTGATGGTGACGCACGACCTGTTGTCCGCGGCCGACGTTGCGGACCGGATCGCCTTCCTCGAACAAGGCCGGATCGTCGAGGACGTGGCCGCAACCGGCGCCGAGCGGTTCGACATCCGCGCGCTTCACGCCCGGTTCCAGGTTGTTACGGGGCGGATCGCCGCATGAACGCGACCCGCCTGATCGCGCGCGACGAACTGCGACTGATGGCGCGCAACCGCGTCGCGGTGATCGCGCTCGTCCTGCTTGTCCTGCTGACGCTGGCGGCGGTGCTCAGTTCATGGTCGCACCAGCGTGGCATCGCCGACCTGCGCACCCGTCACCAGCAGGCCGCGGCCGCCGCGTTCAAGGCGCAGCCCGATCGCCACCCCCACCGCATGGTCCACTACGGCACCTTCATCTACCGCCCGCTCGGGGCCCTCGCGGCGTTCGATCCGGGCGTCGACGCCTTCACGGGCAACAGCATGTTCCTTGAAGGCCATCGTCAGAACAGCGCCAATTTCGGCGACGTGCGGCAAAGCTCGTTGCTGGTCCGCTTCGGCCAGCTCACCCCCGCGTTCGTCCTCCAGGTCGTTGCTCCGTTGCTGCTGATCTTTCTGGGTTTCGGCGTCCTGGCGCGGGAGACCGAGCGCGGGACGCTGCGGGTGCTGATGTTGCAGGGTGTCTCGCGCGGACAACTGGTGCGCGGCAAGCTCGCCGCGCTCGGGATCGTCGCGGCGATCGTCGGACTGCCGGCCATGATCGGCTTCGTTGCGGTCGTCGCACAGCCCGGGACGCTGGCGCTCCCGATGGCGGCCATCGCGCTCGGCTACGCGCTGTATCTCGCGTTGTGGGTCGTGCTGATCCTGCTCGCATCGGCGTTCGCCAGGCGGGCGCGCGACGCCCTGCTGGCGTTGCTGGCCATCTGGGCGGTCGCGGTCGTCCTGCTGCCGCGCGTCGCGCCCGACATCGCAGGCGCGGCCGTGCCGCTTCAAAACCGCCTTCAGACCGATGTCGCCATCGCCCGCGATCTGCGGCGGCTGGGCGACAGCCACAACCCCGACGATCCGCATCTGGCTGCCTTCAAGCAATCGGTCCTGCAACGCTACGGCGTGACCCGGATCGAGGATCTGCCGATGAACTACAAGGGACTGCTGGCGATGGAAGGCGAGCGGCTGACGTCCAGCCTGTTCGATCGCTATGCGGGCGCCAGCTTCGCGGCCCAGACGACGCAGAACCGCATCGTCGACGCGATAGGCGTGTTCAGTCCCACGATCGCGATCCGCGCGCTGTCGATGGCGGCGGCGGACACCGGTTTTGCCGGGCATCGCCGCTTCCTCGAACAGGCCGAGGCCTATCGCTATGCGCTGGTGCAGCGTCTCAACCGCATGGAGGCGGAGAATGTCAGCTATGCCGACGACATAGCCGATGATGCGGGTGCCGATCGTCGCAAGCGGATTGCCGCGGACAATTGGCAACAGATGCCCGATTTCGTCTTTCGTCCACCGGGCGGAGCATCGCTGGCGGTGGCCGCCCTGCCCGGCCTCCTCGTGCTGGGAGCATGGGTCGCGGTCGCAGCGCTGCTGCTCACGCGGGTGACCCGCCGGTTGGGAGCGCGTCGATGATCCTGTGGATACACGAACTGCGCCTGTTGTTCCGCGCGCGGCTGAGCGTTGTTGCGCTGGCCTTGCTGGCGGTCCTCGCCGCCGCTGCGGTGACGGCGGGCATGCTGGAAGTCGCACGGCAACGCGCGGCGATCGCCGCCATTCCGGCCGCGCAGGCCGAGGATATCGCCGCGGTCGCCGACTATTTCGACCGCACCAAGGATGCGGGCAGTGCGGGCTATTACAGCTTCCACCCGACCTGGGACGCACCGTCACCGCTGGCCTTCGCAGCACTCGGGATGCGCGACGTCTCGCCCTACATCCTGCGCGTCCGCGCGCTGGGACTGGAGGCGCAGATCTACGACGGGGATGTGTTCAACCCTGAACTCGCGCTGCCCGGACGGTTTGATTTCGCGTTCGTGCTGGTGTTCCTGGCACCGCTGTTCGTGGTCGCGCTGTTCCACGATCTGACGTCGGGTGAACGCGAAGCAGGCCGGTTGCGGATGCTGGACGCGCTGCCGCGCGGCGGCGCGAAACTGCTACGGCGACGCATGCTGCTGCGCATCGCGCTGCTATGGGCGGCGCTTGGCGTGCCCTTCCTTTTGGGCGCAGTGGCGTCCGGCGTCGGAGCCGGAGCGATCCTTGCGGTTCTTGGCCTGGCCCTTGCCTACC
This sequence comes from Sphingomonas sp. HMP9, assembly GCF_013374115.1. NCBI lineage: Bacteria > Pseudomonadati > Pseudomonadota > Alphaproteobacteria > Sphingomonadales > Sphingomonadaceae > Sphingomonas > Sphingomonas sp. HMP9. The sequence goes on along the minus strand of NZ_AP022673.1, from coordinate 3,054,868 downwards.
TCCTGTTCTGGATGGCGCTCGCAGCCGTCGTCGCGCGGCCTCGCTGGAGTTCGGTCGCGAATGCCGCCACGCTGGCCGCCTGCTGGCTGGTTCTGGTGCTCGTCCTGCCGACGCTGGCGCATGTCGCGATCAACCGCGCCGTGCCGATCGGCCAGGGTACGGAGATCGCGCTGGCGCAACGCGAGACGGTCAACCGCGCCTGGGATATCCCGCGCGATGCGACGATGCGTCGCTTCTATGCGGGGCATCCCGAATGGGCGGACTCCGCGCCGCTTGGGTCCGCCTTCCACTATAAATGGTACTTCGCCTTCCATCAGGTCGGTGATGAGAGTGTCGCGCCCCGCGTCCGTGCCTATCGGAATGGGCTCGAACGTCGCGATGCCGCTGCCCGCATGCTTGGCTGGGTGCTCCCGTCGGTCGGCGTACAGGCGCTGCTGACCCGGCTGGCCGACACCGATGTTCGCGCGCAGCTGGCCTATCAGGACCGCATACGTGCATTCCATGCCCGGCTACGCGGTTTCTACTACGGATATCTGTTCCGCGACCGTCCCTTTGGCAAAGCCGATTTCGGCCGGGCACCGAAGTTTGCCGCGCAGGCAACCGCAGCCGGGGCACCGGGCGAGGCCGCCGATCGGTGACGATACCGCATCGTCACGGCGGTTGATCGCCAACCGAACCTACCAAGCCTTTCACTGACCGGAAACCGGCCGGTCGCCGCCTGCTCGCTGTCATAGAATAACATCACACAAGGGGGATCTTCATGCGATCATTCGCGATGGCGCTTGCCGCCACGGCTGCGATGCCAATGCCCGTGTTCGCACAGGAGGCGGTTCGGGAAACGGACGCGATCGAAGGCGACAAGGAGGCCGGCGACATCATCGTCACCGGCAGCCGCTTTGGCGGACGGACTGCAACGCAATCGTCGACGCCGGTGGACGCCATATCGCGTGAGGCGCTGCAACAGAGCGGCCGTGTCGACCTGATCCAGATGCTGAAGGTCCAGGTGCCGAGCTTCAGCGCGCCGCGGCCGCTGGCATCGGGTGTCGGCGATTTCATCCAGCCACCATCGCTGCGCGGGCTTGGGGCCGGCGAACTGCTCGTACTGATCAACGGCAAACGTCGTCACACTACGGCCGATCTGAATTCCAGTAACGGCATCGGCCGCGGCGACGTCGCGGTCGACTTCAACGCCATCCCGACCCTCGCCATGTCCCGGATCGAGGTGCTGCGCGACGGTGCCGCCGCCCAATACGGATCCGACGCGATCTCGGGGGTCATCAACATGATCCTCGACCGGTCGGTCGGCACCAGTGCGCAGGCGGGCTACGTACAGACCACCAAAGGCGACGGCGATACGTACGAGGTCAGCGCCTCGACCGGCGTGCCGCTCGGCAACGATGGGGTCCTGCGTCTGACCGCCGCCTATCAGGACCGGGACGGCACCAACCGCGCGCGGCCGGATACCCGCCAGCAATATTTCGGGACGAATGCCGCCGGTCGACCGGTTGCGCCTTCGGCCAATTATGGCTCCGGCACAGGTCTGACCCCTTCGAACGGCACGCTCGATCCACGCGAAGCGGGGTTCGACCGGCGCGTTTTCCAGCAAGGCGACCAGCCCAACCGGAACTACCAGCTTTTCTACAACCTCGTCGCCCCCATGCCTGGCGGCGCCGAACTCTACAGCTTCGGCGGTTACAACCGGCTCGACGGCGACATAGAGTATTTCTTCCGCCGCCCCGGACAGGACGAAACGGTGCGTGCGCTCTACCCCGACGGCTACAGCCCGGGTCTCGACACCCGGCTGGAAAATATCTCCACCGCGCTCGGGCTGCGTGGCGACGACCTGGCCGGCTTCGGCTGGGATCTGTCGACGGTCTACGGCGTCAGCACCGTCCGCACGACCTATGTCGACAGCGTAAACGTCTCGCTGGGTGCCGCCTCGCCGTCACGTTTCTACCGCGGCGGCAGCGATTTCTATCAGTGGACCTCGAACCTCGATTTCACGCGCGAGATCCCGCTCGGCGATGATCAGCCGCTGAGACTGGCCTTCGGTGCCGAGTATCGCGAGGAAACCTACCGTCTCTTCTCGGGGGCACCCGATGGATATCGCAACGGTGGCGTATTGATCCCGGATGGGCCCAACGCGGGTCGCCCAGGGCCGATCGGTTCGCAACCCGGCCCGAGCAATGGACCCGACGATCGTGCTTCGATCGCTCGCGACAGCATCGCGGTCTATGGGGAAGTGGAAAAGCAGCTTTTTGGCCGGCTTCTCGTGTCGGGGGCGGTTCGGCACGAACGTTATTCCGACTTTGGCAGCACCACGAATTTCAAGACTGCCGGGCGGCTGGGTCTGTTCGGCGGACTGGCGCTGCGCGGCTCCTACAACACGGGGTTCCGTGCGCCCGCTCTGGCGCAGTCCGGCTATAACGCATCCAACACACTGATCCTAAACGGCGCCCAGGCGATCGTGCGGGTGGCGGCGGTCGACAACCCCGCGGCGCGATTGGCAGGTGCGACAGACCTGAAGCCTGAACAGTCGCGCAACGTGTCGATCGGTGCCGTTTTCGAAGCGGGCGGCTTCACGGCGACCCTCGATGCCTACCGCATCAAGGTGCGTGATCGCATAGCCATCTCGTCGACCTTTCAGGACGCACGCCTGACCAGCTTTTTGGCTGCCAACGGGCAGTCCGGCTTCGCTGCGCTGTCATTCCTGACCAACGCAGTCGACACCGAGACCAAGGGCGTCGATCTGGTCATGAACTACCGGCACCGTTTTCCGGACGGGAGCCGGATCACGGCCACGCTTGCGGGCAATTACAATAAGACGACATTCGACAGGATCGCGGGCACCCCGGCGCCGATCGCAGCGCTCGGCATCACGACGCCGCTCTTCGACCTTACCCAGCAACTTCGTTTTTCGGACAGCCTGCCGCGCGACAAGATCACGCTGTGTTGATTTCCACTGAGAGCTGACCCGGAGAAGGCATAAATTTCCACCGAGAAGTGACCCGTGTCTCAACCTCACCCCGGCAGGCTGTCGGGGGATCAAGGAGTGATAGACATGGCGTTACTGAGCGTGATCCGGCGCTGGGCATTCCGGGACGGGATGTCGATCAGGGAGATAACCCGACGTACGGGGCTGTCGCGTAACACGATCCGCAAATACCTGCGGTCGGACGCGGTGGAGCCGAAGTTCGAAGTGGTCGACCGGCCGAGCAAGTTGGATCCGTTCGCCGACCGGCTATCGGGATGGTTGAAGACGGAAGCTGGCAAATCGCGCAAGCAACGGCGTACGGGCAAGCAGATCCATACCGACCTGGTCGTGCTGGGCTATGACGGGTCCTACAGTCGGGTAGCGGCCTTCATCCGGGCGTGGAAGGCCGACCGTCAGGTCCAGGAGCAGACGACGGGCCGGGGCACGTTCGTGCCGCTGGTGTTCATGCCCGGCGAAGCCTTTCAATTCGACTGGAGCGAGGACTGGGCCATCCTGGGCGGCGAACGGGTGAAGCTGCAGGCAGCGCACACCAAGCTGTCGCACAGCCGGGCGTTCATCGTGCGAGCGTATCCGCTCCAGACCCACGAGATGCTGTTCGATGCGCACCAGCATGCCTTTCGGGTGCTGGGCGGAGTGCCGCGGCGCGGGATCTACGACAACATGAAGACCGCGGTCGACCGTATCGGCACGGGCAAGGCGCGGCAGGTCAACGCGCGGTTCGCGGCGATGGCGAGCCACTATTTGTTCGAACCCGAATTCTGCAATCCGGCATCGGGCTGGGAGAAAGGTCAGGTTGAGAAGAACGTCCAGGATGCGCGTCGCCGGCTGTGGCAGCGACTGCCCGAACTTTCCGACATTGCTGCGCTCAACGCATGGCTGGAAGAGCAGTGTATCGCACAGTGGGCACAGATTCCGCACGGCAACCTTCCCGGCACCGTTGCCGAGGTATGGGCGCAAGAAGTGGCGGACCTGATGAAACCGGGGCGCCCGTTTGATGGCTTCGTCGAACATACCAAGCGGGTATCGCCGACCTGCCTCGTGCATTTCGACCGCAACCGTTACAGCGTCCCGGCTTCCTTCGCGAACCGGCCGGTGAGCCTGCGGATCTACCCTGAGCGCATCGTCGTGGTCGCGGAAGGGCGCAGGGTGTGCGAGCACGCCCGGGTGATCGACCGGGCGCACAGCTCGCCAGGACGGACTATCTACGACTGGCGCCATTATCTGGCGGTGGTTCAGCGCAAGCCGGGTGCCATGCGAAATGGTGCGCCCTTTACCGAATTGCCCGACGCCTTTCGGAAATTGCGCGAGCGATTGCTCAAGCACGCGGGCGGCGACCGGGAGATGGTCGATATCCTGGCACTGGTGCTCCAGCACGACGAACAAGCGGTGCTGTGCGCGGTCGAACTAGCGCTCGAGGCCGGCGTCGCCACTAAAACCCACATTCTCAACATCCTGCATCGGCTGGTCGACGGCAAGACCGCCAGCGTCACGCCCATCGATGCCCCACAGGCGCTCGTCCTGCGACGTGAACCCCAAGCCGATGTCGGCCGCTACGACACGCTTATGAAGGAGGTGCGCCATGCGTCATGATCCCGCCAGCGCCGCGGTCGTTGTCATGCTGCGCGATCTTCGCATGTACGGCATGGCCCAGGCCGTAGGCGACCTCATCGAACAAGGCGCGCCTGCCTTCGATGCGGCCGTTCCCATCCTGTCTCAGCTGCTCAAGGCCGAGATGGCGGAGCGCGAAGTCAGATCCATCGCCTACCAGATCAAGGCTGCAAAGCTGCCGGCGTACAAGGATCTGACCGGCTTCGATTTTACCTCCGCCGAAGTCGACGAGACCATGGTTCGCCAACTCCATCAGGGCGATTTCATCGACGGCGCCGATAACGTCGTCCTGATTGGTGGCCCCGGCACCGGCAAGACGCACATCGCTACCGCGCTCGCTGTGCAGGCCATCGAGCACCGGCGCCGGAAGGTCCGGTTTTTTGCCACCGTCGACCTGGTCAACGCGCTCGAGCAGGAGAAAGCCATGAACAAGGCCGGGCAGCTCGCCGAGCGCCTGCTTCGCCTCGATCTCGTCGTCCTCGACGAGCTGGGCTACCTGCCGTTCAGTTCCTCGGGCGGCGCCATGCTGTTCCACCTGCTCAGCAAACTCTACGAGCAGACCAGCGTCATCATCACCACGAACCTCAGCTTCAGCGAATGGGCCGGCGTCTTCGGCGACGCCAAGATGACAACCGCGCTCCTCGACCGCCTTACCCACCATTGCCACATCGTCGAGACCGGCAACGACAGCTTCCGGTTCCGCGTCCGGTCCGAGGCCGACAAACCGAAAAAGGACAAAGCCTCACCTTGACCCGCAACCCCGCGGGCATGACATGAACCCTTCGACGCGGGTCACTTCTCGATGAAAACTCCGGGTCAACTCTCAGTGAAAATCAACACCGAGGCGGCAAAACCAGTTCCACGCAAGCGCAAGACGGACGACGCAGCAGAGTAATTCTCAGGCTGGCTCACCTGGGTGGACGATGCTCGCGAACTATGACGAGGAGGCTGGCGAGCGCTGGTACATTGGACTTGCTTCAGAAAAGTGGAGAGTTTTCCTGAGATGAAAGGTGAACTCGATGACGAAGCAGCGACGATTTACGAAGGAATTCGAGGACGAGGCGGTCCGGCTGGTGGCGACCAGCGGGCGTACGCAGCGTGCGGTGGCGGAGGATCTGGGCGTTGGCCTGTCTACGCTGGTACGCTGGATCGGCCGTCGTCGTGATCGATTGATGGAGATGCCCGGCGAGGCGCCGCAGGCAGATATGGCTGCCGAGTTGAAGCACCTTCGGCGGGAGAACGAGATCCTCCGACAAGAGCGCGACATACTGAAGCGGGCGACCGCTTTTTTCGCCCGGGAGGGAAGTCGATGAGGTTCGCGCTCGTCGATCAGGCGAAGAAGGATTTCCCCGTACACCGCCTTTGCCAAGTGCTCGGCATCAGCCCGAGCGGCTATTTCGCGTGGAAAGATCGACCTGCCAGTCGGCGTCAACGCGACGATATGGTGATGCTGGCGCATGTCCGTTCTGCGTTCGCGCTGTCGAACGGCACCTATGGCAGCCCGCGTATGACACGCGAGTTGCAGGATGATGGCTTCGCCATCGGACGCAGGCGCACGGCGCGACTGATGCGTGAGAACGGCCTACGGGGCCGGCAGAAACGCCGGTTCAAACGAACGACCGACAGCGAGCACAGCTGGCCGATCGCACCGAATATCATCGACCAGGATTTTACTGCAACGGCACCCAACCAGAAGTGGGGCGTGGACATCTCGTATGTCTGGACGCGGGAGGGATGGCTCTATCTGGCCGTGGTCATCGACCTCTTCTCCCGACGTGTGATCGGTTGGGCCGTCGGCGACCGGCTGCACCGTGATCTGGCGCTCGCCGCGCTGCGCAAGGCCCTCGTCATGCGGCGTCCGCCTGAAGGGCTCATCCATCACTCGGACCGCGGCAGTCAATATTGTTCGGTGGATTACCAGGCCGAGCTGCGCCGCCACGGCATCCGTATCTCCATGTCGGGAAAGGGAAATTGCTACGATAATGCGATGGTCGAGACGTTCTTCAAGACGATCAAATCCGAGCTCGTCTGGCGCACCGTCTTCTATACCCGCGACGAAGCCGCACAGGCCATTGCCCGCTATATCGACGGCTTCTACAACCCCGTCCGGCGCCACTCCGCGCTCGACTACATCAGCCCCGCCCAGTTCGAACGAACTGCGTCACGCTGAGCAAATGCCTCTCCACTTTATCGGGGCAAGTCCACATCGTGTCGGCCCGCGCACGGCCTTGTGAAGCCAACCAAGCGCCTCTCGCCCTATATGACGCCACCTCCGCGACGTGATGGCCGCAGAGCGGCGTGCATGGGGCGAGAAGACGGTCGCCAGCTACGGCGAGCGATCGGGCCGCGGTACGCCGGCCCGATCGTCTTCCTTGCCGGTCGCTTCTGCCGAGAACCGCTGCTCGCCTCCGTCGGCAGGCGCACCACAATTTCCATGCTCGGCATGAGCATCGGCCAGCAAAAGGCGGGGAGGCGCCACGCAAATTGCCGAGGACTGCGAACGCGCATCGCGCGCGGCTCAACTGGACCTCTTCCACACTGAACTGAAGGCAGCCATGCCACGCTCGACGGTGCGGTGCCTCGCCTAGATCGCGTGAAGCGGGCGCTATCGCACCCCGATTTCCGGCGCGGAGCGATTCCATGAGGCGAGGTCCGGAGCTGCCCCCGGCAGTCTGCCTCGGTTCAGAGGCATAGTCGCCACGCCGCGATGATGGACTGCGCGACGCCCTGCTGGCGATCGCGTTTGAAAGCCTCCATCGGCATCACGACACCCGCGCTCGGGTTTCAGCCGTTCAGCAGCGTGGATCGCGCGGGACCAATCATCATCGCCATATCGACATGGGGGCACGGCGCGCGCCTCGGGCAGGAAGGCGGAGCCAAGGTCCACGCTGCGACCGTCGTCCCGGTGAGGTTGGCCCGCCCGCGATCGGCGCAAGGCGACGGCAGTCAGGGTATCATTCCGCCTGTGGTGACGTATCGAGGCACCGACATTGCCGGCAGATCGATGCGACAAGCTGGTCCTGCACACGGTTCTCTGTCCGTTGCCCGCCATTGGGGTCCATCCCCTCTCTTTCCTGAACGACCTAATCCGGCCGTCCGCCCTCCCCAACCCGCGATCCTTCGGGCCGAGTTGCCGCTTACGCGGCTGCCCGCACCACCCCTCTGATCGGGGTTCCCCTTACGCGTCTGCGCGCTTTCGGTGGAGAGGGCCTCCTGGCCGTCTTTTTTGGTGTTCAGTCGAGGGAACGGACCCCCGGCGAACAAGAAAAGGAACCTCGAAATGCAGAACCTCGTCATCCTCGCCGGCAACGTCGGCGCCACCCCCGATACCCGCACCACCCAGGGCGGCACCAAGATCACTCAGTTCAGCCTCGCCACCTCGCGCCCCAAGCGCGACAGCGAAGGCAAGATCCTCAAGGATGATGGCGGTCGCCGGGTCGAGGACACCGAATGGCACCGCATCACCTGCTTCAACGGCGTCGGCAAGACCGTCGCCCAGTATGTCGACAAGGGCCAGAAGGTCATGATCCGGGGCCGCATCCACTACACCCGCTGGACGGACAGCCAAGACATCGAGCGCTTCGGTGTCGAGATCATCGCCGACGAAGTGACCTTCCTCAGCCGGGGGCGCCAGCAGCAGGGCGACACGCAGGATCACGGCGGTCAGGATGACGACGACGTACCCTTCTGAACCGAGGCGGGCACGGCCCGGAGCTACGGCTCCGGGCCTCAACTACGTTCTAGAATTTGCTGCCTCGGCTATCCACCCACCCAGTATTCGTGAGAACCACGGTGGTTTTCCCTTCAAGCTTGTCGCCTGTCGTTTGCTTCAGGATCGGAAAGGCCTCGACCATTGCCGAAGCGGTCGCCCAACCCGCCTGGTCCTTCACATGATAAGTATAGGCGACCGATGACATCGTGGCCCCGAAAGCGGCGCTTGGTTCAGTGAACTGCGTTACCTCGCTGACCGCTGGCGTCCCGTAGCAAAACTCGTTGCCATAAGGATTCCCATCGGGAGATTTGACGAACGCCTTTTGGCCCTGTTCCGTCAGATTATAGATCTTCACGGCCAGCTTGGTCTTGGACCCTCCCCAGCTAGAATCAGTCTCGATCGTTCCCGTCGACGTGCTCGCCAGCCCACTTTTCACCAGCGCGTCGAACGACCGGGTCCTGTCCTCGAAGTTGGCCTGCCCCGCTGGTGCGGTCGGCATCGCGACATAAGCCGGGAACGGTGAAGCCCCCCTCTCCTGACCAGTCGGTCGTGTGTCGCTCGTCGGCGCGTTGATGCACATGGGCTTCTTCACAAGGTACGCATCGATCGCTGTCTTGAAATTCCCATCGCTGGCCTTCTTCGGATCGCTGCATCCAGCGAGCAGCACCATCCCGGCGCATCCCATCAAACCAATTCGCATCCAGCAGCTCCCGTTGTCGTTCACGATGAGGAGAGAATTGGCGAAACCTCCGACGATGAACAGCCCTTAATTGGCTTGAAGTCCGTCGCGAGGAGAACCATCGAATGTGGGGGCGTCTCCGGCTTCGCCGGAACCGTCGCTCTATTCCGCTTCGCTCCACCGAGCCCGTGACCGGTCTCGGCCCATTCGGGTGACGATCAACTGACGGGCGCGCACGCGCGCAGGAAATCCTCTTCCGAAAAGCGGCAACTTCTTTCCAATCTGCCCCGGACTGCCCGTCTCTGCAGGCCGGCGAACTCTCCCATCGATCGAGGGGACGCAGAGTGCGGATACGAGAGGCAGGCGGCCGCCCATCCCTTAGCGACGTGGACGTTACCAGCGACCCAGCGTTGGGTCGCGTCCCGGGACGTGGTGTAGCTGAGGGGTGGCCATCGGAGATCTTCGGTTAGGTTTGGGTTGCGAAACTCAACCAACGGAGACTCCGATGACCGACGATACGATGAACCTGCAGGCGCTGGTGGGAAAGAGCGCGGACGCAGATTTCCTGCGCGAGATGATTGGCTTTGCCGCGCAGCGGCTGATGGACCTGGAGGTCGGCAGCCTGACCGGCGCCGGGTATGGCGAGAAGAGCAGTGACCGCCTCGCCCAGCGCAATGGTTACCGTGAGCGCGACTGGGAGACGCGGGCCGGCACCGTTGAACTGCGTATCCCCAAGCTGAGGACGGGCAGCTACTTTCCCGCCTTCCTGGAGCCTCGGCGCCTTTCAGAAAAAGCGCTGACCGCGGTCGTCCAGGAGGCGTACATCCAGGGCATCTCGACCCGGTCGGTCGATGATCTGGTGAAGGCCATGGGAATGTCGGGCATCTCGAAAAGCCAGGTCAGCCGGCTGTGCGAGGAGATCGACGTCCGCGTGAAGGCGTTCCTCGACCGGCCCATCGAGGGAGACTGGCCGTATGTCTGGGTCGACGCCACCTATCTGAAGGTCCGCCAGGCTGGTCGGATCGTCTCGGTCGCGGTCACCATCGCGGTCGGCGTGAACAGTGACGGCAGGCGCGAGGTGCTTGGAATGGCGATCGGCGCCTCGGAAGCCGAGACGTTCTGGACGGACTTCCTGCGCAGCCTGGCGCGGCGGGGCTTACGCGGCGTGAAACTCGTCATCTCGGATGCTCATGAAGGCATCAAAGCTGCCGTGTCGCGCGTGTTCAGCGCGAGCTGGCAGCGGTGTCGCGTACATTTCGCGCGTAACGCCACCGCACATGCCGGCAAGAGCGGGCGCCGCGTCGTCTCGGCCTTCATCGCTACGGCCTATGCCCAGGAAACGCCTGAGGCCGCCAAGGGGCAATGGCGCAAGGTCGCCCAAATGGTCGAGAATCTCGGCACGATGCCGTCGCCCCGATCGGCCGAGCCAGTCATAGTCCTCAAGCTCTGCAGGCGATGCTCCGATCTGCTCGGCAAGATACGCTACCGCGGTATCCGGAAACTCACCGGCACCGCGACCAAAGCGCCCTGTCGTACGGTACAGGAGCAGCTGCGCGGCAAAGCCGAGCCGGGTCGCCGCAGGCTTTGCGTTCAAAAGCGCGAAATCTTCGAACGCCAAACTCCAGCGGCCGGCGAGCTCCTCCTCCATCCCCCAGATACTCACCACCGACATTGTCTTCTCCGGCCCGCTTGTTTCACAACATTCGAGTACCGGAACGCAACAGTCAACCGCGCGGACCGTTTCCGATCCGTTCTACGAGATGGCCGTTTTTCGACCTATGAGGTGACTGGGCCTGCTACGCAAGGTCGCCGAACGGCTGACAAGTGCTCTTCGCGCTGGTGACCTGGTGGCACGCCTCGGTGGCGATGAGTTCGCGATCATCCAGTCCGACGCGCCACAGCCGGCCGCAGCGACCGCGCTAGCAACCCGCCTCGTTGACCTGATCGGGCGAGCTTATGCGGTCGAAGGTCATATGCTGCATATCGGCGCGAGCGTCGGTATCGCGATCGCGCCCGACGATGGCTACGAGCCGGATATCCTGCTGAAGAACGCCGATCTTGCGCTCTACCGGGCCAAGGCCGAGGGACGCGGCTGTTATCGTTTCTTCGAGCCGGGAATGAACGAGCGGATGCAGGCTCGTCGATCGATGGAGGTCGATCTACGGCGTGCGTTGGCACTCAAGCAATTCGAACTGGTCTATCAACCGCAGTTCGACATCGCGTCGAACCGGCTCACCGCCTTTGAGGCTTTGATCCGCTGGCACCACCCCGTCCGTGGCCTCGTTTCACCTGGAGACTTCATTCCGCTTGCCGAGGAAATCGGTATTATTCCCGCGATCGGGGAATGGGTGCTGCGTACCGCGTGCAAGCAGGCGGCGTCCTGGTCGGGCGCGATATCAATCGCCGTCAATCTGTCGCCATTGCAGTTCCGTGGAGGGAAGATCCTGGAAACGGTCGTCTCCGCCCTTGACCAATCGCAGCTTCCGGCCGAGCGCCTGGAACTCGAGATTACCGAAGGCGCACTCCTGGATAATACAGATGCCGCATGGGACGTGTTGAACAGGCTGCGCGGTCTCGGCGTATCGGTATCGATGGACGATTTCGGCACCGGCTATTCGTCGCTCAGCTATCTGCAGAAGTTTCCGTTCGACAAGATCAAGATCGACCAGTGCTTCATCCGCGATATTGATGCCCACGCCGATCGCCGGGCGATCATTCGCGCTGTGAACAGCCTTGCCAAGGCGTTGGGCATGAAGACGGTCGCAGAAGGCGTCGAGACCGATGCCGAGCTTGCCTGCATTCGCGCCGAAGGCTGCGATGCAGTGCAGGGGTATCTGACCGGCCGGCCAATGTCCGCAGTCGATGCGATGGCGTTGCTGACGCCCGATCAAATTGCCCAAGCTTGCTGAGGAATCCCGAGATGTCCGAACCGCTCTATCGCCTGGTCTATTACAGCCGCAACGCCATCGTGGGTGATGAAGCTACGTTGGCGACCGCGATCTCGTCGATCCTGACCAAGAGCCAAGTCAACAATGAGAGGGTCGGTGTCACCGGAGCGCTGATGTTCAACGCCGGCTGTTTTGCGCAGGTGCTGGAGGGGTCGCGGTCCGCGGTCGAGGGCGTGTTTGAACGCGTCCAGCAGGACGAGCGACACGGTGACGTCTCCTTGCTGGCCTTCGATCCGACGCCTGCCCGCGCGTTTGAAAACTGGTCGATGGGTTTCGTCGGTGCGCGCGTGGAAGACGCGGCACGCTACGGCACGGTGGGACCGCAAAGTGGTTTCGATCCAGCACGCATGACAGGCGATGGATTGTTCGAGGCGCTGCATCAACTGGCGCTTGAGGAAGAACATACCGCGTACTGAAGGCGTGGCGAAGCGAGGCAGGTACACGGTGCGCATGCTGGCGCGCGACTTTTTGCGAGTTCGGAGATCTCACAAATGCAAATGCAAATGCCGACGGAGTGGACGGGCGATTTAACGGCTGTCCCGGTCGGCTATATCCTCGGCTTCGGCACAGCCTCGTCATATCAACGCGTTGCAGATGAAGCGGCACGTGCGGCGGGCTGCGTTGCCGCGTTCGTATGCCGGATTGAGGATGGCGTGCTCGTGGTGATCGCGCAGGGCGGCGACAGTTCTCGGATCGATGCCGTTCCCCGGCTTGCGCCCAGGCCACTTCGTCACCAGTCAGGCGACGCGGTAGTGCAGACGATCAGCCCGATCGACGACGCGGCGCTGGCTGACAATCTACATTTCTCAGGTTTGGCGGCAACGACGCTGAAGTTTGCAGCGGTTACCGGCATCGTATGTGATGGGGGTGGATTACTCATCGTCGCACATAACGAACCGCGGCCCCTGCTGAACGCTGCCCAGACCTACGTCTTACGCGCCCACGCGGCGCATCTGGCGACACTGTTCGAGGTCGCGCGGCTGCGCGTCATCGTCGATGGTGCGGACTGTGCCGATCAGCGCGAACGCGTGGAACGCTTGCGGCTGCTGGAGTCTGTTGCAGTACATGCGCGCGATTCCATCGTCATAACCGAAGCCGAACCGGTGAACCTGCCGGGGCCACGCATCCTTTATTGCAATGCCGCCTTTACGCGGGCGACGGGATACGAGCCAGACGAGGTCATCGGGCGGACGCCACGCCTGTTACAGGGCGAAAAAACGGATCCAACGTCGAGAGCGAGGCTTCGTCAGGCGCTCGAAGCCTGGGAGCCGATCGAGATCGAAATGATCAACTACCGCAAGGACGGCACGGAATTCTGGGTCGAGCTGAGCATTGTACCTATCGCAGACGAGCGCGGTTGGTTTACCCACTGGGTCTCGGTCCAGCGCGACATCACCGACCGCAAGGATGCCGAGCAGCTCGCATTGCGTATCCGCCTTGCCGAATCTGAAAACGAAGCACTGGCATGTGAGATTCAAGAGCGCAAACGGGTCGAAGCTGAGCTGCTTTATACCGCGTTCCATGACAATTTAACGCGCCTTCGCAACCGCGCGTTCTTCATGGAGCGGTTGGCAGCAGCCCTCGACCGATGGCGGGAATCAGAACACGGTACCTGTTCGGTACTGTTCCTGGACCTCGATCAGTTCAAGGTCGTCAACGACAGCCTTGGCCATATCGCGGGCGACGCACTACTCCAGGAAATCGCACATCGTTTGAAAGGGTGCATTCGGCCGCAGGATACGCTTGCACGCATCGGCGGCGACGAGTTCGCGGTGCTGATCGAGGACGCTGACGACTTGGCCATGCCGGTATCGGTCGCCGAGCGGATCATCGGAGCGCTGCGCCCGCCAGTCCAATTGGGTCGCCAGAGCGTCTTTCCGTCGTGCAGCATCGGTATCGTCGAAGCCGCTGATAGAGCCGCAGTTCCCGAAGATCTCATCCGAGATGCGGACATCGCGATGTACGAGGCCAAACGCGCAGGATACGGCGATTACGCGATCTTCAATGCCTCGATGCACGACAATGCGATCGCGCTCCTGGCGCTTCAGACCGATCTGCGACACGCACTTGATCGGGGCGAGTTCAGGCTCGTCTATCAGCCGATCGTCAATCCGACGACGAAAACGGTGGTCAGCTTCGAGGCATTGCTGCGTTGGGAACACCCGGAACGTGGCACGGTATCTCCGACCGATTTTGTACCGGTCGCCGAGCAGATCGGGCTGATCCGGCAGATCGACCGCTGGGTGATGCGCGAAGCCTGCCAACAACTGAAGCTCTGGCAGGTTAAGTTCGCGCAGCCAGATTTGCGTATGAGCGTCAACACATCGGCAGCAGAATTCGTCGATCCCGATTTTCTTGGCGATCTGGATCTTACTTTGAAAGAGTTTGACATTCACCCGACCTGCCTGGAGCTTGAGATCACTGAAGGTATTTTCCTAAATCCGTCACCCTACATCGCTGAAACAATCACGCGCGTGCGCGAACTCGGCGTTCGTATAGCACTCGACGACTTCGGCACCGGCTATTCCTCTCTTAGCTACATCAACCGCTACCCGATCGACACGATCAAGATCGACAAGTCTTTCATTGACGGATTGTGTGAGGACAGCCGGACCGCTGCGATCGTGGAGTTGATAATCAAGCTGGGCGCCACTCTTCAGGTTGGGGTCATAGCCGAGGGCGTAGAGACTGTGGATCAGGTGACGGCGCTGGCGATGATCGGATGCGACGCCGTTCAAGGATATTACTTCGCTAAGCCGCTGCCACAAGAGAAGGCAGAGGCGATTTTGACAGAGGCTTTGAACTTGAGCTGCCATTAATCTTCATACTATGATGAAGTAATGGCGCGTGACGCTTTCCATCCGAACCGTTTTGAGAATGCTATGCAGTTCCCAATCAACGGTCCTAATTGGGAATGCCGGCGCGTTCCCATTGGCCGATCCTTTGCGAGACGGATGGATCGCTAGATTTGCCCCGCCTCCACTAGTTGGCCCAACAAGGCGTTCACGCGTGTCTGCCATCCAGGGCCGCTGCCACGCAGATGCTCGACCGTTGCTGCGTCCAAGCGGATTTTGATTTCGACCTTTGGCGTTTCCAGCCTCGGCCGACCGCGCCGGGATGGAGTCATGCCAGCCATAAACGCAGCATCGAGTGGTGGACTATCGTCGTGAATTTCGGGATCAAACTTGCCCATAGTAGAACCTCACCTCATGCTTTTCTGCGGGACGCAGGCTGATGGCGCGCACCGCATCTTCGTGAGAGCCTTCGGCGAACACCAGCACGTGCGGGCGGTCACCGATCAGACCAAGGGCAACGAACCGGGCTTCCCCGTAAATGAAACGATCGTCCTCGCGCTCCAACGCCGTATCCCAATCGAACCCCTCCGCTGCCACCAGCGACATGCCGTGCTTGGCGGCATTCGCGCGGTCCTTGGCAGGGTCGAACTCGATTTTCACAGATTTCCGTACACCCAATTAATCGCGGCAACAACAATTATTGTTCACCCAAAAAGAACGAGGGCCAACCTGCTGCCAAATCAGTTCGCAACCGACAGGCGACGTTGGGTCATTCCCGAAATCGGATCGACATACGAGATCCGGAATCTGTCTTTCGAGATTCGCACATCGGCTCCGATCACCTTTTGCCACTACCGAAGAGTAACGTTTTATCATGGTTGGTCGGAACTATGGTATCGAACTTCGAAGGGTGCAGGCGATTGATCAAGCGCCGGGAGATCGAGGGAGATGACTACCGAGACCATTGCGGCCGTTAGGGCTGACTCAAGGTCGCACCAGCGGCTGATGCGAGTCGTCACCGATAGCCCGATACCGTCCGTGATCAGCGACCCTCGGCGTCCCGACAACCCGATTATCGCGTGCAACCAGCCGTTCTGTGACCTGACCGGCTATCCCGCGGACCAGGTCATAGGGTACAACTGCCGGTTCCTGTCAGGTCCGGCGACCGAACCGTGGCTGTCAGAAGAGATTCGTCGCGGCGTGCGCGAGCACAAGCCGGTACTGGTCGAGATCCTCAACTACAAGCGCAACGGACAGCCGTTCCGCAATGCCGTACTAGTCGCGCCGCTGTACGACGAGGAAGACCGGCTGCTGTATTTTCTCGGCTCGCAGGTCGAGATCGATACGAACGCCGCGGCTCCCACCAGCATGCGCCGGATCCGGGCGGCGGAAATGGTCAAGGCGCTGTCGCCAAGACAGGGCCAGGTGCTGAAATTTGTCGCGCAGGGCCTACTCAACAAGCAGATCGCCGCCGAACTCGGACTGGCCGAGAAAACCGTCAAGATGCACCGCGCTATCCTGATGGAGCGGCTCGGCCTGACCTCCACAACGGGCCTGATCAGGCTCGCGGTCGAGGCTGGCCTCTAAGCTATATGAAGCTGCAGATGGGCCAAGGTCCGTATCGCACCCTATCGCCAGCGATCCCTGTGAGAACGCCGATCCTGCGTCTCCCGCCCCGCTGACAGAGCTATGTTGGAAAATGGGTGACGGTGGAGGATTGAAGGCGGCGTATCGAGGCGGGTGATGAGCCTGCCGGAACCTCTCAAGGAGAGCGATACGCCATGACCGATACTACCAACGTCGTTCAATTTCGCCAGCCCGATGATGTCGACGATCCGTTGACCGAGGTGCTGCGTGCCGGAGCTCGCCGGCTGCTTGCGCAGGCGGTGGAACTGGAGGCCGAGGCGTTCCTGGCGGCGCGAGACGACCTGCGACTACCCGATGGACGGTCGCGCCTGGTGCGCCACGGGCACGGGCCAGAGCGTCAGGTCCAGACCGGGATTGGCCCGGTGCCGGTGTCGCGCGTGAAGATCCGTGATCGCGGGGGGGCCGAGGAAGGGGAGCGTGTGCGCTTCTCGTCGGCAATCCTGCCGCGCTGGGCACGGCGGACCAAGAGCCTGGATGCGCTGCTGCCGGTGCTGTATCTGCGCGGGGTTTCGACCGGCGATTTTCAGGAGGCGCTCACGGCGCTCCTTGGCAAGGACGCGCCCAACCTTTCGCCGGCGGTGGTCGGTCGGCTCACCGCTGAATGGCAGGTCGAATACGAGCACTGGCAGGCGCGCGACCTATCGGCCCGCCGCTACGTGTATGTGTGGGCGGACGGCGTCTACCTGCAGGCGCGGATGGAGGATCATTCCGAGTGCATGCTGGTGCTGATCGGCGCCACGCCTGAGGGCAGGAAGGAACTGGTCGGCTTCCAGGTGGGCGTCCGTGAAAGCGCTCAGAGCTGGCGCGAGCTGCTCGTCGAGGTGAAACGGCGCGGCCTCGCAATCGCACCCGAGATCGCGGTGGGCGATGGCGCACTCGGCTTCTGGAAAGCGCTCGACGAAGTCTGGCCCAGCACGCGCCACCAGCGCTGCTGGGTGCACAAGATCGCCAACGTACTGAACAAGGTGCCCAAGTCGGTGCAGCCTGCAATAAAAGCTGACCTGCGCGAGATATATAGCGCGCCTGAGCGCGCAGCGGCGGAGAAGGCGATCGCCGTCTTTGTCGAGAAATATAGCGCGAAATACACCAAGGCCGTCGAATGCCTGACCAAGGATCGCGAGAGGCTGCTCACCTTCTTCGACTTCCCCGCCGAGCACTGGGACCATCTGCGGACGTCGAACCCGATCGAGAGCGTGTTCGCGACCGTGCGCCACAGGACGGTGCGTACCAAGGGCGCGCTGTCACCAAAGACGGCACGCCTCATGGTCTTCAAACTCGTCATCGCCGCGTCCAGGAAATGGCGCCGGCTGAAGGGCGAGAACCAGTTGCCCAAAGTCGTCGCTGGTGTCACATTCCGTGACGGCACCGAAGTCGTCGACGGCCAATCAACCCGCGCCGCCTGATCGCCTCGTCACCCAAATTCCGGCATAGCTCCCGCTGACACGCACTCTGAAAATCCGCTGACACTGACTGCGGAAACTGACATGAGCTGCCCCCGCCGCGTCAGTGATGCGAAAAATCACAAGTTTTGCATCAGGCTAAAAATCGTGGAAGCCGCGAGTTTCCTCGATGCGAAAATCCGATGCGCGTCGGTTGTTGAATAGGTACTCGGCACTGCGGAATTAGCGGATTGCACGATTGACCACTTTGCTAGCTTCCGCTGCCTCTCGCTCTGAACGGAAGACGACAGGTAGCCAACAATCGCCGTCAACTGAATATAAGCTCCAACGCTCCTTGAGATCGGCTTCAAGGCGCATTGCCGGAACATATGTGCGCTTCACCATCAATGGATTTTAACGCGGTTTAGCGCGTTGGAAACCACTCCGTTTTTCGATTAGCGCAGGTCACTTCCCCGCAGTGCCAATAGCGACGATCGTAGCGCGATAACCCGCTCCAGGCTCGTGGGAGGTAGGTTGTCCCACGAGAATGCCGAACGGCTTTTTGCCCCCTCTGTCCACATGCGCTTCGCAAGGCTTTCGAGTTCCAGGACTGAGGGATCACGCCCCGTCGCTATGCAATCGACTAGCTGGTCAAGGATCAGTGGGGTCGAGCTTTGCACGATTTTGTAATCCGAAGGGGCATGGCTGCTTCGCATGATATGGTGGCAGCGCGATGACATCTAATTCCCGCTAGTCGCCTATCGTTCCGTGTGTTCGATACAGCCGCGATATCGTTGCCTGATTGACCCCCAACAGGGCGGCGACTGTGCGCTGCGTATCGCCAGCGGCGAGCCGCTGTAGTGCCTCTGCCTGCTGGTGAGGGGTGAGGGCAGCACGTCGACCGAACTTCACGCCCCGCGCCTTGGCCTGAGCCCTGCCGGCAGTGGTGCGTTCGGTAATGCGATGGCGCTCCCAGCCGGCCGCGACGCCCAAGACAGCGATGATGACCTCGGCAAACTCTGAGGTGGTGTCAACCATTGGCTCGGTAATCGAGCGGAAGCCCGCACCGGCTTCCTTCACCACGTACAGGATGTTCAGAAGGTCGCGGGTGTTGCGAGCAAGGCGATCGGTCGACGTCACCATCAGCACATCGCCGGCATCGAGCGCGGCGATCGCGCGCTTGAGCTGCGGTCGATCGGCCGTCGCGGCGCTAATCTTCTCGCGGTAGATCTTGGTGCAGCCGACCGCGTCGAGCTGGGCGAGCTGCTGGGCCAGATCCTGACCGTTGGATGAGACGCGTGCGTAGCCGTAAATCATACGCCGGTTGTGCATTGGATTTATGCATCACGGAAGTGCCTGCATTCCGGCTATTTTTTAGTCGATGCAAAACTTGTGATTTTCGCATCAACGGCGACTTGCCAGAAATATGACTTGCCCAGCTACCAAGCATAGAGTTGCCTCTGCATGATTAATCTATGCTATACTGATTAATCGATGCGTAGCCGCGCGCTGCCGACAGAGGGATAGCTTCCCTGCCCAGAAGGATGGAGAGCTTATGCCTAATTCCGCAGTGCTTGCACCGATGCTCGACAAGTTGACGCGGCGGTCGCCGCTGGGCCCAGCCGAAACCAACGCGATCTTGGCCTTGCAGTACCGGTTGGCAGACGTCGATCCTGGCATGTACCTTGTTCGGGAAGGGAACAAGGTAAAGAACTGTTGCCTACTTCTGTGGGGCTTCGTGTACCGGAGCAAGATCACAGGCAGCGGCTCACGACAGATCGTATCGATCCATCTGCGAGGAGATTTGGTCGATCTACAGAACATCCTTCTTGAAGATGCCGATCACAATGTGCAGGCCCTGACCCATGCCCAGGTAGCGTACATACCGTGCCAAGCAATTCTCAACCTGACGGAAGCATACCCCGCTATTGGGCGCGCGCTTTGGCTCGACACTCTGGTGGACGCTTCAATGGCGCGGGAATGGATACTAAACATTGGCCAGCGTAATGCCCGCCAGCGCATCGCGCACCTGCTTTGCGAACTTGCACTGTGCCAGGAAGCTGCGGGCATATGCAAAGCTCCAGATTACGAATTGCCGATGACGCAGGAGCAGATTGGGGACGCGACCGGCCTAACGTCGGTTCACGTCAATCGCACGCTCAAGGCGTTGCGCGCCGATGGGCTTATCAGCACGGACGGGCGAAAGGTAACGATCAAGGACTGGTCCGGACTGCGTTCAGCCGGCGATTTCAGTAAAGGCTACCTGCACCAGCCGGCTTTGCCGTTCGCGGCTTAGCTTTCCTTGGCGAGAGGCGGGATGATCTTGATTGTGATAGGGCAGGCAAACGCCAGCGAAAGAACCGTTGCACCACGTTCATCCGCCACTTCAAACCGCCCGCGGTAGTCCTGCTCGCCTTTCTTCATGGCCTCGGCAATCAGCCCGCTGGCACCTGCGATCGCCGCCTTCTGCACGGCGGCCAAATCTGAGCAATCGATGCCCTCCAAATCGGAGATGTACTCATCCCCTTCGATGATATTGAAGAAATAAATGGTCATCGCAAGGCACCTCTAGCTGCGATACATTGCTCGTTCTGGAGGACACGTCGTGAGCATAGATCAAGTTATGCACATCGATGCGCCTCCACTGACGATCGAGAAAGCAAAAACGGGCATCGTAAAATATGCTGCTTTCGGAGCATTCTTGGGTGCTGCCGTTTGTATAGCTAACTATCGGTAATTACCCACCCCCAAATCTGACGGATTTTTAGGCGCCCAGGGTTGCTGCGATCGTACCGAAGATGTTGGCGCCAGGCGTGAGACGTGCGGTGGCGACGACGGTCCTGACATCGGCTTCGCCTTGGGCGGCCCACATGGCGCGGTATCCGTTGGTGACCTTGCGCTGGATGACAGCGGGGCGAAGGTCGCGCTCGCACGCGTTGTTGGTCGGCTCGACCTGGCCGGGCCAATAGGCAAAGGTCAGGAGCTGCTCTCTGGCGCGAGCAAACTTGTTCTGGAGCTTTCGGGTCAGATCGCACGCCGTCGCCGTACTGAGGATATCGCCGATGGTTCGCTCCAGAGCGCGTCGCCTGGCGGCAATCGTGGATCGTGCGAGATGGCGGATGTCCCTGGCCAGTCTGAACGCCTTACCAAGCCATAGTTTGAGGCGCATCGGCAAGAAGTCCTCACTGTTCTGAAGCGCGTAGGCGACATCGCGCGCAAGATGGGCGAGGCAGGCCTGGTGTGCATCGGCATGACCTTGCTGGGCTGCATAGCGGTCAGAGCACCAGACGTCCGGGCGATGCCCGTCCATCATGGTGCGTACCACGATCGCGCCGCGGGTCGGGGCCGCTGTGTGAACGACGGCACGGTCGCACCGAAAAACCCAGTGGTATGAGTTGCTGCCTTCGATACGCACCCCGGTCTCATCCGAGCTGACGACGCTTGCCTGACGCAAGCTCGACACCGCGTCCTCGCGTCCGTCCACGAAGTGCTCCTGTGCACGGCGGAGCATGTTCATCAGGCCGCCCTGACTGATCGTCAGGGCGAACAGGTCGGCAAACGCTCCCTGAAGTCGTTCGTAGGACAGCGCCTGAAAGGTCTTCAGATAGGTCGCGATCGCATGGATCCGTGCGCCGAACGGCGTTCCTTTCGCAGCGTCCGGTAGAGCCGCTGCCACGCGCATCCCGCACGATGGGCAACGAACCGACAACCGTCTGTGGCGCTCTACAATGGGCGTGATCGGCGGAAGTTCGACCGTGTCGTGCTCGCTGACGGTCTCGGCAGCCAGATCGACCGGTAGTGCCGCACAACAGCCGGTGCAGGTGTCCGGACGATGATCAATTGCGCGATCGAATGCGTCGCCTCGTATCCGGCTATGTCCCTCGTGGCCCGGCTTTGCCCCGCCCGGCCGCGAGGACTCGCGCCGCTCCTTGCGGTCGGTCGAGGGCGGCTTCGACGAGGTCTGCGACGTCTTGGCCGGGCGCTGCAGGCGCAGCACCAGCTCGATCAGTTCTTCGCGGCTCAGGCGCTCAAGATCCGGACGACCCATACACCCTTTGAATCAGCGATCGCGCTCGTCCGCAAGGGGGGTGGGTAATTACAACTATGGGGCTCCGTGGGAGTTTCTTCAGCCGTGTACGCTAAGGAAACACGAAGTTCTTGGGATTGAAGCGGTTGGCACGGATGGGGCGGTAGCGTTCGAGGGGTTGGTCGATCTCGTTCCAGAGATAGTCGCCGGTGAGCGCGATATGGCTCCAGGGCAGCGGCGCGACCTGGGCGAGGAGAGCATCGGGGATAGTGGTGCCCTGGTCGCGCACGAAGCGGACGGCGCGGCTGAGATAGACGGTGTTCCACAGGATGATCGCGTTGACGACAAGGTTGAGGCCCGAGGCGCGGTAAGCCATTGTGTCGGCGACGCGGTTGCGCAACTCGCCGAGCTGATGAAGGAAGACGGCGCGCGCCAGCGCATGGCGGCTTTCGCCCTTGTTGAGGATGGCATGGGACCGTCTGCGCAGCTTGGGATCGAGCAGCCAGTCGCAAATGAAGATCGAGCGCTCGATCCGCCCGATCTCGCGCAGCGCGACCGACAGCCCGTTCTGGCGCGGTGTCGCTGCGATTTTCTTGAGGATCACCGAAGGGGGAACGAGCCCGGCGGCGACCGAGGCGCCGAGCCGCAGCACGTCATCCCAGTGCGGCTCGATCCTGCCCATGTTGATCGTGCCACCGATCAGTGCGTCGAGCGGATCGTAGGCGCTGTCGGGGGCGATCACGAATAGCCGTCGATCGCCCAGGTTGCGGATGCGCGGGATGAGCCGATAGCCGAACTGGTGGAACATGGCGAAGGTCGTCTCGGTCGCGCCCGCGGTGTCGGTCGCATGCTCGTGGATCTCGACCGAGCTCTCGTTGTGGAGGAGCCCGTCGAGCACATAGGGCGCTTCGCTCTCGGAGGCCGAGATCAGCCGGGAGAAGAAGGAGGCGAACCGGTTGGAGAGGAACCCGTAGAGCGAGGCGCCGGGGCGCTTGCCGTACTTGGCATTGTAGTCGAGGCTGGCCTCGCCGCGACCACCGGCGGGGAAGAACTGCCCGTCGGACGACGACACATGACCATCGCCCCAGATCGCCGCGAACGGGTGAGCCTGCTGCGCATCGACCAGCACGGCCGTCGCGGTCGCGTAGGTTTCGGGGCGAAGATGACGGTCGATCATCAGCATCATCTGGTGGATGGTGACGCCGCGCGAACTCTCCGCCATGCGCTCGGCACCGGCGTTGGTCGCGTCGGCGAGAATTGCGGCCATCAGCGCCGCCTCGTCGCCCGCAGTGTGGCCGGTGGGGTAATGGGTGAAGCTGTCGAGAAATCCGGTCCAACGGTGAACTTCGGCAAGCAGGCTGGTGATTCTGACGCGAGGCACGAGCGTGTAAAGACGACGACTGAGCGCGACGATCCGGTCGCGCTCCTCCTCGCCGATCGGACTTATCGAAAGTCCCTTCTCGCCCAAGGTGGCGTCAGGGATCGCATCGGCTGCGGCCGCCTGGGCGAGCGCCTTCAGCCGGGTATCCAGCGTGGCGGTTCGCTCCTTGCGCCAGGCATCGAAGCTGTCGGGCACCGCGAGCCCCAGCCGCTGCTCGGCGCGCATCATGTCGAAGGTCGACCGCGGCAGAAGATAATCCTCAAAGCTGCGCCAGGCACGGCTGCCCTCGACCCAGATATCGCCGGCGCGCAGCCGGTCGCGCAGGTGAACGAGAACCGCGACCTCCCAAGCGCGCGCATCGAAATCGCCGCTGCCCGAGCGGACGCGGCGTCGCCACTTGCGGGTCAGGAAGGACAGCGGCACCGTTTTCGGCAGCCTGGCGCCCTGATGCACCGTCCGCAGCAGCTCGATCGACGCAAGGATCTGATCGGTCGGGCGAAACGACCGGAAGCTGAACGCCGCGAATACGAGCCTGGCGACGGCGCGCAGCGATCTCTGGCGACCCACCAGTTCGTCGAACTCGTCGTGCCTGTCGGGATGAACGAGACCGGAGGCTACCGCGACGCTGGTCTCCAGCGCCTCCCACCCGAGCGTGCCGGCGATCGCCGCGCCGAGATCACCGCCGCTCGTGCGCGCCGCCAGCAGCGCCCGGCCGAGCTGGACATGATCGACCGCGACGCCAGTCAGTATATCGGCCTCGCGCAAGCGCCGCTCGTTGCGGCTCCACTCCGCCTTACGCCGGGCGGTGCCGAGGAGCCTGCCGAACAGGTCGATTGCCAGGTCGGTGAGCGCTGCCTGCCGCTCGATCACGAAGGCGGTCAGCGTCGCATAGCGGCGGTCTGCCGAGAAGCGCTGCATCTCGCGGGCGTGGAGGATGCGCGCTTCCTTGGCGATGACGCCGTAGCGGTTGGCGTGGATGGTTTTTCGCCGTTCGTCGGTGATCCCTGCGCGGCGCACGACCTCGAGCCGGGCGATCACCGCCTTGAGGCTTTTCGTTCTGGCGCCTTCGGGTGCATCGGCGATCCAGCCGAGCATGGTTCGCTCTCCGCTCCGTTCGCTGAGCAACTCGTCCAGGCTGGCCAGCGTGGCCGGGCTGAGGTCGGCGATCAGATGTCGATACGCCTGTCGCCGCGCCATGGCGCGACCAGCCAGCGCAAGTCGCTCGATCAGGTCCGCGCCCGGGACAACAATGCGCGCGGCCTTCAGCGCGTCGATGACGGCGAGTACGATCGGTTCCCCCTTCTCCGTGGCCACCGCGCCGATCGCTGCCGCTCGGATACACAGGCGATAATCGCGCTCCTGCATCGTCCGCAGGTCCAGTTGGGCCACGATCTCGGCCAGATGCTCGCGCCGGGTCTCGTCACGCCGGGCGTAAAGCTCGAACACGACCGGATCGATGCCGATCTGGTCGGCGACCGTATCGAGGACAGCGACCGGGATCGTCTCGCCCGAGCGCAGTGGCCGCCCGAGATCGCGCACCAGCGCCAGCTGCACCGCGAAGCCCAGCCGATTGTGGGATCGGCGACGACGCCTGGCGAAGGCGACATCCTCCGGCGTGAGCGCGTAGCGCGCGAGTGCCTCCTCGTGGGTGTCGGGAGGCTCGAACAGAACCGATCGCGCCTGAGCATCCAGAAATGCCACGCCGGCGATCCGCTCAGTCAGCCGGTGATCGCAGGCTTGTCGGCCGCCCCGGCCCCGGCCCACCCGGTCCGCTTCAGCATGTCGATCAACGTCGAGCGCGGCACCTTGAAGCTGCGGCATATCGAGGCCTTGCTGGTGCCGCCCTCCAGCGCCGCCAGGATCTGGTCGATCTTCTCAGCATCGATCGTGGGCGGTCTGCCGCCCTTGCGGCCACGTCGACGCGCCGCGGCGAGTCCTGCGTTGACGCGCTCGGTGATCAGTGCCCGCTCATATTCGGCGAGCGTGCCGAATAGGTTGAACAGGAAGCTGCCATGCGCATTCGTGGTGTCGATCGCTTCGGTCAGCGACCGGAAGGCAACGCCGCGCTGTTTCAGTTCCTCGACGATGCGGATCAGGTGCGACAGCGACCGGCCGAGCCGATCGAGCTTCCAGACGACGAGCACATCGCCTTCGCGCAGATCGGTCATGCACGCTTTCAGGCCCGGTCGATCGTCGCGTACGCCCGAGGCGCGATCCTGGTGCAGATGCCGCTCGTCGATACCCGCGCCGAGCAGCGCGTCACGCTGCAGATCGACCGACTGGCGATCGTCGTTGGTGGAGACCCGCATGTAACCGACCAGCATATGCGACAAACCCCGAAATAGACGTTGTCGCGCATCCTAGCGGTCCGACAGGGTTTGTCGTGCGAAATACGGGGCTTTTCGGAGGGTGGTGTCAGTTTCCGAAGTCGATGTCAGCCGTGGGTTGGCTCGCTTGCTAAACGGTGCCCGCATTTGCCATAGTCGATGTCGCTGGGATCGGAGTCGATGTCGGCAGCTTACACTTCTCTCGAAGTGGATGTCGGCAGATGGCGGATGGTGATGCCCCGGACCTGAGCCTGATACCCGAGCCTTTGTGGCAGGAGGCGGAGCGGCGTGCGGCTGTGCTGCGTCCGCTGGCGGACTTACCGGCATGTTCTCGCGATCAGGCACGCATGGCGGCAACCGCCTTGGGCGTGACCGAACGACAGGTGTATCGCTTGCTTCGCAAATGCCGGGAGGGCGGCGGTACGCTGACCGCGATGCTCCGGGGCAGATCGAGTGGCGGACGTGGGAAAGCGCGCATCGCGGAGCGCCGCGATACCCTGATCCGCGAAGCGGTGTCCGACCTGTATCTGACGCCGCAGCGGCTGTCGGCAGCAAGCATCGTGGTCGAGGTGCGCAAGCGCGCCCGCGCGCAGCATGTGCGGCCGCCATCGGCGGGAACGGTCAGGCGGCGGATTGCGGCGCTGTCCATGGAAGACCGCCGCCAACGTGGCGACGTGGATGTGCCGGAAGCGGTGCTGGGGTCGACCGTAACCGCGCAGGCACCCCTCGACATGGTGCAGATCGACCATACGCCGGTTGACCTTATCCTGGTCGATCCGATCGAGCGCCGCCCAATCGGGCGCCCATGGGTGACCGTCGCGATCGACGTCTTCAGCCGTTGCATCGCCGGTTTCCACGTCACACTGGAAGCGCCTTCCTCGACGAGCGTCGGCCTGTGTCTGGCACATGTCGCGTCGGACAAGCGGGACTGGTTGGAAGCCATTGAAATCGATGCGGACTGGCCGGTCATGGGGCGCCCACGCCGCATCGGCGTGGACAATGCGACCGAATTTCATTCGGAGGCGCTGGAGCGCGGGTGCGCCCAGCACGACATCACCATCGACTGGCGACCGCTCGGGCGACCGCAGGTCGGTGGTGTCGTGGAACGAGTGATCGGCACGCTGATGGAGCTGGTCCATGCCCTGCCGGGCACGACCTTTTCCAACGTCATGCAGCGCGGACGCTACGACAGCGACAGGGCGGCGTGCCTGACGCTCGCAGAACTGGAACGCTGGTTGGCCGTCGCCATCGCCAAGCTCTACCATCTACGTCCTCATGCCGGGCTGGACGGCGAGGTGCCGCTGCGGCGCTATCAGGAAGGTGTGCGCGCACTTGCAACTGAAGGCCGGGCACCGCCCACGCCGCGTGATCCGCGTGCATTCCTGATCGACTTTCTGCCCGTGGTCCGACGCACCTTGCGTCGCGATGGCGTGGTGATCGACGACCACGCACGTCGTCGGAGCAGCAATACAGCGATCGCAAGCTTCGCTCTCGACGCTGAGCCGGGAGCTTGGGATCAGCCCGAAGACGGTGGCGAAATGGTGGAAGCGGGCGACGAGCGAGGATTTGAAGACCGGGCCGAAGGCCCCTCACTCCACGATCTTGACCCAAGCCGAGGAGGCAGCGGTCGTCGCATTCCGGCGTCACACATTACTGCTGCTCGACGATTGCCTCTATGCGTTGCAGCCGTCGATCCTGCATCTGACACGGTCAGCGCTGCACCGCTGCCTGCAGCGTCATGGCATATCCCGTCTTCCGGACATCGAGGGGGACAAGCCGAAGCGACAGCGCTTCAAGCGCTACCCGATCGGCTTCTTCCAGATGGATATCGCCGAGGTTCAGACTGCCGAAGGCAAGGCTCTCCTGAGCTTGTCGAAGGGCTCTACCTGTTCGTCGGCATCGACCGCACCAGCAAGTTTGCGGTCACCCAGCTCGTCGATAAAGTTGCCAGGCGGACGGCATGGGAGTTCCTCGAACTTCTGCTGAAAGCTGTGCCCTACCGCATTCACACGACCCTGACCGACAACAGCATCCAGTTCGCCGAGCAACCGCGCATTCGTAACACTGCCTGGTCGCGGCAGATGCGCTTCGACATGATCTGCGAGGCGAACGATATCGAGCACCGGCTCACCAAGCCGAACCACCCTTGGACCAACGGTCACGTCGAGCGGATGAACCGCACGATTAAGGAAGCGACCGTCAAACGCTTTCACTACGAGAACCACGAGCAATTGCGGGTGCACCTCGCCGACTCATAGCGGCTTACAATTTCGCCCGCCGGCTCAAGACGCTCAGTGGCCTCACGCCTTACGAATGCATCACAAAATCTGGACGTCAGAGCCCGATAGGTTCATCATTGATTCGATCAACCAAATGCCGGGACTAAACACCTAAACAACTAGGCGCACCTTCCATGTAAGCGTATTCATCAGGCCGCCTTGCGGCATCGTCGATAGCCGGGACGCTTGCCGCCAGTGACGAGGGTGGTGTTGGTGCAGGAAGTTTCGGGTTCTACGACCAGTCATACGAGCGCTCGTATGACTGGTCGTATGGAAATAGTCGGCCGGGTGTCGGGCCGGCGGCGATGGTCAGACGCGGAGAAGCTGGAGATCCTGGCCGAAGCGTTCCGGCCTGGGGCTAGGGTCTGCGATGTTATCGCTTTGCGCGAAGTGTCGAGCAGCCTGATCTATACGTGGCGCAAGCAACTGCGCGAAGGCAAGCTGGCCGGCGCCACGCCGTCGCTGCCGGTGTTTGCCGAGGTTCAGCTCGCGCAGCCGGTCGTGCCGGCGTCACGGCCGGTGCCATGCGCGCCGGAGCGCATCGATATCGAGTTGCCCAGCGGCGTTCGGATCAGTGTCGACGGCGAGGTGGATGCGGATGCGCTGGCGCGGGTGTTGTCGGTGCTGCGGTGAGCCCGGCGCCGTTGCCGACGCGGGTATATCTGGCGTGCGGCGTGACCGACATGCGCAAGGGCTTCGACGGGCTGGCGGTGCTGGTGCAGCAAGTGCTGGCGCAAAACCCGCATTCGGGCGCGCTGTTCGCGTTCCGGGGCAAGCGCGGGCATCTGATCAAGCTGCTCTGGTTCGACGGGCAAGGCCTTTGCCTGTTTTCGAAGCGGCTCGACCGGGGCCGCTTCGTCTGGCCGGTGGCGGCGAGCGGCACGGTGGTGCTGACGCCAGCGCAATTGTCGATGCTGTTGGAGGGCATCGACTGGCGCCGCCCGGAGCGGACCTGCACGCCGACGCTGGCGGGATGAAGCCGGCGGTCTTGCGTCGCTTTTGCTCGCCCGAAGCGCTACGATCTGCTAGGAAATGCTGGTGTCGGAAGCGCCCGTTTTCCCTGCTGATGCCACCGCGCGGATCGCCGCGCTGGAGGCGTTGCTGGCCCGGGCCAATGCCGCGCTCGCCGCCCGCGATCTGCTCATCGACAGCTTGCGCGGGCAGATCGCCCGGCTGCGGCGGATGCAGTTCGGCGCCTCGTCCGAGAAGCTGGGCCGCGAGGTCGAGCAGCTCGAACTGGCGTTGGAAGAACTGGAGGCCGAGCGCGACGCGGCGCCGGAAGAGGAGCGCCCGTCCGAGACGGCGTCGCGGCCGGTGCCGGTCCGCAGCCTGCCAGAGCATCTGCCGCGCTAGGACGTCGTCCACGAGCCGGCCTCGGGCGCCTGCACCTGCCCGGATTGCGGCGGCGCGCTGCGCCGGCTGGGCATGGACGCGTATGAGATGCTCGACATCGTGCCGGTGCGCTGGCGGGTGGCACGCAACATCCGCCCCAAAATAGCTGCCGGGTCTGCGAAAAGATCGTCCAGGCACCCGCGCCGCCCAGCGCCGTCGCGCGCGGCAAGGCCAGTTTCGCGACGCTCGCGCATGTCGTGGTATCGAAGTTCGATCACCACCTGCCGCTCTATCGCCAGGCCGAGATGATGGCGACGCAGGGGCTCGACATAGACCGCTCGACGCTGGCCGGCTGGACCGGACAGGCCGCAGCCTTGCTCGATCCCCTCGTCGCCCGCATACGCGACGAAGTCCTCAAGGCCGACAAGATCCATGCCGACGACACGCCGGTGCCGGTGCTCGACCCCGGTCGCGGCAAGACCGCCACCGGGCGGCTATGGGTATATGCGGCCGACGACCAGGCCTCGGGCAGCACCGCGCCGCGCGCAACCTGGTATCACTTCACGCCCGACCGCACCGCCGCGCACCTCCTGGCGCATCTCGCCGGCTTCCGCGGCTTCCTCCAGGCCGATGCCTATGCCGGCTATGACGGGCTGTATCGGGGCGGCGTGACCGAGGTGGCCTGCTGGGCGCATTTCAGGCGCAAGGTCTTTGACCTGCATGAGCGCACCGCCACGCCGCTGACCACCGACATCCTCGAGCGGATCGGCGCGCTTTATGCCGTCGAGGCCGAGGTGCGCGGCCAGCCGCCGGATATCCGGCACCGGGCACGTCAGGAACACAGCAAACCGCTGATCGAGGCCCTGCGCGAGGTGCTCGACGCAGCGCTGCGCCGCCTGTCCCCCAAGTGTGACATGGCCAAAGCCATCGCCTATGGCACCAAGCGATGGGCGGCGCTGACCCGCTTCCTCGACGACGGCCGCTTGGAGATCGGCAACAACATCGCGGAACGCGCGCTGCGCGGTGTGGCGATCGGCCGCCGCAACTGGCTGTTCGCCGGCTCGCGCGTGGGCGGCGAACGTGCCGCCGCCATCTACACCGTCATCCAGACGTGCAAGGCCAACGGCGTCGACCCGCAGGCCTATATCGCCGACGTCATCGCCAGGATTGCCTATGACTGGCCCGCCAGCCGCTGGGATGAACTCCTGCCGTGTTGGTGTGGACGGCTCCCAACGGCATCGCGATGTGCCAGAGTGAGTTCGTTGAAAAACTCAACCAGAGGAGCCGCCCGTGGAGGAAATTACTCGCATCGGTATGGATACGTCAAAGAACGTTTTTCAGCTACATGGCGTCGATGCAGCAGAGAGGCCGGTGCTTCGCAAAAAGCTGACGCGCCGGGAGATGGTTCGCTTTTTCGAAAAGCTACCGCCCACCGTCATCGCTATCGAGGCATGCGGAAGTTCGCACCATTGGGCACGCTTTCTCGGGTCGCTCGGGCATCAGGTGAAGCTGATCGCACCACAATTGGCGAAGCCCTACGTCAAGCGCGGCAAGAATGACGCGGCGGATGCCGAAGCTCTCTGCGAAGCAGTGAGCCGCCCAACGATGCGCTTCGTTCCAGCAAAGACCGCCGAACAACAAGCGGCGCTCATGTTGGTTGGAGTGCGGGAGAGGCTCATCCAGAAGCGCACTCAGCTCGTCAACGCAATACGAGGGTATGGTGCTGAGTTCGGTATCACCGCAGCGACCGGCGCGTGTCGCGTTATACCGCTTCTCGAGCGCATAGCGGCGGATGAAACAATCCCAGAATTAGCGCGCGAACTATTCGCGCTTCAGGGAAAGGAACACGCGCAACTTGAGCGAGAAATTGAGCGGATCGACGAGAAGTTGATGACGTGGCATCGCAGCGATGAATGTAGCCAGCGACTGGCTCAAATTCCCGGCGTGGGGCCAATCGGGGCGACCTTGCTGATGATGAAAACCCCCGATCCGCATCTGTTCAAGTCCGGACGGGATTTCGCGGCTTGGATGGGCCTGACCCCCAAAAATCACTCAACCGCCGGCAAGACGAGACACGGCGTAATCACGCGCGCTGGTGATGAGCTTCTCAGAAGCACGCTCGTGGTTGGAGCTACTGCGGTCGTTCAACACGCCCGCAACGGGCGAGGCAGAAATCTCACGCCATGGCTTCTCGGGTTGATCGGGCGAAAACCACCCAAGCTAGTCGCGGTTGCCGTTGCTAATAAAGTGGCGCGTATCGCTTGGAAGCTCATGGTGAGCGGCGAGCGATACCGAGGCGTCGCGCCGCCCGCGCTAACCGCGGTAGCAGCATAAGAATTGGCCAGGAACGATCAGCAGAAAACTGACGCTATCGAACTGAGCTGATCCGTGATCTTGCATGAAGAGAGTAGATGGTGCGATCGATCGATCCGAGGCGTGTGACACTCCGTCAGTTCCAGTGGCCGTCGCAGGCCGCTGCCGTGTTTGGAACACACACCGCGGAAACCATCTTGGCCAGCGACCGTGAGCGGTCGCACCCAAAGGCCGGACATATGGAAGCAAACGATCCGATCGAATTTTCCACTCGAACCTTGCAAGAGGGAGCCGTCCACATATGGAACTGGGTAGGCGAACCTGCCAGAATGGCGGCATGACCGCCGAAACCATCGCCCGCGTCCATATCGTCCTGAACGACATCGAACCCACCATCTGGCGCCGGGTCGACGTGCCGGTCACTGCCAGCCTGAAGATGCTCCATGACATCATCCAGGCCGCCATGGGCTGGGAAAATTACCACCTGTGGAATTTCGAGGCCGGAGATCGGCGCTATGGCGTGCCCGACCCGGCATGGCCGGACAACGGCATGGCTGCGGCGAGGAACGTCAAGCTCGCGACGCTCCTCGACCGCGGCGTGCGGGAACTCCTCTACACCTACGACATGGGCGATGACTGGCGGCACACCATCACCGTAGAAAGCATCGGCCCCGGTGAACCAGACCAGCAATATCCTCGCTTTGTCGATGGCGAGCGACGTTGTCCGCCGGAGGATGTAGGGGGACTACCCGGCTTCGAGATGTTCCTCGATGCCATGGCCGACCCCGTCCACGAGGAGTACCACCGTCTACGCGAATGGTACGGAGGCCCTTACAACGCCGACGGCATCGACGAACGCTTCACCCGACGCGCCCTCGCCGCCATCGCCAGCCGCCGCCATGCCGGAAAGATCGCCTACCTGAAGAGCCGAACTCAATAGCAAGGCGGCCTCCCGGCCACGCTTACCCTTTCATCGACGGTCAGATTGGCTTTAATCCGGACAGCAGTCTGACCCGGCTTTTAACGACATTGCGCGAAGCCTCCTGTGAATCGCCAGCCTCCGCGATCCACAGCGAGCCGCTAAGCGCGGCCGGACGTCGATCTCCTCGTACAATCGGTTAACCTGGCTTTCTAGATGCCTGACATTCCCATCGATTCCACCAGGCCGAGGACCTTCTTGAAAGGAACTTGACCGTCGGACGCAAGGGCCGCATCGCGCCCGATCCGCTCGAAAATCTCGCTTCTACGATTGGCCCGTTTTGGGGTCGCGGGCATGGATATAATGCGCGATCCAATCAACGAATGCACGCACCTTCGGCACTCGGAAACGACTGGCCGGCCACAACATCGTCAAGACGCCAGTATGCTCCATCTCGTCCTCCAGAATGGGCACGAGCGAACCCTCCGCGAATGCTTCTCGCAGCAGGAAGTCCGGGAGTAGCGCAATGCCGGCGCCAGCGCGCGTGAGGTCGAGCAACGGATCGATGACGCTCGAGGTCAGACTGACGGGCACCACGAGTCTGGGCGCCGACCGAAGCACCCAAGGCAAATTGACGCCGGAGGAGAGTTTCTGCCGCAGGCAAATATGGGAAGTCAGATCTTCAGGCGTCATAGGCTGACCGTGCCTTCCGACATAGGCTGGCGACGCCACGAGCCGCCACCGGAACCGGCCGAGCGTCTTGTGCAGCAACCGAGAGTCGCCCGTGTCGCCGCTGCGAATGACAACGTCGAAGCCCTCGTCGATGACGTCTACGAGGCGATCACTGTAGTCGAGTTCGAGCTCGACGAGGGGATGTTCGGCGACGAACGTCGCAAACGCCTTGGTCAGCAGCGAGCCGGAGAGAGGAAGGCCGACTCTCAGGCGCCCTTGCGGCATACCAGACGCCGCCGCGAGTTCGGTCTCCGCGGCCTTGAGTTCGTCGAGCATATTACGAGCACGAACCAGGAACAGGCTGCCCGCTTCTGTTAAAGAAATCGTACGCGTCGTCCGGTGGAACAACGTGGTAGCGAGCTGGGCTTCCAGCTTCGCGATCATCTTACCGATTGCCGAGGACGAGACACCCAGCCCCTGCCCCGCGGCTTTGAAGCTGCGCGCGTCGGCAGCGGCAACGAAGCCTCGAAGGGCACCAAGACTTTCAACCGGATCAGACATTGGAGCTTGATAGGCGGCATTGTTCGGAATTGCAGCCTATAAATCTTTCCACCGCTTTGTACTAGATAGGTGCCTTGGAAGTCGAAGTCTCAAGGAGCACGCAAATGGCCGCCCCGATCTCAGCATCAGAACCGCTATGCCTTCACCTGTCGGGGCGCCGGTCTTGAGCGACTGCATGACCTCGTTTGCAGGTGCCGACATCCATAGGCCTCCGATAGCGAGCCTGCCGTATCTCAAGTCTATTCAGGAGCATCCGGGCTACTCCAGCGTATTCAAATCTGATCGTCTCACATTCGGCTTGGTAGCGCCGCTCGAGCCTTACGCGGGATTGCCGTGGCCAACGCTCGATAGCCATGCCGAGGCGGTTCGCCTGGTCGATAAAACGGACTTTGCCGCGATTTGGCTTCGTGACGTTCCGTTCTACGATCCTGGCTTCGGCGATACGGGCCAGGTCGTCGATCCGATGGTTTACGCGGGATGGCTCGCCGCAAGCACGCGCCGTATCGCGATCGGCACTGCCGGCATCGTGTCCCCGCTGCGTGATCCGTTAATCGTCGCCAAGCAGGCCACGAGCATCGATAGGCTGAGCAATGGTCGCTTTATCCTAGGGCTCGCCACCGGCGATCGACCTTCCGAGTTTGCAGCGTTCGGAAGCGACATCGGCAACCGGGTAGAACGCTATCGGGATGCGCTCGGCGTGATCCGCGCCGCGACCGAGCAATCCTTTCCGCAGCACCTTTCGCGCTTCTACGGAGCATTGGACGGCGGGTTGGACATGCTGCCGAAGCCCGTTGCACCTAGTCTGCCGATCATCGCCATCGGGCGCGCTGGTCAAGACTTCGGCTGGTTGGGAAACAATACCGATGGGTGGCTCTGGCATCTGAGCGATCCAGCCAAGCTCGCGTCCGTCATCGCAAACTGGCGGAGCGGCAGCGAAGGTCGGTTCCGACCATATGGCTACGGCACCATGTTCGATCTCCTCGCTGATCCAAATGCCTCGCTGGAGTTCAAGCAGTCGACCATGCGGGGCGGGCGCAACGCTCTGATCGACCATTGGAAGCGACAACGGGACGAAGGCGTGAACCACGTCGCACTTCACATGAAGCCTCTGCAACGGCCTTTCGCCGACGCTATCGCCGAAATGGCCGACCATGTCTTACCGGAGTTCGCAACATGAGCAGTGGCAATCTCGGCTCACAAGCCGATCGTCAATGTGAAACCGCCCCTTCCAAAGGGGACGCAATGCCTGCGGCACTTTGGGCCCTTGCGATCGCCGCGTTCGGCATCGGGACCACCGAATTCGTCATCGCAGGGCTTCTGCCCAGCATCGCCGCGGAATTCAGCATCTCGATCCCGATGGCCGGGAA
This sequence comes from Sphingomonas sp. HMP9, assembly GCF_013374115.1. Classification (NCBI taxonomy): domain Bacteria; kingdom Pseudomonadati; phylum Pseudomonadota; class Alphaproteobacteria; order Sphingomonadales; family Sphingomonadaceae; genus Sphingomonas; species Sphingomonas sp. HMP9. The sequence continues at coordinate 3,019,927 of NZ_AP022673.1, read as the reverse complement.
TATGGCGACCAGCTATGCGCTCGGCGTCTTCTTCGGCGCTCCCATCACTATCATCCTGGGTGGCAAGCTTCCTCAGAAGACCATGCTTGCTTGGCTGCTTGTCCTCTTCATTGTAGGAAGCGTCATCACCGCGACGGCGCCGTCTTTCGCGGTGGCTCTCCTCGGGCGTGTCATTACTTCGCTGACGCATGGCGCGTTCTTCGGCATCGGCTCGATCATGGCGGCCGACCTCGTCGCACCGGGTCGCCGGACCAGTGCCATCGCCTTCATGTTCACGGGCCTGACCCTCGCCACGCTGATCGGCGCGCCCGCCGGGACGTGGCTGGCGCAGACCGTGTCATGGCGTGCGACGTTCCTCGCGATCACGGCAATCGGCATCGTTGCCATCGCTGGCGTCATCATGCTGGTGCCGCGTGCCGAGCGCCATGAACCGCCTCAACTGCGGCAGGAGTTGGCGGCTTTCACCGACATCCGCGTCCTGCTCGCTATGGGGATTACGATCCTGGGGCCGGCGGCGTTCTTCACCTCGATTACCTACATCGCTTCGATGATGACCGACGTGGCGGGCTACACGGGCAGCGCAGTCACTTGGTTGCTGTCGCTGTTCGGCGCAGGTCTTTTTGTCGGCAACATTCTCGGTGGAAAGTTCGCGGACCGGGCGCTGATGCCTCTGCTCTACGTGACGCTGGCGGCACAGGCGGTCGTCTTGTTGGCCTTCTATTTTCTGGCAGGTAGTCAGATCGGATCCGCAGTCTGCATCTTCCTGATGTCGGTCTTCGGATTTGCCACCGTCGCCCCTATCCAGAAACTCGTGACCGACAACGCCAGAGCGGCGGGTGCACCCAACCTCGCCTCCGCCGTCAACATCGGCTTGTTCAACCTCGGCAACGCGATTGGCGCCTGGGCGGGCGGCACGGTTATCACGCTAGGCTTCGGCTATGCCGCACCGAACTGGGCCGGCGCCATTCTGTCGACCGGTGCTCTCATTCTGGCCCTCCTGTCCGGCTGGGTGGGTCAGAGAAACAAGCCATCGCACACGTCGGTAGCTGCCACGGCCTAACCGACGAACGGACCATGGTCAGATCCGCTCAGGTACCACGACTGTCTTTCCTCAGTACTGGTGAAGGAGTTTCAAATGAACTGCCTCAACAACGAAATTGCGCTCGTGACGGATGCCGCAATGGGGATCGGCCACGCTACCGTTGAGACGCTGGCGGCGGCTGGCGCGACCGTCTTCGCTGAGGAAATAGTGGACTTGAAATAGGCCTATTCAGCGGACCGAATTTTGCCGCTGAAGCTCGACGTCACATCCGAAACCGACTGGGCCAACGCCATCGATAATATTCTCGTGGCGCATGGCTAGCTCGACATACTCGTCAACAACGCCGGGATCGTCGGTTCCCACGAGCCCATCGACAGTCTGAGCGTCGAGGCATGGGGCTGAACGATCGCGATCAATCAGACCGGGCCATTCCTTGGCATGCGCGCAGCGCTCGCTCCCATGAGGGAGGTCGGCAAAGGCTCGATCGTTAATATCTCCTCGATGTGGGGGGTCGGCGGCGTCGCGGCCTATCAAGCCTCCAAGGGCGCGGTACGTACGATGACCAAGAATGCGGCAGTCTATGCAAAAGACGGCGTCCGGGTGAACTCCGTCCGCCCCGGAATCATCAGGACACCGCTAATCGAGCATCAGGACGCGGCTCTGACCGACGGGATCGTCCAGAATACCCCGCTGGGCCGGCTCGGCGAGCTTCAGGAGATCGCCAACGCCGTCTGTTTCTACAGAGTGATCTCGCCTCCTACATCACGGGCGTCGAGTTGCTCGTCGATGGCGAATTTACTGCGCAATGAGCGTCCCCGATCTGCTAGCTGCCTATTGGACGCTCGCCGGCGACGTATACCCGGGTTCTCCAATCGAGATCAGCTCCTTTCCGTTCCGAGATCGTGTCGAAGCCGCCGGGCGCGCCGGTTGGCGCGGCATCAGGCTCAAGGTCAGGCGCCCAGTGGCGAGGATAAATGCCTCGTAATGCTGAACCAGAAGGTGACTTTGTAGGGCCGGTTCGAGCGCGGTTTTGTCCACGCCGCATCCTTGGTAGGAGCCGACGTCAAGGTCACCGCGCTCGGCGAAATCAACGGCCTCTGCCATCCGCGTCGCGGTCCGGGTCCGCGTGATTGGATCCCGGGGGTCCCGGATTACGGTTGCCGTGCCTCAACGCCGCCCATCTCGAACGTCGCCGTCGCCCTCGGCAGTTTACGCGGCTCATGATTTGGATCGGGGCGAAGGGCTCCGATCTCGATCGGAGCCGCGGCAGGGTGGCAAGGACGCGAGTTCGTTTGGCAGACCGTCACGAAAGGCGACAGGCTGGCGGCGACGCATCAATCAGCAAAGCGCGTAGTTGGTTGACGATCGGTTCCGCGCTTTCCGCAATCGGGCTGATCGACAAAATCGGACCGCCGTCAGCACCTACCAAGTCACCGCGACGTACCGGCGCGATCAACTTAGCCTAGATCTTCGGCTCATGAACAAAATCCTGATAGCCTTGCGCCGCGACGGCACACGTTTCGCGATAGCGTGCCAGGCCGCCCATATAGATGCTGAACACACGCGGTTTGCCGGCGATGTTGGCCCCGGTGTACCAGGTGTTGGCCTTGGGCATCAGCGACGAGCTCGACAGCGCCGCGACCTGGTGCATCCACTGGTCCTCGGCCTCGACAGTCGGTTCGATCGTCGCCAAGCCATTGGCGCGTAGATACGCGATACAGTCGCACGTCCAGTCGACGTTCTGTTCGTTGAGCAGCACGAAATTCGCGAGCGCTGACGGCCCGTTGGCGCCGGCGACGATGAAGAGATTGGGGAAGCCCGCCATCATCAGGCCGAGATGCGAGCGCGAGCCATCCTGCCATTTCTCGCTCAGCAACAGGCCGTCGCGACCACGGATGTCGATCGCCAGCATCGCACCGGTCAGGCCGTCATAGCCGGTGGCAGCGATGATGACGTCGAGGTTGACCTCCCCGCCCTGCGTGCGAATACCGGTTTCGGTGACCGCGACGATCGGATCGGTGAGGCAATCGACCAGCGTCACGTTGGCGCGATTATACGCCTCGTAATAACCAGTATCGAGGCACGGGCGGCGCGCGAAGATCGGGTAGCCGCGCGGCTTCAGCGCCTCGGCGGTGGCGGGATCCTTGACGACCTCGCCGATCTTGTCGCGGACGAAATCGGCGACGATGTCGTTGGCGGCCTGGTTGGTCAGCAAGTCGGAGAATAGACCCAGGAAGGTGAGCCCGCCCTTGGCCCAGGCGTCCTCCATCAGCGCGTTGCGCTCCTCGACGGTCACGCTGAACAGCGGGCGGGTGGACACCGGGCGGACGCCGCCGGTGAAGGTGTTACGGGCGATCGCGCGGAGCGCGGGGTAATGCGCTTTCACCTGCGCGACGTAATCGGGTTCGAGCGACCGGTTGCGCATAGGCAGCGTGAAGCTGGGCGTGCGCTGGAACACGTGAAGGTGGCCGGCTTCCTTGGCGACGACGGGAATGATCTGGATGCCAGTCGATCCGGTGCCGATCACACCTACCCGCTTGCCGTCTAGATCGACCGCCTCGTGCGGCCAGCGCTGCGCTTGGTAGATCGTGCCACTGAACCGGTGTGCGCCGGGAATGTCGAGCAATTTGGGCGCAGACAGCGGTCCGGTCGCCATGACCAGATAAGTCGTCTCGAACACAGCGCCGGCCTCGGTCTCGATCACCCAGAGGCGGCGGGCATCGTCATAGACGACCTTTTTCGCGCGCGTCTCGAAGTTCACGCTACGGCGCAGGTCGAGTGTCGTCGCGACGAAATTGGCGTAAGCGAGGATCTCGGGCTGAGCGGCGAACTGTTCGGTCCAGGTCCATTCCTGCTGGATCGCGTCCGAGAAGGAATAGCTGTAGTCGATGCTCATCACGTCGCAGCGCGCACCGGGATAGCGGTTCCAGTACCAGGTCCCGCCGACATCCTTGCCTGCCTCGATCGCATGGACGTCGAGGCCCATTCCGCGCAGCCGGTGGATCGCGTACATGCCGCCAAACCCGGTGCCGATCACGAAAGCGTCCACTTTCTTGGGCATAGTTGATACTGCATTCGCCATGATCGCGCTCCAACGGGCGGGTGTTTCGTCTTCGATATTAAATCACTTGCGTAAGCACGCGCGGTCAGGCGGATGCTTCGTGATTATCCGACATGTGATCGGCGGCTAGCGCGACGGCCCGCGCGTAATCGCTCTTGCCGCTGGCGTGCCGTGGCATCTCGTCGACGACGATGACACGGCGCGGGATTTTGTACACGGCGAGGTCGGTCGCGAGAGCGGCGCGGATGTCGGCCTGGTCGATCCCGCGCGGCGCGGTCACGATCGCCGAAACGCTGTTGCCCCATTGCGGATCGGGCAGACCGAAGACCATCGCGTCGTCGATCCCAGGCACGCGCTTCAGCGCCTCCTCGACCTCCTCGACGAACACCTTCTCGCCGCCGGTGTTGATGCATAGGCTGCCGCGACCGAGCAGCCGCAGCCGGCCATCGGGCAGGCGTTCGGCCATGTCGCCGGGGATCGCGTAACGGACGCCGCCGATCGTGCGATAGGTTGCGGCGGTCTTCGCCGGATCGCCGAAATAGCCGCCGCCGAACGGCGGGCGTCGCGCCAGCCAGCCCTCGCCCGGCTCGTCGTCGCGCAACACGCGGTCGGTGGCGACGTCGATGATGACGGTCTGCGGGCCGGGTTCGAACAGCCCGGTCGGCGTCGCCCGAGTCGCGGTTGTGATCGCGAAGCCGAACCCCGACGCCTCGGACGCGCCGAGGATATCGAGCAATGTCAGCTGCGGCAGCGCGTCGATCAGCGCGGCCTTGACCTCGCGGCTCCACATCAGCCCGGCCGACGAGATCAGCCGCAGCGCCGACAGGTCCCAGCGACACGGATGGTCGAGCAAGGCCTGCGCCATGGGTCGTGCAAACACGTCGCCGACGATCAGCACGCGGGTCACGCGGTCGCGCGCCGCCGCGTCCCACAATTCCTCGGCATCGAAGCGGTCGGAGGGCAGCAGCACGACACTGCCGCCGTTCAACAGTTCCGCCATCGAGCTGTTCAGCCCGGCGCCGTGCATCAGCGGGCATGCGGGCAGCACGCGGCCCGGCGCAGTGCCGCGGACATAGGCGACATGATCGTCCATCGACGCGATCGTCACCTTGGCCATCGGCGATTCCAACTGCGAGCGGCGCGCATCGCCGGCGTGCCACATCACGCCCTTGGGCTTCCCCGTGGTGCCCCCGGTGTAGAGCAGATAGCCGTCCTGCGACGATCGCACGATGCCGAGCGGCGATCCGTCGCCCACCTCCACAATCGTCGCATAGCCGCCCCCGTCTCCGATCCGCACGACAAGTTGTAGGTGGTCGAGCATTCCCGGCAGCGGCGCGACGCGGTCGGCGAACACGTCCTCGTGGAATAGCGCCGCAGCGCCGCAATCAGCAAGAACATAGGCGATCTCGGCGGTGGTGTAGCGATAGTTGATGTTAACGTGGGTCAGCCGCGCCTTGAACGCGGCGGCGGCGACCTCGATGAATTCGGGGATGTTGCGCGCGAGGATCGCGACGCGGTCACCCGTTTTTAGTCCGGCACCCAGCATCGCCCGCGCCAGGCGATTGGTCCGGGCGTCGAAATCTGCCCAGTCGAGCACCCGATCTCCGCGGATGATCGCCGGACGATCGCCGGGCACATTGGCCGCGGTGGCATCGAGCAAGTCGCCGAAATTCCAGTCCATCACGCCGGCTCAGCGACCGAGGAAGACGGGCGCGCGCTTCTCGACGAACGCCGACACTGCCTCGGCCGCGTCGTGCGTCGTCGACAGTTTAGCGGTGTTGGTCTGTTCGTAGATATAGCCGTCGCGCAACGTCATCGTCTCGATCGTCCGCATGCTGTCCTTGGCGAGGCGCGTCGCGAGCGGGCTCTTGGCGGCGATCATCCGCGCCATGGCCATCGCGTAGGGCATCAGTTCTGCGGCGGGCAGGCACGCCTCGATGATGCCGCGGCGATAGATCTCGGTGGCGGGCGCGCGGTAGCCGGTCAGCATCATCCGCCGCACCAGCGAATGCGGGAAGACGCGCGCGGCATGCTTGCCGCCGCCCATCAGGCCAACATCGACCTCGGGCAGGCCGAACACCGCCTCCTCCGACGCGACGATGATGTCGCAGCTCGCGACCAGTCCCATCCCCGCGCCCAGCGCCGGGCCGTTGACCGCGGCGATCACGGGCTTGGCGCAATCCGCGATCGCATAGGAGGATTCGCGCACGATCCGGTTGCGCCGCCAGCGCGTGCCGGGTTCGGAGAGATCGGGACGGTTTTTCAGGTCGGCACCGGCGGAGAAGCACCGCCCCGCGCCGGTCAGCACGACGACGCGGACATCGTCGCGGTCGTTAAAGCTGTCGAAAACCTCCGTCAGCGCCTCCATGAACGCGATCGGCTGGGCGTTCACGGGCGGATTGTCCATCGTCACGAGCGCGACGTGATCGGTGACATCGAGATGTACATGGGCCATTGCGGTCTCTCCTCACGCAAACCATGCACGGCGGGGCAGCCGCCGCATCGCCGATCGCGTGCGCCGCCCGCAATATCGCATATCGGAAAACGCGGCGACGCCGGGCACGCTGCGAATTCCCGGATGTGATTTTCGCGCTCTTGCCGCGAGCGCATTTGCCCGGATCGGCTCTTAGCCCCGAACATCTTCCGAGCCGATCCGTCGGCGGCGATCATGCAAGGGCGAGACATCGTGCCGCCGGTCATTCCCGACCGGTCGAGCGCGGGCACCCTTCAGGGGAGGATAGCGAATGATCATCACATACAAGGCCTGGCTGCAGTGTGGCATCGCCGCGAGCCTGTTGCTCGCGCAGCAGGCCGAAGCGCAGACCCAGCCCCCCAGCCAACCCATGACTCAAACGCCGGCCGACACCGCGACGCCGGATGCGGCGCAGGAAGGCCTGGGCGACATCGTCGTCACTGCCAGCAAGCGCGCCGACGCGCAAAACGTGCAGGATGTGCCCTTCGCCGTCACCGCGTTCGGCACGGCGCAGCTCGAGGAACAGCATGTCCGCAGCATCCAGGGCATCAGCTTCAGCGTCCCCAACGCCTCGCTGGAAAGCGTCGGCACTACGCCGGGCTATGCGAACTTCTCGATCCGCGGATTGGGCATCAATAGTTCAATCCCGTCGATCGACCCGACCGTGGGCGTGTTCGTCGACGGCATCTATCTGGGGGTCAGCGCGGGCGTACTGTTCGACACGTTCGACCTGGCGGGCGTCGAGGTGCTGCGCGGGCCACAGGGCCTGTTGTTCGGGCGCAACGTGACCGGCGGCGCGGTGGTGCTGCGCACGACGACGCCGTCCGACACGCTGCGCATCGATGCTAAGCTCGGGCTGTCCACCGGCCTCGAGAAGCGCGCAGCGGCCTCGATCACCGGGCCGATCGTCAAGGGCAAGCTCGATGCGAAGCTCGCGGTCTATTACAATAACGACAATGGCTGGTTCCGCAACGATTTCGACGGCAAGAAGATCGGCAAGAACGAGACGCTGATCATCCGCCCGGCGCTGCGCTTCACGCCGTCGGACGATTTCGAACTGATCCTGCGTTACGAACATGGTCGCATCCGCGGCGACGGCCCGGTCGCTAGCAACCACGGCCTCTATCCGCGCGACAGCTTCGGCGTGTCGATCAACTATCCCGGCTTTATCACGTCGGACTGGGACCAGGCGATCGCGGAGACCAACATCGACGTGGGGTTCGGCAACGGCAAGATCACCAACATCATGGGCTATCGCGCGCTCGACAACGACAGCGGCGCGGATGTCGATGCCTCGCCGCTGACGCTGCTGCATTCGCGCAACCACACCAAGCAGGAACAGTTCAGCGACGAGCTGCGCTACGCCGGCAGCTTCGGCAAGATCGACGTGACCACCGGGCTGTATTATTTCTGGCAGGACATCAACTATGCCGAGGAGCGCATCCTGTCGAACGGCGCGCTGATCGTGTCGGGCGGTGGCCGGCAGGAGCAGAACACCTACGGCGTGTTCGGCTCGGTCGACTGGCATTTGACCGACACGCTGACGCTAAACGTCGGCGCACGCTATTCGGCGGAGCACAAGGCGGTTCAAATCGCCAGCATCCGCGCCAATGGCTGCGACCTCGATACCGTCAACTGCGCGTTCGATTTCCGCAGCAAGCAGGACTGGCACGGCTTCACTCCGCGCCTCGGCGTGCAGTACAAGCCGACCGACGCGACGCAGGTCTATGCGAGCTATTCGAAGGGCTTCCGCAGCGGCGGCTATAATTTCCGCAACCTCAACCCCAATGTCGATCCGGGCCCGTTCGACCAGGAAGGCCAGGACGCCTACGAGGTCGGCATCAAGCAGGAGTTCGGCCGCTTCGCCCGCGTCAACATCGCCGGTTTCTACAGCACAATCGACAACGTCCAGCGCGAGATCCAGACCCCCGCGCCGCCGTTCGGCATCTTCCAGATCATCACCAACGCCGCCAATGTCCGCATCCAGGGCGTCGAGGGCGAGCTGCTGGTGCGGCCGTTCAAGGGCCTGACCATCTCCGGGCAGTTCGGCTACACCGACGGCAAGTATCAGAAGATCTTCGCGGACCTGAACAACGACCGCGTGATCGACGCCAAGGATTTCGCGCTGAAACTGCCGCGGCTGTCGCCGTGGAGCTATGGCGGTTCGATCGCCTATGCGCACACGGTCGCCGCGGACACCAGCCTGGAGGGACGCGTCGGCGCCAATTACCGCGACGCGTCGTTCTACAACGACCAGAATACCGGCCTGTTGCGCGCAGCCACGATGGTCGATGCGAACCTCGCGCTGTCGCACGGGCCGTACAAGCTGTCGGTTTACGGCACCAACCTGCTGAACGAGGCGACCTTCGGGACGGACTCGCCGCTGCCGTTCTTCGCGGGGTCGACCTTCTCGCCGCTGAACAAGGGGCGGGTCTATGGCGTCGAACTCCAGTTCAAGTTCTGAGTTTACAGGCCGCGTCGCGCTGGTAACGGGCGGCGCGCGCGGGCTCGGGCGCGGCATTGCCGAGTTGCTGGCCTCGCGCGGCTGCACCGTGGCGATTGTCGACCGGAAAGCCAAGTGGGCGCAAGGCGCGGCGGAGGCAATCGGATGCGGCGCGTTCGGGCTCGGTGCGGATGTCAGCGTGCAGGCCGAGGTCCAGGCCGCCGTCGCCGCGACGGTGGCGCGGTGCGGACGGCTCGATATCGTCGTCAACAACGCGATGTGGAATCGCTACGATCCGTTGGCCGACATTACCCCGGCGACGGTCGATCGGATGCTGGGCGTCGGCTTCGGCGCGATCCTGTGGACGACCCAAGCCGCGGCCCCTGCGATGCGCGCCGGCGGCGGGGGCGCGATCGTCAACATCGCCTCGGTCTCGGCGCGGCTCGGGTTCGCGGGCGCGATGGTCTATTGCGGCGTGAAGGCGGGGGTCGAGGGCCTGACGCGCGCCGCTGCCGCCGAACTCGCGTGTGACCGGATCAGGGTGAACGCGGTCGCACCCTCGACGATCGCGACAGAGGGCGTCCGCGCGATGCTCGACACCGACGCGTTCGCCGCGCGAGTGGCGGACACCCCGCTCCGGCGACTGGGCGAGATCGCCGACATCGCAGAGGCGGTCGCGTTCCTCGCCTCCGTCCGCGCCGCTTTCGTGACCGGGCAGACACTGATCGTGGACGGCGGTATCACCGCGGTCTTGTGACGAGTCAGCGATAGACGCCTTCGGGCAGGCCCACCGCATCGAGTCCCCGGATCGCGACGATGCGGCCACGATCTGGATGGTCGGACACCAGTCGGTGGCCCGAATCCGCGATGCTCGTCACGTATAGCGTGGACAGGCCCGGCCCGCCGAACGCCGGGCACGACGGATAGGGCACCGGCACCGGGATCGCCTGCAGCAGCCGGCCATCGGGCGCGTAGCACGCGATCGCTTGCGCCATTACCAGTGCGACCCAGATGTTGCCGGCCGCATCCACAGTCGCGCCATCCGGCCCCGACCCTGCCTCACGGCAGTCCGCCAGCGTCTTGCGCTCGGCCAGCACGGAACCGTCGTAGCGATAAGATCGCAGGATGCCGTCCAGGCTGTCTGCTAGGTACAATGTGTCGCCATCAGGCGAAAAACAGATCGCGTTGGTGATCGCCAGATCGCGTTCGAGTTCGACCAGCGCACCGTCCGTGCCGAGCCGCCACAAGACGCCGGTAACGGTACCGTCGCCGACCCGCATCGATCCGGCCAGGAAATTCCCGCCGCGGTCCGCCTTGCCGTCGTTGAAGCGCGTGCCCGCCGCTATGTCGGGCCGTGCGATCGCGGTCGTCGCGCCGGTGTCGGGATCGAAGCGATGGAAACCGTCCGCCAACGCCGCGACCAGGCCATCGCCCGCGAGGCCAATGCTGCCGACCGGCTGGTCGAGTGTCCACTCGCGCGGCGCGGCACCATTGGCGTCGCAGGACAGGATGCGCGGTCCGACGACGTCGACCGACCAGAGCCGGTCGCTGCGATGGTCCCAGAGCGGGCTCTCGCCGAGCCGGACGCCGGCTTCGGGCAGCAGGTCGATCGTTACCGGCATGCCCGGATCACTCCGCCGCGACCAGATATTGTTCGTCCGGGACATGGGCGAAGCGGTCGCGGAATTCGGCGATCACCTCGCGGCTGATCTTGACCAGTTCGCTCTTGTTGCGCGACAGCCGCTCGGTCGTGCCGCCGACGCCGACCGCGAGCGGGATACCATGCAGCGTGTCGGCGAGCGGAAACGCCATCGACGCAATCCCCGGCACCGGATGCTCGTCCCAATAGCAATAGCCGGTCTGGCGGATCCACGCGATCTTACGCATCAGCTCGGCGCTATCGACGCGCCCGCCCGGGCTCAGCTCGTAATAATTGCTGTAGCGACAGATCTTGTCGATCTCACGGTCGTGCATCTGGCTCATCAGCGCGAGGCCGGAGGTGGCGTCGATCATCAGCCGCATCTCGCCGACATGCGGCGGGCGCTTGTGCGGATGCGCGGGCAGCCGCATCATGATATACTGGATAAACAGATCGTTCTGCGTGACCAGCACCGCTGTCTCGTCGGTCCGCCGCTGCAGTTCGTCGAGCAGCCAGCCATAGCCGTGGTCGGCCGAGATATAGCTGTACAGCCAGTTGCCGAGCGACATCACCTGCAGCGTCGGCAGATAGGTGCGCGTGGCGCGGTTGTAGTTGAGGTACCCCGCCATGACCATGCTTTTGAGCAAATTGGTCGCGCTTGATTGCGGGTAGCCGAGCGCTGTGTAGATCTCGTTCAGGCGCAGTGGCATCCGGCGGTCGCGAAACAATTCGAGCACCTCGAACGTGCGCGAGGCCGATTTGACGGGACGTCGTATCATCGATCCGCTCCATGCCGGGCAGCCTTGGCGGCCACCTCTGTCATTTTGCCGCCACGTCATTGCGTAGAGGTCGGCAAAGAGGCTAGTGCGCCGCGACCCTGTCCGGCCACGACCAGCTCTGCACGGGTTACTTATCACATATGCGATGGTGTGCCAGCATCGAGAGTGGTCACGTGGCGCACGATCCGCCGGAGCCAGTCGGCGCGCAGGTGCGGCGGCGCGTCATGCGCCATCTCCTCGATCATAACGAGCTCCGCGCAGGGAATCGCACCCGCAGTCTCGACCGCATAGGCGGGCGGGATGACCGGATCACGTGCGCCGTGGATGACGAGCGTCGGCGCGGCGACTCCGGCCAGCGCCGGGCGCATGTCCTCGGCGGCGAGGGCGGCGGCGAAATGCCGCGCTGTCGCACCGGGATGAACGCCGCGCGCCCACGCGATCCGCGCCTCCGCCGCGATCCGGTCCGCGTCGAAATCCTCCGCAATCCCGTTGGCTTGGAACACGCGCAGCTGGCGAGCGACATAGGCATCGGCGTCGGGGATCGACTCCGCCTCGAGCTGGTCGAGTGTCGCCTCGCCGATCCGGTCAATGAGGCTGCGGCTGTTGGCCATGACCAGCGCCAGGCTGGCGACACGGGCCGGTGCGTGGATCGCCAGATGCTGCGCGACCATCCCGCCGAGCGAGCGCCCGACGATATGCGCGCGATCCACTCCGGCCGCGTCGAGGACGGCGATCGCGTCCGCCGCCATATCGGCGATCGCATAGGGCGGGTTGGCCGGGGCCCCGCCGCGCGCCGCATGGTAGACCGCGCACAGGTTCGCCGACACCCCGGGGAAGGCGGTGGAAAGGCCCGTGTCGCGGCTGTCGAGACGCATCACGCGGAAACCGGCTGCAGTCAGCCCATCGATGAACGGCGCGTCGAAATCGGTGGCAGGTCGCCCCGCCCCCGCCATCAGCAGGACGGCCGGCGCGTCAACGTCGCCGTAACTGTCGTAGTGTATAGCGACGTCGCCGTGATGCGCGATCGGCATAGCTTTCCTCTGACTCGATGCGGTGGACATCCTAGCCCCTGCCGACAGTCGCGAGCGGCGCGCGGCGATCGTGCCGCCCTGAATCACATGGACGATAAAGTCGCGCCCGCCGGATGCCCGGCGAGCGGCATTCATGCCCCGTCCTATGATCGCCGCAATCGCCATAAGGCGAACAGGAGACGATGATGATCGCAGAGGCCCAGATCGCCGACGATGCTGCACGCGAACCCCGCGCCTTTCCCTATGGCCCGATCCTGCTGCTGATGCTGGTCTATGTCCTCAACATGCTCGACCGCCAGATCGTCACGCTGCTGGTCGAGCCGATGAAGATCGACCTGCATCTGGCCGACTGGCAGATCGGCGCTATCAGCGGGCTGGCGTTCGCGCTGTTTTATACGGTGCTGGGCATTCCGCTCGCCCGCGTCGCCGATCGCGGCAACCGGGTCCACATAATCGCCGGTTCACTTGCGGTGTGGAGCGCGTTCACGATGCTCTGCGGCGTCACCCGCAATTTCGGCGAGATGCTGCTCGCGCGGGTCGGCGTGGGCGTCGGCGAGGCGGGCTGCACGCCGGCCGCGCACAGCCTGATCACCGATTACGTGCCGCGCGAACGCCGCGCCTCCGCGCTGGCGCTCTACACGCTCGGTATCCCGCTCGGTTCGCTCGCCGGGCTAGTGCTCGGCGGCGTGCTCCTCGCGACGCTCGGCTGGCGCGCGGCATTCTTTCTTGCGGGCGCACCGGGGCTGATCCTTGCGATCATCGTGGTGCTGGCGTTGAAAGAGCCGCGCCGCGTGGCGACCGCGATTCGCGCCGCGCCGCTGCCGCTCGCCACAGTGTTGCAGATGCTGCGCGTGAAACGCTCCTATTGGTGCATATCGGTCGCTTCGGGTTTCGCGGCGTTCGCTTATTACGGGCAAGCGGCGTTTTTCGGCTCGCTCTACATGCGTACGCATGCCGCGGGCCTCGCGGCGCTGGCCGCCAACTGGGGCGTCGCGCCGTCGGTGTTCCTCGGCGTGACGCTGGGTCTGCTGGTCGGCATCGGCGGCGGGCTCGGCACGCTGATCGGAGGGTGGCTCGCCGACCGGATCGCGCGGCGTGGCATCATCGGCTATGTCCGCCTGCCGACCGCGACACTGGCGCTGTCGGTGCCGCTGTTCGCCGGTACCGCGCTCAGCGGCGATATCCGCCTGTCGTTCGCGTTGCTCGGCTGCGCGATCTTCGTCCACGCGCTAAACTATGGCTCGGCGTTCGCGGCGGTGCAGACGCTCGCCGCCGCGCCGCTGCGCGCGATGGCGTCGGCGATCCAGCTGTTCCTGACCAACGCGATCGGGCTCGCCTTCGGGCCGCTGTTCGTCGGGCTTGCGAGCGACTGGCTGAGCGCGACGATGGGGCCGGTCGCGGGGCTGCGCATGGCGATGGCACTGGTCGCGCTGCCGCTGGTGCTGGCGTCGGTGCTGTTCGCGGTCGCGGCGCGGACGATCGTCGCGGACGAGGCGGATTAGGGCGGGATCGACGTTCGGCTTGGCTCCCCTGCGAACGCGGGGGTCCAGGAGCCAGGAGCGCTATCGTTTGTGACCCTGGGCTCCCGTTTCGCGGGATGACGGGCTAATAGGTCAGGCCGCCGCCGCGAACCTTGCGCGATGATGGTCCGCGCCGCCATGCGCGAGGTCGAGCATCATCTGGCGCTTCAGATGATGGCTGACGATCAGTTCGTCGCTGGTCCCGACGCCGCCGTGCAGCTGCACGGCCTGCCGCGCGACGTACAGCCCGCACTGCCCGACACGCGTCTTCGCCGCGGCCACTGCACGGATGCAGTCCAGCCCGTCGAGGTTGAGCGTCGCGTGATAGGTCATCGCACGCGCCTCCTCGCAGGCGATTGTCAGGTCAACCATGCGGTGTTTCAAGGCTTGGAAGCTCCCGATCGGCACGCCGAACTGATGCCGCGTCTTAAGATAATCGAGCGTCGTTGCCGCGACCGCCTCCATCGATCCGGTCGCCTCCGCCAGGTGCGCACAGATCGCGCGGTCGACCGCCGAGGCGATTAGCGGGAGCGCGGCGTCTGCCTCGCCCACCAGCGTAGCGGCGGTCACGCCGTCCAATCGCAGCCGCGCATGCCGGTGGCCGTCGATCGCGCGGAAGCGTTCGATCGTCAGCCTGGGCGCGGTGGCGGGGACGAGGAACAGGCTGATCCCCGCGACCTCGGCATCGCCGCCGGCGGTGCGCGCGGAGACGACGAACCAGTCGGCGTCGGCGCCGTCCTCGACATGCACCTTCGCGCCCGACAGGCGATAGCCGCCGCCGACCCGCTCGGCGCGCAGGCTAACGCGATGCAGGTCATGGCCACCGTCCGCTTCGATCAGCGCGGCTGCGACGCGCGCAACGCCCGCGCCGATCTCGGTCGCCAGCACGGTCGGGGCATCGCCGCCGCCGTGCAGGAGGGCGGGCGCGAGGACGCAGGACGACACCCAGGGATCAGTGATCAGATGCCGCCCGAGACCTTCCGCTACCGCCATCACCTCGACCGGCCCGCCGCCGAGACCGCCGTCCTCTGCCGCGATCGGTAACATCAGCCAGCCGAGCTCAGCCATTGCGCGCCAGCGTCGCGCAGCCGCCTTAGGCCCCGCCGCCAAAGTCGCGAGCCGAGCGGCCGCCCGCCACTCCTGCTGGCCGTACCGATCTACGCTCTCGTAAAGCATCCGCTGTTCGTCGCTGTAGAGGAAATTCATCGATCAGAATCCTAAAGCCCGAGCGCGCGGCGCGCGATGATATCGTGCTGGATCTCGCTCGATCCGCCATAGATGGTCGTGACTCGCGAATGCAGCGCACCCTGCATCGGATAGGGCATGTCCTCAGCCAGCGGAGCGCCATCGATCGCCTGCCAGTGCGCCGCCTCCGGCCCGATGGCCTCGGTCCATAGCGTCGTGCCCTGTTGGATCAGGTCGGACCAGCGCAGCTTCACCATCGATCCGCGCGGCCCTGAATCCGCGCCCGCCGCCGCGTCGCCCATCAGCCGCAGCACCATCGTCTGCAACGCGATCACCTCGATCTCGAACTGCGCGAGTTTCCCCGCGAAACCCGACGTCTCGGCCAGCGGCACGCTGCCGATCCGCCGCCGCCGCGCGGCGTCGCGGATACCGCGCACCGTCTGCGGCAGGAAGATCGCAGTCGCGGCACTTACCATCCGTTCGCGATCGAGCAGAACCTTGCCGTAGTTCCAGCCCTGCCCCTCCTCGCCGACCAAGTTCGCGGCGGGCACGCGGACGTCGTCGAGGAACACCTCGTTGGTGTGGTGCTTCTCGTCCAGGGTCGCGATCGGGCGGATGCGCAGGCCCGGCGTCGCCATGTCGACGAGGATCAGCGAGATGCCCTGCTGCCGCCGCGCCTCGGTCGAGGTGCGTGCAAGCACGAACATCTGCGTCGCGACATGCGCGTAACTCGTCCACATCTTCTGGCCGTTGAGCACATAGGCGTCGCCGTCGTGGTCCGCCCGCGTGCGCAGCGCCGCGAGGTCGGAGCCGGCGCCAGGTTCCGAATAGCCCTGGCACCACCAGTCCTCGCCGCTGATGATCCGCGGCAGATAGTACGCCCGCTGTTCGGCGCTGCCATAGGTGAACAGGATCGGGCCGATCAGCTCCAAGCCCTGGTGGAATTGCGCGGGCGCATCGGCACGCGCTGCCTCCGACCAGAAGATGTAGAGCTGCGTCGGCGACCAGCCAGTGCCGCCATGCTCGATCGGCCAGGTCGGCGCGCCCCAGCCGCGCGCCGCCAGCATCCGCTGATACGCGGTCAGATCCTCGGGATCGAGCCGCAGCCCGGCGCGAACACGGGTGCTCCAGGCAGCTGGAATCGCATCGGCGAAGAACGCGCGCACCTCGGCACGGAACGCCTGGTCGTCGGCATCGAAATCGAGGTTCACGGCATCTGGCCCTTGTTCACTGTGCGGAACTAAGATCTGGCGCGCGGCGGCGGGCGGCAACATCGGACGTGGTAGGCGGGCGGAAAATCACCCACGCGATTGTCCGCGGCTATGCGGATCCGAGCCTTCAACCGCCCCCGATCCTCTGGCACCCCCGCCGCACAACAGGAGAATGACGATGCGCGGACTGATGCAGGATCGCCCGCTGACCACCGGCCTGCTGATCGACCACGCGGCGATCAACCATGGCGCGGTCGAGATCGTGTCGCGGGCAGCAGACGGTGCGATCGAGCGATCGACCTGGGGCCGCGTCGCGACCCGCGCGCGCCGCGTCGCCGCCGCGCTCGAAGCGTTGGGCGCGCGGCGCGGCGACCGCATCGCGACGCTGGCGTGGAACCGCACCGCGCATCTCGAACTTTATTACGGCGTCACCGCGAGCGGGCTGGTGTTACACACCGTCAATCCCCGACTGTTCGCCGAACAAATCAGCTATATCCTCGGCCACGGCGGCGCGCGCATCCTGTGCGTCGATCCAGACCTGTTGCCGATCATCGAACCGCTAGTCGCGGGTCTGCCCGACGTCCCAACGATCATCGTGCTGTCCGCGAAGGCCGACATGCCCGCCAGCGACCTGCCCGGTTTGATCGCGTACGAGACGCTGATCGCCGATACCGCGCCCCTGCCCGCCTGGCCGGCAATCGAGGAATCCGCCGCATCGACGCTCTGCTACACGTCGGGGACGACCGGCAATCCGAAGGGCGTACTCTACAGTCACCGCTCTACGCTGCTGCACGCGTTTGCCGCCTGCGCCGCGGATTCGATGGCCCTGTCGGCCCGCGACAGCGTGTTGCTGGTCACGCCGTTGTTCCACGTCAACGCGTGGGGGTGCCGTTCGCGGCGGCGATGTGCGGCGCGAAGCTCGTGCTGCCGGGTGCGGCGCTTGATCCGGTGTCGCTCCATGCGCTGTTGCGCGACGAGGGTGTCAGCTTCTCGCTCGGCGTGCCCACCGTCTGGTTCGCGTTGCTCGATCACATCGCAACGCTGCCCCCTGGGGACCGCGCCGCGCTGAAACTCGACCGCGTGTTTATGGGCGGTGCGGCGACGCCCGCCGCGCTCATCACGCGCTTCCGCGACCTGCTCGGCGTCGAGGCAATGCAGGCCTGGGGCATGACCGAAACCAGCCCCGTCGCCACCGTCTGCCGCCCGCACGCCAAGCATGTCGGCCTTGATCCCGACGCGCTGGTCGCGCTGCGCGCCACGCAGGGCCGCACCGTGTTCGGGATCGAACTGCGGATCGAGGATGCCGCCGGTGCGGCGCTGCCGCACGACGGCGCCGCGGCTGGATTGCTGAAGGTTCGCGGGCCCTGGGTGATCGAACGCTATTTTGGGGTGGAGGCCGAGACGATGCTCGACGCCGACGGCTGGCTCGACACCGGCGACATCGCGCGGATTGATGCCGACGGCTTCCTCCACGTCACCGACCGCGCCAAGGACGTGATCAAGTCCGGTGGCGAATGGATCTCGTCGATCGATCTGGAGAATGTTGCCACCGCCTATCCCGGCGTAGCGGAAGCCGCTGTCATCGGTGTACCGCACCCGCGTTGGCAAGAGCGTCCGTTGTTGCTGCTCCGTCTCAACCCCGGCGCCACGGTTGACCGTACGTCCGTTCTAGCCTATCTCGCTCGCCACGTTGCGCGCTGGTGGCTCCCCGACGATGTCATCATAGTCGATGACCTTCCTCACACGGCGACCGGTAAGCTTCTGAAGACGGTCCTCCGAGAGCGATACCACGCCCACGTCGCGGGCACGTAAGAGCGCAGCTAATAATTCGAGTTTAGCAGTGCAGCTGGTCATTCGCCTGATGGGTAAGACGACCGTCCAAGCTTCGGACTATACTATGGAGGCTTCCCAGTCCTTGGCGAGACGCCGGCACCGACTAAACCACGCCGATGTGCGTTCGATGACCGAGCGCCGGGCCAGAATTACGAAATCCGCTGGGTCGGAACGTCTGACGATTTCGATTGTCAGACGTTATGGGCGGGCGACCGCCGCTTCGAGCTTCGGCCCGGCATGCCCCCCATCGGCGAACAGCTTGGCAAGTGTGGGATACGCATCGCCAAATTTGACGTCCCGCCTGTTTTTAGTCCATTTTGAGCGAGAGTTTTCCGGCCTTGAGAAGCCTTCGGGCAAGGAGCTGGAAATGAAGAAATCTAGGTACACAGACGAGCAGATTGCGTTCGCGCTGAAACCGGCACACCGGTAGCCGAAGTCATCCGGCGAATGGGGATTTCGGAGCAGACGTTTTACCGCTGGAAGAAGGTGTACGGCGGTCTCGGTGTTGGCGAGCTGAGGCGCTTTAAGCAGCTCGAGGATGAGAACCGGCAGCTGAAACAGCTGGTTGCGGACCTCAGCCTTGACAAACATATCCTGCAGGACGTTCTGGCTTAAAATGTATGGTCCGCCCCCGTCTGGCAAGCATGAAACGCGATAGGCTGCACAGTCTGCGTAAATGTATCCGGCCTGTTTGTGGGACATCTCGATCCCTGGCCATGATGGGATACGCGCACGGTCGTCCTAACAAGCTGGTTCAGCCTTCAACGGCTGCATTTTTGCTCAGGCTTGGACCGTATCGCCATCGACTGTTTGCCATCACTCCTCGTGCTGCAGACCTGGGTGTTGCGGTTTGAGCGTCAGGCGGCGATCGGCATGGGAGGCCGATACTCTTCCTGACGTGCCAGCACTGCCCAACTGATCCGGACGATCTTGTTAGCCAGCGCGACGACGGCGACATTCTTGTGTGTTCTTGTTTCCAGTTGGTCGAGCCAAGGCCCAAGTGGACTTGCTTCAGAAAAGTGGAGAGTTTTCCTGAGATGAAAGGTGAACTCGATGACGAAGCAGCGACGATTTACGAAGGAATTCGAGGACGAGGCGGTCCGGCTGGTGGCGACCAGCGGGCGTACGCAGCGTGCGGTGGCGGAGGATCTGGGCGTTGGCCTGTCGACGCTGGTACGCTGGATCGGCCGTCGTCGTGATCGATTGATGGAGATGCCCGGCGAAGCGCCGCAGACAGATATGGCTGCCGAGTTGAAGCGCCTTCGGCGGGAGAACGAGATTCTCCGGCAAGAGATCGACCACATCCACTACTATTCGGACGCGCTGAAGCCCTGGATCGAGCGGGACGGGCCGCCCCGGCGCGTGCTGATACGCCGCGATCCCCGTGACCTCAGCCGCATCTATGTCCACGACCCCGACGATGGCGGCTATCTCGAAGTTGGCTATCGCGAGCTTGCCCGACCGCCCGTTTCACTGTGGGAACACCGTCTCGCGCGATCCCGCCTGCGCCGGCAGCGCCAAGGCGAGGTGGACGAAGGCGTCCTTTTCGCCGCGATCGAGGAGATGCGCGAGATCGAGACACGGGCGCGAGCCACGACGCGCACGACTCGACGCAACCAGGCGCGTCGGCTTGGGCTTCGCGTCATCGCCGAACCCGATCCACGGTTGAGCGAGCCGGCATCGCCGTGGCCGATGCGCGCGGTCGATCGCACGGCTTCATCCCAGCCCTTCGACGTAGAAGAATGGTGAGCATGTCGGGTGAGCCGGATCATCTCTCGCCCGCTGCCCGCGCCGTCGCCGATCTGCCGTCGTCGGAGCGCGTGGCCCACATGCACGGCCAATGGTGGATTGCCCATCCCCATGCGGAAGCGGCCTTGGCGCGATTGGATGAAGTTATCCGGCTCGGACCGGGCCGCATCCGGCCACCTAACCTGCTGATCGTCGGGCCGACCAACAACGGCAAGAGCATGATCGCCGAGAAGTTTCGGCGTCTGCATCCACCGGCGCCAAGCCCGTGCGGCCAGCGCGAGGTCGTGCCGGTAGTGGTGATGCAGATGCCGACCGAGCCCAGCATCCGGCGCTTCTACGGCTCGATCCTGACCGCGCTCAACGCGCCGGTGTCGTTCAATCTCTCTGGCGAACGTCTGGAACGCTACGCGCTGGACCTGCTACGCGCCGTCGAGGCGCGGATGCTGATCGTGGACGAGCTGCACAACCTGCTCGCCGGCACGCACCGCCGTCGCGCCGAGTTCCTGAACATGCTCCGCTTTCTTGGCAACACGCTTCGCATCCCGATCGTCGGCCTGGGCACCAAACAGGCACAGATCGCGGTACGCAGCGACGACCAGCTTGAGAACCGCTTTGAGCCGATCCCCTTGCCGGCATGGCAGGACGATGGTGTTTTCGCCCGCCTGCTCGCCAGCTTCGAGCGCGCGCTGCCGCTGCGCGAGCGGTCGGCGCTGGCCGACTTGCCCGAGCTGCGCAGCATGGTGCTACGTCGCTCCGCCGGCCTGATCGGAGAAGTGGCGGCCTTGCTGACCGCCGCGACGGTCCATGCGCTCTTGAATGGCAGCGAGCGCATCGATCGCACGATGCTCGACGGGTGCGAATATCGCGGGCCTGACGAACGACGCGCCTTGTTCGAAGCGTCCTTTCCCCGTGTTCGATGAAGCCGGGCTGATGGGCGACCTACCGCGTCCACGCTGGCCGCTGCACCCGCAACCGCGTTCGCTCGAACGGTTGGAAACCTACATCCGCAGACTGGCTGACACCTACGGGATGGGCGTGGCGACCTTCTGCCGATACGGGCTCGGCTGCGATACCGACGACCTCCACCGATGCGCGGACGATCCGCCGCAAGCCTTGCTCGATCGGCTGTCCAGCGGCACCGGCCAGTCGATCCGCCGGCTCCGCAACATGACCGACGCCCGCTGCCATGCACGGGCGAAGGTGGCGGCGCGCTGGGCGATCCGCTGCGATCCGGAAATCATCCACAAAATGCGGCTCAGGCTTTATGGATAAGGTGGGTTTGTGGGCGGTATCTATAGGCAGTCGTGCAGGTATCAGCACTATTTGTCGTCCGCCTGCTCTTTGCCACCCGCCGGAAAGTGGCGGTAAAAGGTAGAAACGGATACGCCGATGGCTTCCGCTACGTCCTGTGGCCGATCGCCGGCAGCGAGGAGCTTTACGGCCATATCTCTCTTGCGAGCGGTCAGAACGGATTTGCGCCCGCCACCCCCGCCCGCTTTTCGACGCGCAGCCAGCCCCGCCATCGTTCGTTCGCGGATCAACTCGCGCTCCATCTCCGCGATCGACCCGAGAATATGGAATACCAGACGTCCCGTGTGCGTGCCGGTGTCGATCCCGTCCGTGAGCGAGCGCAACTCGATTCCCCGTGCAGACAGGTCAGCCGCCAGATCAACCAGTCCCTTCATCGACCGCCCGAGGCGATCGAGTTTCCAGATTACGAGCGTATCGCCCTTACGGGCCTTACCCAGCGCTTCGGTCAGACCCGGCCGTACGATGCTCGCGCCACTGGCCTTGTCGGTCGCGATATGTTCGCAGCCGGCCGCGTTGAGGGCATCCATCTGCAACGCCAGATCCTGATCCGGGGTGGACACCCGCGCATAGCCAATGAGCATGCCGCTCCTTTCTCATAACTCCGTCCAAAATGCGTATCGTGAGAAAGTGGTTTTGGGAACGGTTTTTGGGAAAATGGAAAACGGCGGTTTCCCGGCCTTGCCCGTGAACACCTATTGGACGGCGGTCATTCCTACGAGACGTTCCCAATCGGGAAGACCCTGCTAACCGCTGTTACGACATGGCCCGGAACGTCGAGCGGACGTGCTCCACGAACGTCGCAGGGTTCTCCATCGCCGCAAAATGCCCGCCGCTGGTCGCCTCGCCGAAGTAGCGAAGATCGGCGAAGCGCTTCTCCGCCCAGCGGCGCGACAGACGCACCTGTTCGCCGGGGAGCATGCTGACACCGGCCGGAAGCGGCAGGGGCACGTTCGGCATCCCTTTCGCCATCTCCTGCGCCGCCTCCCAGTAGAAGCGTGCCGAGCTTGGGCCAGCGTTCGGTAGCCAGTAGAGCATTATGTCGTCGATCAGATGGTCGAGCGAGATGACGCGTTCGGGACGCCCGCCGCTGTCGGACACATCCTGGAACAGCGCATAGATCCAGCTAGCCAGTCCCACGGGGGAGTCCGCGAGGGCGAAGGCAAGCGACTGCGGCCGGGTGCACTGGAGCTTCATGTACCCCGAATAATCCCGGTCGTAGCGAACGGCATCGTCCAGCATGCGCTGCTCCTGCGGCGTCGCATCGGCAACTTCCTCAGGCGTCGGCTGGAACATCACCATGTTGAGATGAATGCCGGCGAGGCCACGCACGCGCATATGCGCTAGAGCCGTCGTGACCGCCGCGCCCCAGTCTCCTCCTTGCGCTATCCAGCGATCGCCATAGCCGAGCCGCTGCATCAGCTCGCCCCACGCGGCCGCAGTACGACCGACGCCCCAGCCCGGCTCCATCGGCTTGTCGGAGAAGCCGAAGCCCGGCAGCGCTGGAATTACGAGGTGGAAGGCGTCCGACGCATCGCCGTCATGCGCGCGCGGATCGCTGAGCGGGCCGATCACATCACGGAACTCCAGCACCGATCCCGGCCAGCCGTGCGTCAGGAGCAGCGGTGTCGCATCCGGCTCAGGCGAGTGGATATGCAGGAAGTGGATGCCCAGCCCGTCGATCACGGTGCGGCTGCTGCCCCAGCCGTTGAGCAGCGCCTCCGTGCCACGCCAGTCGTAGCCGTCCTGCCATCGCTCTGCAAGGGCGCGGATGCGGCCCGGTTGCGGGCCCTGTGAGCCATCCTGCACCGTGCCGGCATCCGGCCAGCGGGTGCGGGTGAGGCGATCGGCCAGATCGTCGAGTTCGACTTGGGGGATGTGGATCTCGAACGGCTGAATGGCGTCGCTCATCGTGAAACTCCGGAAATGGGATCAGATTGTCGGGGCGAGGACGGCTTCGGCGCGCGTCCAGTCGGTCTTGCCGTAACGACCATTGTCGAGGGGCGAGAGCTTGCCGCGCCCGCTCGACATGTCGCGGACATATTGCATGCCCTGCCACGCCGAGAACGGCGCGTCGGTTTTTGGCGACAGCGTCCGCGCGATGCGGATCAGCGCCGAGAGACGCCCGAGCCCGCCCGCACGAAACGGCTTCCAGCGGCGACCGTCGAGCCGCGTCATCGATGTCGCCAGGTCGCGCGGGGACACCACGTCCCCGGCGATCCGCAGGAAGCGGGGCGCATCGGCATCGAGCGCCACGTCGGCGGTATAGTCCGCGACATCGTCCTTCGTCGTGAAGTCCAGCGGCTGGTCTGCGTCACCCCAGTAGAGGATGCGCAGGAAGCGCGGCAGCACGATCGGCGCTTCGCCGATCAACAGGTCCGCGAACGCGCCGTTGAAGATCGAGGTCGCCCGGATCGGCGCGGTATCGACCCGCGCCATGAAGCGGCGGCGAAGGTCCATGTTGCGGTTGTCGCCGGGGCGGGTCTTGGTGAAATCGAGCGAGAAGTCGGACGGGATGAAGCGGGGTACGCCCGCCGCGACCGCCGCATCGAGAAGCCGGCCCTGAAGATCGAGGATCACCGGTTCCAGGCCGTTCAGAACCGAGACAACGCATTCCACACCCGCCAGCGCAGCGGTGAGCGCAGCCTCGTCGGCAAAATCGACCGGGACCAGCGTGCCGCCCCCGGCGCGCACGGCATCCTGCGAGGCGGCCGGCGTGGTGCTGCGGACCACTGCACGCACCTCCACGCCGCGACGGATGAGTGCCGACAGCAAGCGTCCGCCAAGATCGCCCGTTGCACCGGCCAGCGCGATCGTCCGCCCCGTACCATCGTTCACAGCGCGATCTCGCCTTCGTCGCTACCGTTCCAGTAATGGATGCGGTCTGCATGAACCCGGATCATCACCAAACCGGGCGTGTCGACTCCCTGTTCGAACCATCGGTCGAGATCCTTTGTCCAATGGGTCACGAACTGCGCCTTGTCGCGGATCAGCTCGGCATTGCCTTCCACCGCGATGAACAGCGGCGGGCCGCCTAGCAAGCCGGCAGCACCGGTGAACGTCAGTCCGACCTGGGCGTCGCCCGCGATGTCGGAGACCATCCGCGCGCGCTCATCGGTAAAGAAGAAGCTGTCGCCCTGGTATTCCACCTCGCCGTTGTTGCTCATCGGCCGGCTTACGACTGCGCCGCCCCCGGTGCGGGTGGAGAGCATCCCGAAGTCGATCTTGCCCATTTTCTCGGAGAGGTCTTCGAGTGTCATTCCAGCCATACGCACCTCAATATTTAACTGAACTATACCGTTCAGTTCTATTAAACGGCGCAATGCCCTATATGGTTGCGTGATGCAAACGCTGACCGTTCCGAAACCCGATCCAGCAATGCGGCGACGCGGTGGCCGACCATCCGCCGACCAAGCCGGCGAGGTCGATCGTCGCATTCTTGACGCCGCCACGGACCTGTTCCTTCGGCTCGGGTTCGATGCGACGAGCTGCGATCAGGTCGTCGTGCAGGCGGGTGCGGGCAAGGCCAGCCTGTATGCCCGCTATGCCAACAAGGAGGAATTGTTCGCGGCCGTCGTTCGGCGGATGGTCGACCGCACGCTAATCCCGTCAGGGGAAGTGCCGTGGCATTTGTCCGTTCAGGACCGGCTGCGAGCGGTCGGGAATAGCTTGTTGGATCACGCTCTGGCGCCCGAGGCGGTCGCACTGATGCGTGTGGTCTTCACGACCGCCCACCGCATGCCCGAGCTTGCGAGATTGGTTGACCGGATAGGAAGAGATGGGGGCGTCGCGTGCGTCGCACGGGCTATCGCCGGGGCCGATGCTACGCCGGATCAGATCGAGCATGCATCAAGCATCGCGGGCCGTTTCATCGACATGGTGTTCGTTCCCCACCAGATGCGTGCTTTGATCGGCGACGATCGCGAATTACTGGATGCGGAAGCACCACGTCGTATCGACGATGCCATCGACCTCCTTTCCCGCGCCGGATGTCTTCACGCCGCCGACGCGTCGTAAGCTCTCCCAGCCCGTCTTTCCCGATTGAGCATCGAGTTTTGGGAAAGCCCAGAGCTTCCCGAAACCCAAGCCACAGCATCAAACGAGAATACGATCGGTGCGCTCCCGCGACAGAACGAACGTCCGCTCGCGGTAGCCGGTCACCACGATGGGACCTGCAAAGGAAGGGACATCCAGTTGCACGATATATCCTTTTGACGGAGGGCTGGCGGGTCAAGCAGCCTTGGCGAATGCATCGCGGTGGTCGCGCAGGAAGGTCGCGAAATCCTTGGGCGGCTGTCCGGTCAGGCGCTCGACCTCGCCCGTCGGATCAATGTCGTGATGGCCCGCCACCATGTCGGAGAACTGCGCGACCAACCCGTTGGCCATCCAGCGCGAGTTGCCGGTGAGGCGCAGGACCGTGCGGAAGACGGGACCAGGCAAATCGAGGTAGCGCACGCCATGTCCCGTTACCTTCGCCAGTTGCCGAGCCGCTTCCGCCATGTCGAAGGTTTCGGGGCCTGTCAGGAAGTAGGTCGCGCGGCTGTGTCCGTCTTGCATCAGCACGGTGACCGCGACCCGCGCGATGTCGCGCGTGTCGATCCACGAGACCGAACCCTTGCCCGCGCCGAGCGGAAGATAACCTTTCGCGACCGGCTTGGTGAACCAAAGAAAGTTCTGCATGAATGCTGTCGGCATTAGGATCGTCCATTCGACCCCCGATGCGCGCAGATGATGGTCGATCAGCGCGTGCGACTTGGCCCACGGGATTTTTGAGCGAACATTGCAGTCGGAAGCGGATATCTTGACGATTCGGCCCACCCCGGCGCGCTTGGCGGCGTTGATCGCTGCCGTCTCCTGAGCGACCTGGGCCTGGGTGGGCGCGGTGACAAGGAACAGTGTGTCGATGCCGGTCATCGCGGCCGTCAGCGTCTCGGGCCGGTCGAGGTCCCCGCGCACGGCGTCTACGCCGTCCTTGTGGAAACAGTCGATCTGCTCCTGCTTGCGGGCCATCGCCCGGAACGGCGTGCCTTCATGCTTCAGTAGCCGGCATACTTCACCGCCGATGCCACCCGTGGCGCCTAGAACCAGGATCATGGCAGGGTTTCCTTGAGGTTGTGGGGGATGGAGGACGACGCGTCTTCGACACCGTCGAGCCGCTCGGAAATGATGACAATCATCTCGTCCAGCGTGGCGATCGCGGCTTGCAAGCGTTCGCTCCCGATCCGGTCGAGGATGGCCTGATCCAAGGGCGCGACCACGTTTTCCGCGCCTGTGACTGCCTCAAGGCCGGCGGGCGTTAGCACGACCAGCTTGGCGCGCTGATGATGCGGATTGCTCTGAAACTCGACGAGCCCACGTTCGGCGAGCACATCGACGATGCGCTGCACCGCCTGCCTGGTCAGGCCCATGTTGCGAGCGATCGAGGCGGTCGGTAGCGGGAAAGGCGAATAACGCAACGCCGCCAGCACCTGCCACCAGGCGCTGGTCAGGCCGAGATGCGCGACCAGCTCGTTCCCGGCACCGACAAGGCGGCCGTTCGCGGCAAATATAGTCAGCGCCAGCTCGCGCACGGTGTTGTCTTGATGGGGCAAAAGACAGCCTGCTTTCATTATGACACTATACTGTCAAAATGGAGATCAGGCTTTTTTGTTCCAACTCAATGCGCAGGTTGCAGCGTGGTGATGTCAGAACCGCCCGCGGCAGTTGGAACAATCCCGGTGCGCGCTAATCGATTCCCGATTGGGAACGGCGATCGAGACGGCTCAGGCGTTCCCAAAACGATCGTTTACGGGATGGCCAGGTTTTATGGGGCGGGCGTGTTTCAACAGCTCCATTAGCTAATTAGCTGTGGCTAGCTCGCCAGCAAAAGCGCTGATTTGCAGCAGTTTTTTCCGGCTTCCTTCGCGAGGTATAGTGCGCGGTCGGCAGAGGTCAGCAAAGTCTGCGGCATTACGGCTGTTGCACCGTCACGGGCGAGAGCGGTAGCTACGCCGATGCTGACGGTAATTACCCCTCCTACCTCTACTCCGTGGGGAATTTGCAGCGCCTCGACAGCAGCCCTGATATGTTCAGCGACATCCATAGCATGATCACGGTTAGCGTCAGGTAGTATGACGGCCAGTTCCTCACCCCCATATCTGGCGACCACATCTTTATCGGCGCTGGTTGCCGAAAGGAACGCCGTTGCCACGCTGCGGAGGCAATCGTCCCCCACCTGATGCCCATGAGCGTCGTTGAACTTCTTAAAGTGATCGATATCCGCGATCAGCAGCGACAGCTGTGATTTGGCAACAAGCGTCCGCTTCCACTCTCCCGAAAGCGCCTCATCAAACGCCCGGCGATTGGCAAGACCGGTAAGGCCGTCCTTCATCGCCATGGCACGCAACTCGTCTTCGAGAGCCTTGCGCTGAGATACGTCGCGCATGATGACCGCTCGGTCCCCCGGGGTCCCCGACTTCAGGTTCTCGACAACCCTTGAGGCTACTTCAACCCAGAGCAGGGAGCCATCGCCGCGAATGACTCGCACGATGACCGTCGCATCGTTCGAGCCGCCACCCATTACGACCCGGTTAGCTTCAACGAGAGTAGGCAGATCTTCGTGGAATACGAACTCGAAGACAGGGTGCCCGATCACTTCGGACGGCGATCTGAGAAACAACCGCTCGGAGGATCCAGAAATATAGCTGAAGGTCATGTCAGGCCCAACAAGGGCAATGACATCGCTGGAATGCTCCGCGATCAATTGGAGGACGGCTGATGCCTTCGCGTCGTCAGGTGCCCAAGGCTTCAAACCGCTACTCCCGAGATACGCAACGCATCAAGACGTCGGAGTGGTTCGTAAGCCTTGGGCACCTAACGGGCGATGAAGATCACGCCTTTCTCGGTCCAACCGACGGCTCTTTCAGACGTAATGATCGCGAGCAGGTCGGTATTCGATGCACGGCGCTTGGCGGTCGCGCGACTGAATCTCAAAACAGCATCGGATTTTGGGAAAGGCAGAGTTCGGGTTCAACAGCTCATTCTTGATGCGAAAATCAAAAGTTTTGCATCACGTCGGTTGTAAGCCGGTCTGCAAAGAGGACCGATAGGGGGCTCCGTGGGAATTTCTTCAGCCGTGTACGCTAACGCGTCGACGGTGCGATTAAGGACAACGGCAAACATCTGATTTCCGCGCACCACTCGGCGACTGCTGATCCACCCTCCGAAAAGCCCCGTATTTCGCACGACAAACCCTGTCGGACCGCTAGGATGCGCGACAACGTCTATTTCGGGGTTTGTCGCATATGCTGGTCGGTTACATGCGGGTCTCCACCAACGACGATCGCCAGTCGGTCGATCTGCAGCGTGACGCGCTGCTCGGCGCGGGTATCGACGAGCGGCATCTGCACCAGGATCGCGCCTCGGGCGTACGCGACGATCGACCGGGCCTGAAAGCGTGCATGACCGATCTGCGCGAAGGCGATGTGCTCGTCGTCTGGAAGCTCGATCGGCTCGGCCGGTCGCTGTCGCACCTGATCCGCATCGTCGAGGAACTGAAACAGCGCGGCGTTGCCTTCCGGTCGCTGACCGAAGCGATCGACACCACGAATGCGCATGGCAGCTTCCTGTTCAACCTATTCGGCACGCTCGCCGAATATGAGCGGGCACTGATCACCGAGCGCGTCAACGCAGGACTCGCCGCGGCGCGTCGACGTGGCCGCAAGGGCGGCAGACCGCCCACGATCGATGCTGAGAAGATCGACCAGATCCTGGCGGCGCTGGAGGGCGGCACCAGCAAGGCCTCGATATGCCGCAGCTTCAAGGTGCCGCGCTCGACGTTGATCGACATGCTGAAGCGGACCGGGTGGGCCGGGGCCGGGGCGGCCGACAAGCCTGCGATCACCGGCTGACTGAGCGGATCGCCGGCGTGGCATTTCTGGATGCTCAGGCGCGATCGGTTCTGTTCGAGCCTCCCGACACCCACGAGGAGGCACTCGCGCGCTACGCGCTCACGCCGGAGGATGTCGCCTTCGCCAGGCGTCGTCGCCGATCCCACAATCGGCTGGGCTTCGCGGTGCAGCTGGCGCTGGTGCGCGATCTCGGGCGGCCACTGCGCTCGGGCGAGACGATCCCGGTCGCTGTCCTCGATACGGTCGCCGACCAGATCGGCATCGATCCGGTCGTGTTCGAGCTTTACGCCCGGCGTGACGAGACCCGGCGCGAGCATCTGGCCGAGATCGTGGCCCAACTGGACCTGCGGACGATGCAGGAGCGCGATTATCGCCTGTGTATCCGAGCGGCAGCGATCGGCGCGGTGGCCACGGAGAAGGGGGAACCGATCGTACTCGCCGTCATCGACGCGCTGAAGGCCGCGCGCATTGTTGTCCCGGGCGCGGACCTGATCGAGCGACTTGCGCTGGCTGGTCGCGCCATGGCGCGGCGACAGGCGTATCGACATCTGATCGCCGACCTCAGCCCGGCCACGCTGGCCAGCCTGGACGAGTTGCTCAGCGAACGGAGCGGAGAGCGAACCATGCTCGGCTGGATCGCCGATGCACCCGAAGGCGCCAGAACGAAAAGCCTCAAGGCGGTGATCGCCCGGCTCGAGGTCGTGCGCCGCGCAGGGATCACCGACGAACGGCGAAAAACCATCCACGCCAACCGCTACGGCGTCATCGCCAAGGAAGCGCGCATCCTCCACGCCCGCGAGATGCAGCGCTTCTCGGCAGACCGCCGCTATGCGACGCTGACCGCCTTCGTGATCGAGCGGCAGGCAGCGCTCACCGACCTGGCAATCGACCTGTTCGGCAGGCTCCTCGGCACCGCCCGGCGTAAGGCGGAGTGGAGCCGCAACGAGCGGCGCTTGCGCGAGGCCGATATACTGACTGGCGTCGCGGTCGATCATGTCCAGCTCGGCCGGGCGCTGCTGGCGGCGCGCACGAGCGGCGGTGATCTCGGCGCGGCGATCGCCGGCACGCTCGGGTGGGAGGCGCTGGAGACCAGCGTCGCGGTAGCCTCCGGTCTCGTTCATCCCGACAGGCACGACGAGTTCGACGAACTGGTGGGTCGCCAGAGATCGCTGCGCGCCGTCGCCAGGCTCGTATTCGCGGCGTTCAGCTTCCGGTCGTTTCGCCCGACCGATCAGATCCTTGCGTCGATCGAGCTGCTGCGGACGGTGCATCAGGGCGCCAGGCTGGGGTCGGTTCCGGCTGAGGGCGAAATGACACCCTAAGCGGCGGTATCCTTGGGCCAGAGGTATTCGCCGGTGAGGAGGATATGCGCCCATCCGAGCGGTGAGATATGGGCGAGAAGGTGATCGGGCGTATCAAGCCCTTCGCGGCGTCGGGCTTTGACGGCATGGCCGAGATGCAGGGTGTTCCAGTAGACGATGATGGCGGTGAGCAGGTTAAGTCCCGCGATCCGGTAGTGCTGCCCCTCCGTGGTGCGGTCACGGATCTCGCCCTGGCGGCCGATGCGCAAGGCGTTTTTGAGCGCGTGGTGTGCCTCGCCCTTGTTGAGGCCGACCTGCGTACGGCGCTGCATGCCGGCATCGAGGATCCATTCGATGATGAACAGCGTCCGCTCGATCCGGCCGACCTCGCGCAGTGCGGCCGCCAGATCGTTCTGGCGCGGATAGGCGGCAAGCTTGCGCAGGATGCGGCTCGGCGCGACCTGCCCCGCGCTCATGGTGGCCGCGCAGCGGAACAGGTCGGGCCAATTGGAGACGATCAACGCGTCGCGCGCCTTCCCGCCCACCAGCGGCCGCAGCTCGCTCGGCGTGGCGGCGGGATCGAACACGTAGAGCCGTTTGGACGGCAGGTCGCGGATGCGCAGCACGAGGCGGTAGCCGAGCATGGCGCTGATCCCGAACAGATGATCGGTGAACCCGCCGGTGTCGGCGTACTGCTCCTCGATCCGCCGCCCGGCTTCGTTCATCGTCAGCCCGTCGAGCAGATAGGGTGCCTCGCTGACGGTCGCGGGGATGGTCCGCGACGCGAACGGCGCGAACCGGTCGTTGACATGGGTATAGGCCTTGATGCCGGGATCGTTGCCGTAGCGGGCGTTGACCGTGTTCATCGCTTCGCCCTGCCGCGCGGCAGAGAAGAACTGGCCATCGGCCGATGCGGTGGTGCCCATGCCCCAGACCCTTGCCATCGGCAGCGCTCCTTGCGCGGCGACCACATGAGCCAGCGCCTGATCGATCGCTTCGCTTTCGACGTGCCAGCGCGCGAGGCGGGAAAGCTGCCAATAATCGTGGGTGTTGGACGCCTCAGCCATCTTGCGCAGTCCCAGGTTCAGCCCCTCGGCGAGCAGGACGTTGAGCAGGCCGATCCGGTCGCCGCACGGTACGCCGGTGCGCAGATGGGTGAAGGCGTCGGTGAACCCAAGCGCGGCATCCACTTCGAGCAGCAGGTCGGTGATGCGGACGGGTGGCAGGCGTCGATACAGGTCGAGCACTAGGTCATCGATCCCGTCCGGGGCATCGGCGGTCAGGCGATCGATGCGCAACGTGCCACCCTCGATGCTGCCTTTCGGGATCGCGCCGTTGCGCGCCGCGCGACCGAGGCGGGCAAGGCCATCGGTAAGTCGCGCCTTGCGGTCGGCGAGCCAGACATGCGGGTCGGGCGGGACCGCCAGCTTCGCGGCGCGCGCGACCGCCATCGGCACAAGAACGTGGCGGAGGTCGCCGTAACGATGCGAGCGGTCGAGCCATATGTCGCCCGAGCGCAGCGCGTCGCGCAGGTGGAACATCACCGCGACTTCCCGGAGGCGCGCATCATCGTCGCCCTTCGCCCGCAATTGTCGCCGCCATTTGGAATGTGGGCGCAGGAAATCGTCGGTCGTCGGAAGTGCGCCCTTGGTCGCGATGGCGGTCGCTGCGTCCAGCAAGGGCCGGGCGACCGGCGCGGCCTCGAGGTCGAGGCAGCGCAGCATGCGCGGGGCATAGCGGCGGAAGCGGTGATAGCCCTGATCGACATGGGCCAGCGGATCGTCGCCGAGCGTGTCCGTCAGTGTCCTGGCCGTAGCGACGAGGCGGGTGAGATGCTCCCATCCCGCTGCACGCGCGACCGCATCCTCCAGCGACGCGCCGTCGCCATGCGCTTCGAGCAGCGACTGGCCGAGTGCGGCGAACCCGCCCAGCGTCGCAGTGACCCCATTTCTGGTTTCCGCGGCGCGTGCGTCATGCAGCTGCTTCGCCTCGCGCCAGGTGCGCCCGACGATCCGGTCATGCGTCTCGATCACCGCATCCGCGGTCGCGGTGGCCCACTCGATGATGCAGACCGCGAGGATGGCGCGACGCCGGTCGGCACTGAGATCGCGCAGGCCATCGGCGAAGTAGCGTTCGCCCTGTCGGCGCAACCGGGCGACACGATGCGGCGGGACGCCGGCGAGCAGACCGGTATCGAGATTCATCGCGCGCAGGAACTCCAATCGGTCGAGCAGCCGGTTCGCCGCGGCGGAATTATTGCCCGGCTCGATCCGGCGCAGCCAGATGAAGCGGCTGATTGCCCCCGGCAGCATCTCGGTCGTCAGCCGGTCGAGCCGAGTGCGAGCGGCCGGATCAAGGCGCGTGGCGATGCGCTTCTCGATCCGACGTTCGGCCGCGACGAGCGCGTCGGCGCACAACCGCTCGATCGTCGTGATCGCCGGCAGAATGGTTATGGTCTCGCGGCAGCGGGCGATGAAGCGCCGGGCGAGATCGTCGTTCGAACGTGCCTGCTCGGCTTCGATGAACAGCCAGTCGCGGAACGCCCGTGCCGGCGCGCCCTGACCGGGGAACGTCCTGTAGCCGTAGATGGAGCGCAGCACCTCCATGTGCTGCTGGCGGGTCTGGCGCCGAACGGCGTAGCGAACGAGCGCGTCACCGGTGATACCGAGCTGGGCGCCGAGGAAGGCGGACACAGCAAGCGGGATCACCTCGCCCGGCACCAGCATCCGTCCGGGATAGCGCAGCGCGCAGAGTTGCAGTGCGAAGCCGATCCGGTTCTCCGGCCGGCGTCGCCGGTCGATATGGATCAGGTCGTCATCCGCCAGGATGTAATGCCGCAGCAGCGACGCCTCGTCGGTCGGCAGGTCGAGCAACGCCGACCGATGCCGCGCGCTCAGGATATGGCGTCTGGGCATGCGGCATTGTCCCGATTGAACAGAAGTCTGTTTTGGACAACACTGGCCCCGCGTGAATCAAGGGTTTTTGGGGCCTGATTTCGGGAAGGTTCAATTGGGACAACGCGCCGCCATCTACGCCCGTGTCTCGACCGCCGACCAGTCGTGCGAGCGGCAGCTTCGCGATCTTGTCGGTTTTGCCGAGCGTGGCGGATATGATGTGGTAGAGGTCTTCCGCGAAACTGCGTCCGGCATGAAGGCCAACCGCTCGGCACGTGCCGAGGTTATGAAACTGGCCCAGGCGCGCCACATCGATGCGATCCTCGTCACAGAACTCAGCCGCTGGGGGCGTTCGACGCAGGATCTGCTTGATACGCTGAACCGACTGTCGGGCTGGCGGGTGTCGGTGGTCGCGATGAGCGGCATGACTTTCGAAGTCGATACGCCGCACGGGCGGATGATGGCGACGATGCTCGCCGGCATCGCGCAGTTCGAGCGCGACATGCTGAGCGAGCGCGTCCGCTCCGGTCTCGCCGCAGCGCGGGCACGGGGA
Source organism: Sphingomonas sp. HMP9 (assembly GCF_013374115.1). Lineage (NCBI taxonomy): Bacteria > Pseudomonadati > Pseudomonadota > Alphaproteobacteria > Sphingomonadales > Sphingomonadaceae > Sphingomonas > Sphingomonas sp. HMP9. The sequence continues at coordinate 2,986,016 of NZ_AP022673.1, read as the reverse complement.
CGCAAGCTCGGTCGGCAAATCGGCGACCGTCCTAAATCGGACCGGCTCGCGCCCAAGGTGCTGGCACTCGTTGCCGAAGGCCGCAGTTATCGCTGGATCGCCCGCGATCTCAGTCTCAGCAAGAACACCGTCGCCGCGATCGTCGGGCGCGCGCGCGTGGATGCAGCGCCGGTCGAGGAGGCGGCATGACCGGGCCATCCGGAAGATTTTCCTCCGACCCACGGCGCAAGGCGCGGTTTCGTGAGATCGCGCGCGGGATCGTCGCCAAGGACCGTTACAACCGCAAATACGGCCTTGCCGTCGATACGGCAGGTGCCATCGCCCAGGCACTGGAACGAGCCTGGCGCGATGGCGTTAGCGGTGTCGGTGACGATCCGGCCAACCCGATATCCGCTGTCGAGCAAGCGGGTACCGGAGCCATGGAATGGATGCTGATCCCGCCCCGCCCAAGAACTGCTTTCTGGAGCATTTGCCTGTTCACGCTAGGGCGTGGCGACGAGCCGGCATGGGGCGGACATCTCGCTTTGACCGTCACCGGACGGGGAACGGCCGGATGGGAACTCGTCGTCCCCGGGCGTGCCATTGACAAGGCCATCGGCGACAAGACGATCGCACCGCTCCTTCGTCTCGCCCTCTTGGAACCGATGTCAGATGATCCGGAATGTCTCGTGGTTTCAGAGCTCGGTAAGAAAACCTGGGAGGCCTTTTGCCAACGCGGTGGGAGATACCCCGAGGATCTCACGGATCTGTAGCGCACCCACGTGACGATTATCTCAGCACATTTGCGACAAAGGCTCGCCGCTTACCGCGGCCAGGTGGGGCAGCGCTGCCGGCTAGCACCAAATGTTCGTGGATCCGGGCAGCCTTGCTCAGCTGCCATGTCAGCTGCGTCTCGGCTGCTTCACGAGTTGAGTGGCCCAGCCGGAACAAGCGGCTGACGTTCAAAGCATCCTGCCAAAGCGGCGTAGCCAAAGTGACCTTCGCGATAAAATAGCCTGCCTGTGGCCAATGAGCCATGAAGCATTGTACGGTACTCTCGATAGAGCTTCGCGTGAGGGAGTTTGCTATGCGCTGGGCGCGACAACGCTTCATTGTTCTGTGCACCGCGGCGATCTTCTCGGTTTCGGCGCACGCTCAGCCATCTGTGGCGTCTAAACATATCGTACGGACGCAAGACGATCTGCCGCGGTTTACCTATCCGGTTGCCGGAACAGCATCCAGCTTGCTCGCTGCCGACGATGCGAGGTTCAACGCATTCGCAGCCAGGGTAGCGGCCGATATTGAAGCGACGCTCACATCCTACGAGATCGTGGACCCCGCCACCAAACGTGGTTTGTTGATGACGCTCCAAAGCGTCGCAGTTCTGCAAGGCGATGAGTCCCGCGTCCTGGCCCTAGCCGCGCAGATAGACGAGGTGGAAGGCAAGCCCGCAGACAGATTGCTGAGCAGCATGAGGCTGAAAGCCCTAGTCGCTGCGCACCGCCAGACTGGCCAGACCTCGGGCGAGAGGTTTCGAAAGGCGTATGCGTCTATCTACGGTGAATGGCTGAACAGCCTGCCTTGGGCCGTCATCGGCGAGACGATCAAAAATAGTAAGGTTACGGCAATCCGGCAGACCCGACCGATCATTGCTGGGAGTGTCGCCACCTTCATCGAGCCTGCCGTTGCGCGTACCGGGCACCTTAGCGGAGATCTCGCCGCGCGGCTGATCTACAGCCGCGTTGCCGCCAAGGTCTGGCTGCCAGTGCGCGCAGAAACGATTGCGGTGCTGAAGGCGTACATCGCTGCGAACCGTGTCGAAAAGCCCGACATCTGGGCTGTGCGGGAGGTTACGCTGCTGAGCAGCCAGCGGTTGACGCCGGTCAACGTCGCCATCTGGGATGAGGGTAGCGATCTGTCGCTGTTTCCTGGTCAAGTGTTCGACGATCCGCATCCCGATCCGCGCTTCGACCGACACGGGCTAGCGTTCGACATCGACTTCAACCCCGCTCATGGGGAGCTCATCCCGCTCACACCGGAACAGGCTTTGGCCTACCCCATCCGGCTGCACGACATCCAAGGCGAGTCCGATGCCGAACAGGGTATCGACAGCCCGGCAGCAGACGCAGTGTTCGAGAAGATCGCGTCGCTCCGCGCCGACGAGGTGGCCGGGACAATCGAGGAGTTGAACTTCTTTGGGGGCTATTACGCTCATGGCACCCACGTTGCCGGCATTGCTGCCCGCGGCAATCCAGCGATCCGGCTGGCAGTCGCCCGTCAAAACTGGGATTGGCACACCGTTCCCGCGGTACCTACCGAAGCTCGCATTCGTCGTCAGGCTTCCGCTTACGCCACGTTCGTCCAGTGGTTTCGCGATCGCAAAATGCGCGTCGTCAACATGAGTTGGGGGCAAGGTCCCGCAGCGTACGAGGCCGCGCTGGAAGCTAATGGTGCCGGTAAGGATGCGAATGACCGAAAGTCCATCGCACGGCAGCTTTTTGCGATCGATCGCGCCGGATTGCTCGAAGCGCTGCAAGGCGCACCGGAGGTCCTGTTTGTGGCAGCAGCCGGCAATTCGAACGACGATGCGGGCTTCAACGAGGACATTCCTTCGTCGTTCGAGCTACCAAACCTCATAACCGTCGGTGCGGTGGATCAAGCGGGCGACGCCACGTCCTTTACAAGCTACGGCAGAACGGTTCGAATTTACGCTAACGGATATCAAGTCTCATCGGTGGTTCCTGGCGGGACCCGTTTGCGGCTTTCGGGAACGTCCATGGCGGCGCCTGCGGTCGTTAACTTGGCAGCGAAGATACTAGCGGTTGAGCCCAAACTCACACCCCCTGAGACTATTCGTCGCATCATCGATGGCGCGACGCCGATCGGGGACGCAAAACTTCCAACGATGAATCAGCGCCAGTCCCTGCATGCCGGGATGAAATGACATAGCCCCGTGCCGAATTGATCGACGCATGTCTCTGGACGCGGATCGAGTCAGGTCGACGACGATCTGCCATCCCGCTGTCGCAAAAGCGGCGACATATGCGACGTCAGAAACTCAGAAGTGACGTCTCACGAACCTCTTCAGCGTCCTGGGTCGAGGCATGAACTTCCTCGCGAATGATCCGATCGGTGATCTCGCCCAAATGCGACGTCAGCGCGACGCTCAACTCCTCAAACTCCGGCCATAACACGCCATCCACGAAGCTTCGTGGTCCCTGCACGACAACCGACTGGCGGTGCATCCGGCTGTAGCGAAACGGCCGCAGACCGTACCGGCGACACAGCGCGACGAACAGCTGACGGGACCAGGGATCGGAGATCGAAAACCTGAACTCCTCGCTCGCTTCTTCAGTACGCGTCTTCTCGAAGCGGCGCCGGAGGCGCTCGGCCGCGGCACCTGCCGCAACCTTCTCGCCCTGCGTTCCAGCCGCGGCATACAGGGCCTCGATCTTGGGCAATGTCTCGCGCAGACGTTCCTCGTTCGGCGCCCCCATCAATGCACTGTGGGATTCATGGTCGGAATGCCCTCAAGCATCTGCCGACGCGCGCGCGTGCAGGACAGCACCGCCTCGTGAATCTCGCCTTTCATGATCCGGGTCAGATCGCGCAAGCCCCGCAACTTGATCTCAAGCTGCACACGGTCGTCAGCTATAAGATCGCGGTCAACCAGATCGACGATGCCGACCATTATCGCGTGCATCTCTCCGAGCAACCCGACCGCAACATGCGCGCGCTCGGGCAGGTCGATCTCGTCCTCCCCGGCGAACAGGCCGTCCACGAAGCCATCGAGCTCCTTCATGCGGACCTGTCCGAAATAATGCAGATCTGGGGCGGTCGCTTGGATCGGCAACCGCGTCAGCCGGAATGACTGGCTACGTTTCTGGTGCCTGGCCAAGTCGTTCCAGAGCCCCTGGACCAGCATGCCGATCAGCGTCTCTGCTTCCGCCATGCTGTGGAACTCCGGCATTTCGCCGCCCCACAGCCCTTCCACAACCCGCAATGGGGATGCGCTGAATATTGGCGACGCGATGTTGCCGAGAAAGCGTGTGCGGACCGCATGGAACGGCACCGGGCAGGCATGGCGATCCAGCAGTGCACGAACCACCTTCGTATCCAGAGCCTTGCTGTTTTCCGCTGCCATGGGGCGTCACAATATCGTCCGAGACCGCTCACCACAAACACGATCTACCGTCCGCGCATGCAAAGCAGCCGAGACGCAGGGCTTAGGGTGTCATTTCGCCCTCAGCCGGAACTGACCCCTCTAATGAGCGTGACCGCCAAGTCCCGCAGGCTGGGGCATGATCATTAGATTAGAGGAAACGAAACAAGAACAAATAGAACGGGCCTAGTCGGGGGTCGGTTCCGGCTGAGGGCGGAATGACACGCTAAACCGGTTTCGAATGTCCCAGTTGAACCTATCCCGCGCTTCCAGCTGAGAAACAGCGGATTTTAGCGGCCAAAAACCGTCCCAAACAGACATGTGTTCGACTGGGACGGTCCTCGTAAACCGCTGATCAACCGAACTTATATCGTTAGGGTGCTTTTCCGCCCTCTCCCGGAACCGACCCCTACCTGGGGAGCGCATCACAAAACGGGGGCAACCCGGTTTGAGCGGGGGGTAAGGCAAACGTCCGGATGATTGCCGAATTCTGATCCCGATCGTCGCCGCTGGTGTTCCCTCCTGCGTGAAGGTAAGGAAAACAGGTAAGCGAAACAACGGCAATCACCGCCGCTGTTTGACGGCTTTCCTGCCCTGAGGGGGAACCTGCGCTTGCTCATTGGCTATGCCAGAGTGTCGACTGAGGACCAGCACCTCGACCTGCAGCAGGATGCCCTGCGCAAGGCGGGCTGCAACAAGACGTTCGACGACAAAAAGTCCGGCGCGAATGGGGATCGGCCGGGGTTGATCGCGGCGCTGGAATATGCTCGTGCCGGGGACCAGCTCGTCGTCTGGCGTCTGGACCGGCTTGGGCGATCACTGCCGGACCTGATAGCGCTCGTGCGGCAGCTGGACGACAAAGGCGTTCAGCTCCGTTCCGTGACCGAGGGCATCGACACCTCGACGATCAATGGCAAGCTGACCTTTCATCTGTTCGCGGCGCTTGCCGAATTCGAGCGCGCGCTCGTTCGCGAGCGGACCAAGGCTGGTCTTGAAGCGGCTCGCGCACGCGGTCGCATGGGCGGCCGCAAGCATCGGTTATCGCCCGACAAACGCCGCCATGCGGTCGAGCTATACCGCGCGAAGGACAAGACGGTCCGCGATATCTGCACGCTGATGGGGATCTCTAAGCCCACGCTCTATGCCTATGTCGCCGAGGCGGACGCCATGGCCATTGCCGAGCAGGCACGTCGCGCCGCATGACCGGCACGGACACCGCAACCGACAGTCCCGGTGTCCTCCGGCTGCGCATATCGCTCCACGGTGTGAAGCCGACCGCTTGGCGACGCATCGTCGTGCCTGCCTCGATAAATTTGTCCGGGCTGCACATCGCCATTCAGGCGGCGATGGGATGGGAAGACCAGCATCTCTGGCGCTTTCACCTGCACGGTGTCGATTATGGTCCGGAGACTGGCCGCAACCCTCGTATCCGCTTCAGCGACTTCCGGCTGCGGAGCGGTGAGCGCTTTTCCTATGTCTATGATTTCGGAGATTGGTGGGAGCATGACGTTCGTATCGAGCCGCTGAAACAAACCGACCTGCGCGGCAGCGTTCCGCGCTGCATCGCCGGGCGCGGCACCTGTCCGCCCGAGGATTGTGGCGGCCCGCGGGGTTACGCGGCTGCCGTCAGCGAGGCATTTGATCCGTACGATGACGATGATGTCGAGGCTATGGCCGACTTCGCCGGGGAACTGGCCGACGGGCTGCGCACGAATGATTTCAGCAGGATCGTAATGAACCAGGATCGCATGGACGAGCTGGATCGCACGGTCGAAAGTATGCGGCGACGGCTTCGGCTCGTCGAGCGGTTCGACAGGAAAGCGGCGAACGAGAGGATCGGGGGTAAGCAGGGGGCTGACGAGGGAGCTTTTCCAT